>JAUNHB010000050.1 GCA_030524125.1 Eubacteriales bacterium | reverse complement strand
AGAACCGCCAGGTGATCCTGAAAGGAGAGATCTGATATGGGAGAAAAACGGGAGCCGAAGGAGAAGCCGGAGGAGACGGTGATCCGTCTTCTCACAGAGCGCGGCATGAAGGTGACCGCGGTGGAATCGTGCACAGGAGGCATGGTGTGCGCAAAGCTGACCGACGTTCCGGGAGCCTCAAAGGTGTTCCGGGAGGGCTTCGTGACCTACTCTGACCGGGCGAAGCGGGAGTTGGTCGGCGTCAAAAAGTCCACGCTCAAAAAGCATACGGCGGTCAGCCGCCAGACGGCGGCGCAGATGGCCAGAGGCGGGGCGAAGGCGGCGAAGGCCGACGCCTGCATAAGCGTCACGGGCTACGCGGGGCCGGAGGGCGGAGAAAACGGCGATCCGGCAGGGCTTGTGTACATCGGCTGCTGCGTGGACGGCAAGGTGACCGTGGAGGAATTTCATTTTTCGGGAGACCGCAGGAGAAACCGGCAGCAGGCGGCGCGGCAGGCGCTGCTTCTTTTGAAGCGGTGCATCCTGAGCCGGGACGCGGAGACTTCCAAAAAGGTGGAAACCGCGAAAACCGCGGAGCCTGCGGAAGCGGAGGCGCGCCCATGAGGTACCACAATATTACAAAGGACGATATGCTCAACGGCGATGGGCTTCGGGTCGTGCTGTGGCTGGCGGGATGTTCCCATCACTGCAGGAACTGCCAGAATCCGGTCACATGGGATCCGGACGGGGGGCTCCCCTTCGACGAGGCGGCAAAGGCGGAGCTGTTCGCGGAGCTGGAAAAGGAGTACGTGACCGGCGTGACCTTCAGCGGAGGCGATCCGCTCTATGAGAGGAACCGGCAGGAGCTGACGGAGCTTCTGCGGGAGATCCGAAAGACTTATCCGTCCAAGACGATCTGGCTGTACACCGGCTATCTGTGGGAGGACGTCCGGGAGCTGGAGCTGATCCCTTATCTGGACGTGCTGGTGGACGGACGGTTCGTGGAGGAGCTCAAAGACAACAACCTGCCGTGGAAGGGAAGCTCCAACCAGAAGGTCATCGACGTAAAGACGACGCTGGCGCTTGGGAAGACCGTGCTCTACGCGTAGGGAGGACGTCGCGGCATGCCGATACAAAAGAGATTACCGATCAAAGAAGAGAGGACAGAGAAATGGAAACGATCAAAATCAAATATTTCTCGCAGGAGATTGAAAAGCTGACTTATATCGGAGGAAAATCGGACTGGATCGACCTTCGGGCCGCCGAGGAGGTGACGCTGAAGGCGGGCGAGTTCCGGCTGATCCCGCTGGGCGTGGCCATGGAGCTCCCGAAGGGCTACGAAGCCCATGTGCTCCCGAGGAGCAGCACCTTTAAAAATTTCGGCATCCTTCAGGTCAACAGCATGGGACTGATCGACGAGAGCTACTGCGGCGACAACGACCAGTGGTATTTTCCGGCGCTGGCCATGCGGGATACCGTCATCCATGTGAACGACCGTATCTGCCAGTTCAGGATCATGGAGCATCAGCCGGAGCTTGTCTTCGAGGAGACAGAGAGACTTTCCGGCAAGGACCGGGGAGGCTTTGGGAGCACCGGCCGCAAGTAAGGGGAGGGAAGGACCATGACGTACAGGATATTCGGGGCCATCGACGTGGGAAGCTATGAGGTGAACCTGAAAATATACGAGCTCTCGGCCAGAAACGGAGTCCGGGTCATCAATCATGTGAGACACCGGATGGAGCTTGGAAAGGACACCTACGCCACCGGCAGGATCGGCGCGGAGATGGTGGACGAGCTCTGCGCGGTGCTTCTGGATTTCAAGAGGATCATGAAGGAGTTCGGCGTGGAGGAATACCGGGCCTGCGCCACCAGCGCCATCCGGGAGACCCACAACCGGCTGCTGCTTCTGGACCGGATCCTGCTGCGCACGGGCATCCGGCTGGAGGTGCTGGGAAATGCGGAGCAGCGGTATCTGGGCTATCAGTCCATCGCGTCCAACGAACAGGCGTTTCAGAACATCATCGAAAAAGGGACGGCCATCGTGGACGTGGGAGGAGGGAGCATCCAGATCTCTCTCTTTGACAAGGATAATCTGGTGACGACGCAGAACATCCGTATGGGAACGCTGCGCCTGCGGGAGCGTTTGAGCGACGTGGCGGCCAGGACCGCCCGCTATGCGGAGGTCATGGAGGAGCTTTTGAACAATGAGCTTCGCACTTACAAAAAGCTGTATCTGAAGGAGCGGAACATCCGCTACATCATGCTCGTGGGAAATTATATCCAGTACATCGAGCAGTACGTCCACAAGAACCGCGGGAAGAACGAGATCACGAGAGAGGAGTTCATGGCTTTCTACGAGGATTTTGTCCGGAAGGGGCAGCAGGCCATGGAGGAGGAGCTGGGCGTCCCGGACGAGAACAGCTCGCTTCTGATCCCGACGCTTGTGATCTACAAGCGTCTTCTCGAGGAGACGGGGGCGGAGAAGGTGGTGATCCTGGGCATGGATCTGGGGGACGGCCTTGCATACGACTGCGCGGTCCGCAGAAAAATATTAAAGTCCCGCCACAATTTTGAGAACGATATCATCGAGGCGGCGAGAAATATCGCCAAGCGGTATCACACCAACCGGAACCACACGCAGGTTCTGGAGCAGCTTGCGCTGACGATCTTCGACAAGATCCGGAGCGTCCACGGGCTCGGCGGCAGGGAGCGCCTTCTGCTGCAGATCGCGGTGCTGCTCCACGACTGCGGGAAATATATCAATATGGCGCAGTCTTCGGAATGCTCGTACAACATCATCATGGCCACGGAGATCATCGGGCTCTCCCACGAGGAGCGGGAGATGGTGGCCAACATCGTGCGGTTCAACAGCGGCCACATCCTGTCGTTTGAGGAGCTTGCGTCCAGCTCGCTTCTGGACCGGGCCGAGTATCTGAAGATCGCCAAGCTGACGGCGATCCTGCGCGTGGCCAACGCGCTGGACCGCAGCCACAAGCAGAAGATCAGGGAGATCCGCGTCAGCCTGAAGGACAACCACACCATGCAGATCCTGGTGGACACGACCGAGGATCTGACGCTGGAGCAGTCGCTGTTCGGGGAAAAGGCGGAGTTTTTCGAGGAAGTGTACAGCATCCGTCCGGTGCTGAAGGCAAAAAAACTTTAACGGCGGGGCGCGCCGCGCCCTGTCTGGAGGGGATCCATGAAAAAAGAGTATATGAAAGCCGAATATTATGAGAACCGGGAGCTGAGCTGGCTCGGCTTCGACGAGAGAGTTCTCGGGGAGGCGAGGGACAAGACGACGCCTCTTTTTGAACGTCTGAAATTTCTGAGCATCACGGCATCCAATCTGGATGAATTTTTTATGGTCCGGGTGGCGTCTCTGCAGGATATGGTCAACGCGGAGTACGAGAAAAAGGATCTGTCGGGCATGACGGCCAGACAGCAGCTGGACGCGATCCACGACCGGGTGCACACGCTGGTGGGAACGCAGTATTCCACCTGGCAGCGCTCCCTCCTTCCGGGACTCCGGCAGGCGGGGCTTCAGGTGCTGAGCGGCCACGAGGAGCTGACGGAGGAGCAGAGCCGGTATGTGGATCAGTATTTTGCGGAGAACGTCTATCCGGTGGTGACGCCCATGGCGGTGGACTCTTCGCGCCCGTTTCCGCTGATCGTGAACAAATCGCTGAACCTGGGCGCGCTTCTGCGGAAAAAGAACGAGAAGGACGCGGAGCTTGAGTTCGCCACCGTGCAGGTTCCTTCCGTGCTTCCGCGCATCGTGCCGGTCCCGGCGTCGGAGCCGGGCGGACGGGCGGTGATCCTTCTGGAGGACATGATCGCCAGAAATATGCAGAAGCTTTTCTTAAGCTACGATGTGATCTGCGTGCATGCCTACCGGATCATGCGGAACGCGGATCTGACCATCGACGAGGACGAGGCGTCCGACCTGTTAAAAGAGATCCAGAAGCAGCTGAAAAAGCGCCGGTGGGGCGAGGTCATCCGTCTGGAGGTGGACGAGAGGATCGACAAGCGGCTTTTGAAGATCCTGAAAAAAGAGTTTGCCATCAAGGAGGACGGGATCTACCGGATCGGAGGGCCTCTGGACCTGACGTTTCTGATGAAGATGTACGGGCTGGACGGCTTTGACGAGTATAAGACGCCCAAATACACGCCGCAGCCGGTGCCGGGACTGACCGGCGCGCCGGATATTTTCGAGGTGATCCGGCGGGGGGACGTGCTCATGCATCACCCGTACCAGACCTTCGACCCGGTGGTGGATTTTGTGCGTCAGGCCGCGAAAGACAAGGATGTGCTGGCTATCAAGCAGACGCTCTACCGGGTCAGCGGCAACTCGCCCATCATCGCGGCGCTGGCGCAGGCGGCCGAGAACGGCAAGCAGGTGTCGGTGCTGGTGGAGCTGAAGGCGAGATTTGACGAGGAGAACAATATCGCATGGGCGAAGATGCTGGAGCGGGCGGGATGCCATGTGATCTACGGTCTGGTGGGCCTCAAGACCCACAGCAAGATCACGCTGGTGGTCCGCCGGGAGGAGGACGGCATCCGCCGTTACGTCCATCTGGGAACGGGAAATTACAACGATTCCACGGCGCGGCTCTACACGGACATGGGGCTTTTGACCTGCTCCGAGCTCATCGGCGAGGACGCCACGGCCGTGTTCAACATGCTCTCCGGATACTCGGAGCCCGCCTCGTGGAACAAGCTTTCGCTGGCGCCGCTCTGGCTGCGGGAACGCTTCCTCTTCATGGTGCGCCGGGAGACGGAGCACGCCAAAAACGGGGAGCCGGCCTGCATCATGGCAAAGATGAACTCGCTGTGCGATCAGGAGCTGATCGCGGCGCTCTACGAGGCCAGCGCCGCGGGCGTGAAGATCCGGCTGGTGATCCGCGGGATCTGCTGCCTGAAGGTGGGCATTCCCGGCGTCAGCGACAACATCGAGGTGCGGTCCATTGTGGGGACGTTCCTCGAGCACAGCCGTATCTATTATTTCCTGAACGGCGGACAGGAGGAGGTCTATTTATCCAGCGCGGACTGGATGCCGCGGAATCTGGACCGCCGGGTGGAGATCCTCTTCCCGATCGAAAACGAAGACTTAAAAGAGGAGGTCCTGCATGTGCTCCGGATCCAGCTTCAGGATACCATAAAGGCGCAGATCAAGCAGCCGGACGGCTCCTATGAGAAGGTGGACCGCCGGGGCAAGACGGCGCTGTGCGCGCAGGATTATTTTATGGAGTACGCGAGAAAGCTGGAAAAGCCGGAGGAGGAGACGGTGAAAAGCCGGGTGTTTATCCCGGCGGAGCCCGCGGAGGAGCAGTAGGATGGAAAAGAAAGCTTTATTTCTGGATATGGACGGCACGACGCTCGACGATCAGGTGCAGGTGCCGGAGGGAAACAAACGCGCCATCAGGCAGGCCATCCAGGCCGGACACGAGGTCGTCGTCACCACGGGGCGGCCCATGGCCAGCGCCCGGATGCTTCTGGAGCGGTGGGGGCTTGACAGGCTGGGCTGCCGCTATGTGATCGCCTTTAACGGCGGGATGGTGCTGGACGCCCTGACCGGGGAGCTTCTGTATGAGAAGACGATGCCGCTTGCGTGGATGCGCCGGATCGCAGAGGAGGCGAAGCGCGCGGACGTCTATGTGCAGACCTACGAGGGAGAGCTCGTGCTGACCGATCAGGACGGCGAGAGCCTCCGGCATTATCTGAATAAAAACCGGATGAAGGCGAAGATCGTCCCGGATCTGCTGACCGGCATGACCAGGGAGGCGTGCAAGTTTCTGGCTATCGACCTGTCGGAGAGCGGCAGGCTCCAGGCCTTCTGCGACGGCATGAAGGAGTGGAGCGCGGACAAGCTGGATCTCTATTACAGCAGCGGCCAGTATCTGGAGATCATGCCAAAGGGCGTGTGCAAGGGCGCGGCGCTGGAGGCGTTCTGCAGGAGCCGCGGGATCGCGATCGAAAACTCGGTGGCGGCGGGAGATGAGTACAACGATATTTCCATGCTCCGGGCCGCCGGCACCGGCTGCGCGGTGGCCAACGCCAGGCCAGAGGTGAAGGCGGCCGCCGACTATGTCACGCAGCGGGACAACAACCATGCGGCCATCGAGGAGATCATCGGGAAATTTATGCTGTGAGAGGAGCGCCGGGCGGAGAGAAAATCTGATCAAGGAGTTGCAAAGAAAAGAAGCGTATCGTATAATAAAACAAAACGAAAAAATAAGGAGGGGAAGAGCATGGTGTTTAAAAATGATAGCTGGAATGGTACGGGTGAAATCGTGGTATACAGTAATTATCACCGGTACTGGATTGACAGGGCTAGAAAGATCAAGAATCCCCTCTTTGATGTGTTTAGCGGTAAAATTTTGGATTTGAAGGAAGGAAAGCCTCAGGCGATCCGCTATTTTTACAATCTTTTAAAGGAAGAGATCTGCGACGGCGTTACGATCTGTGTTGTTCCCTCCAGCGATTCCGAAAAAACAGAGACCGGACTTGGAAAATTGGGAGAGATGCTGGCGGCAGATCAGCGGATTAACAAAGTGTATTTTCTTCAAAGAAAGCGAAGCATCCCCAAGTTGGCGGCGGGAGGTTTAAGAAACAGAGAGGTTCATATGCGTTCCATAGAAGCTGTGGAGGATATGAGCGTTGAAGGGGCGATCGTACTTCTCATGGACGACGTCACCACAACGGGGAATTCTCTCTATGCATGCCGGGAAATTTTGCGGATGCATGGAGCGGATGAGGTGGAAATGTTTGCGCTGGGAAAGGCAATCTGAGATGAACACATTATTCCTGTCGGAAAAAGACAGAAAGAAGATCACAGAAGCGGAGCGGTCGGCCGGGGTTATGGCGGGATACGGAGTGAATTTTTGCACGCCGCTTCAGGAGGAATATCCCGACGCGCTCAGAGAGATCTCTGGAAGACCGGCGGTTCTCTACTATAAAGGCGATATTCGCATGCTGAATCAGCATCGGAGCATAGCGGTCGTGGGAAGCAGGAACTTTTCGGAAAAAGGGAGAAAGCTCTCCCGCTATACGGGACGGGCGGTGGCCAGAGCAGGGATGACTTTGGTGAATGGTCTGGCTTTAGGCTGCGATACGGAGTCGCTTCAGGGAGCGCTGACAGAGCATGGAAGGTGCGCGGTGATCCTGCCGTGCGGATTGGATTTTGTCTGTCCGGCCGGAAACAGAGATTTGGCGGAGGGGATCCTGAAGAATGGCGGATGTTTACTCAGTGAATATCCGGTGGGGATGAGACCGGAAAAATATCGTTATGTGGAGCGGGATCGCTTGCAGAGCGGGATCAGTCAGGGGGTATTCATCGTCGAGGCGGAAGAAAAGAGCGGGACGATGCACACGGCAGAGTCTGCAGTCCGGCAATTCCGAAGGCTTGCGTGTTACCATTATGCCCTGTTAGAGCGTGCCTCCGGAAATCGCCTTCTGGAAGAATCAGGGAAGGCGCAGGCGATCCATTCGCAGACAGAGCTTAATGATTTTATTGAGGGAATCTGCAACGAATCCCCCCACGCCCAGTTGACATTGCAATTCTAACGGATGTAAAATAGAGAGCAGTCAGGAACGAAGCGCCATGGAGTGGACAGATATGCCAAAGAATTTCCCGCTGTTTGTGGATATTGCCAACAAAAAGATCATCGTATACGGAGCCGGCAGGATCGCTTCCCGGAGGGTGGAGACGCTGCTGGCTTTTGCGCCGTCTTTGACGGTTTTTGCGCCGGAGGCGTCGGAGACGGTAAGGGAGGCGCACCGGGCGGGGAAGCTTAGCTGGCGCAGGGAACCGTACCGGCCGGGAACGATCCCGGCGGATACGTGGATGGCGCTGGCCGCCACGGACGATCCCGCAGTCAACCGCGCCGTCTGGGCCGAATGCCGTGAAAAAGGCGTTCTGGTCAACGTGTGCAGCGACCGCAGCCTGTGCGATTTCCAGTTTCCGGGGATCGCCGCGAGCGGGGAGCTGGTGATCGGCGTCAACGCGGGCGGGACGGATCACCGTCTGGCGAAGAGATGGACAGAAAAAATCAGAAAAGAGGTAACAGAGGATGATGGATATGACGATCAGGCCGAGACGGCTGCGCACGACGGCCGCCCTCAGAAAGATGGTCCGGGAGACCAGAATGGATAAAAGCTCCCTTGTCTATCCCATGTTTGTCATGGAGGGGGAGAATATCAGGGAGGAGATCCCGACGATGCCGGGACAGTACCGGTACAGCGTGGACCGGATGCCGGAGATCTTAAACGAGATGGCCGACGCGGGCGTGGGAAGCGTCATGCTGTTCGGCATCCCCGGAAGCAAGGACGAGGCCGGAAGCCAGGCGTACGCCTGCGACGGCATCGTGCAGAAGGCGTTTGCGAAGGCAAAAAGGGAGGTGCCGGACCTCTATTATATCGGCGACGTCTGTATGTGCGAGTATACAAGTCACGGGCACTGCGGCATCCTGAAGGGAGAATATGTGGACAACGACCTGACGCTTGAGCGGCTGGCGCAGATCGCCGTGTCGCAGGCGCAGGCGGGAGCGGACATGGTGGCGCCCTCCGACATGATGGACGGGCATATCGCCGCCATCCGCCAGGGGCTCGATCAAAACGGCTTTCTGACCACGCCGATCATGTCCTACGCGGTCAAATACGCGTCGGCCTTCTATGGTCCCTTCCGGGACGCGGCGGGCAGCGCTCCGGCGTTCGGAGACCGGAAAAGCTACCAGATGGATTACCACAATCGCCGGGAGGGCATGAAGGAAGCGCTTCTGGACATTGAGGAGGGCGCGGACATTATCATGGTGAAGCCGGCCATGTCCTACCTCGACATGGTGCGGGAGATCAAGGATGCCACCGACGTGCCCATGGCGGCTTACAGTGTCAGCGGCGAATACGCCATGGTGAAGGCCGCGGCGAAGCTGGGCTATGTGGACGAGGCGGCGATCCTGTGCGAGATGGCGGCCTGCGCCTACCGGGCGGGCGTGGACATCTACATGACCTACTATGCGAAGGAGATCGCGCACTTTATGGAGGAAGGGAGGATCGGCTGATGAGCAGATCGGAAATCTTATTTCAGGAGGCGGTGGAGCTGATCCCGGGAGGCGTCAACTCCCCGGTGCGGGCTTTCGGCTCCGTGGGCATGACGCCCCGCTTTATCGAATCCGCACAGGGCGCGTATATGACCGACGCGGACGGGAAGCGCTACCTTGACTATGTGGGATCATGGGGGCCCATGATCCTCGGGCACGCCCATCCCGCCGTGCTGGAAAAGGTGGCGGAGGCGTGCAGGAAGGGCTTGAGCTTCGGCGCGGCCACGGAGGCCGAGGTGGAGATGGCCCGCCTCATCTGCCGGATGGTTCCTTCCGTGGAAATGGTCCGCATGGTCAACTCCGGGACGGAGGCGGTCATGAGCGCGGTGCGCGCCGCCAGAGGCTACACGGGCAGAAACAAGATCGTGAAATTTGAGGGCTGCTATCACGGCCACAGCGACGCCATGCTGGTGAAGGCCGGCTCCGGCGTCATGACGGCGGGCGTGCCGGACAGCTCCGGCGTGCCGGCGGGAGCTACAGAGGATACCCTGCTGGCGGTCTACAACGATCTTCCGGGCGTGGAGAAGCTTTTTGACGCCTGGGGAAAAGAGATCGCGGCGGTGATCGTGGAGCCGGTGGGAGCCAACATGGGAGTGGTCCCTCCTGCGGAGGGATTTCTTGAGGGCCTCCGCAGACTGTGCACGGACAACGGCTCCGTGCTGATCTTCGACGAGGTGATCACGGGCTTCCGGCTGGCGAGAGCGGGGGCGCAGGAGTATTTCGGAGTCGAAGCCGATCTTACGACTTACGGAAAGATCATCGGCGGCGGCATGCCGGTGGGAGCCTACGGCGGAAGGAGAGAGATCATGGAGGTGGTCTCCCCGGTGGGACAGGTCTATCAGGCGGGAACGCTGAGCGGCAATCCGGTGGCCATGGCCGCCGGGCTGGCCCAGCTTCGCTATCTGGACGAGCATCCGGAGGTGTACAGCCATCTGGGGCGGCTCGGCGAAACGCTCTACGGAGGCATGAAGTGGTTCTGCGCGGAGCAGGGGCTTCCCTGTCAGGTGAATTACGCGGGCTCTCTTGGATGCCTGTTCTTCACAGACCGGCCCGTGACCGACTACGCCAGCGCGAAGACCGCCGACACGAAGCGATTCGCAGTGTATTTCCGTCATATGCTGGAGTCGGGCGTCTATATCGCCGCCTCCCAGTTCGAGGCCATGTTCCTGTCGGCCGCCCACACGGAGGAGGAGGTACAGGAGACGCTCCGGATCGCGCAGGAGGCGCTGTGCAGAGCCTTTCGGAAAGCAGGTTAAGCCCTGAGACAGTTCAGCCATGCGTCTCGAAAGCCCACTGCTTCGCAGCTCTCCGGCGCTTCTGCGCCTGCTTTCTCGATCGCGGCTAAGCGCCGTATGGGAAATATGGGAATGCTCTGCTTACATGCGGGCATGACGCAGCGCCTCCCCATATTTCCCGCATGGCTGAATCGTATCACCGGAAAATAATTTTTAAAGCTATTAACAAACATTTTAAACTGTGATATAATAACAATAATTGTGAGCAGGACAGAGAAAAAATTGTGACAGTTCAACCATGCATCTCGAAAGCCCGCTGCTTCGCAGCTCCCCGGCGCTTCCGCGCCTGCTTTCTCGCATACGGCTAAGCGCCGTATGGGAAACAGGAGAACCGTCTGCTTACATGCGAGCATGACGCAGTCGTTTCCCCTGTTTCCCGCATGGCTGAATCGTTACAAAAAATTGTGACACCTGCCATTTCGTAAAATCTGGAGTCAGTCACCTGCAGGAGGAACGGCCAATGGATCAGAAAAAATATGTGGCATATGTAGGCACTTATACGCACGGCAGCAGCAAGGGAATCTATATTTACGATCTGGATGTGGAAAACGGACGGGCTGCGGAGCGGAAGGTGGTTCCGATCAACAATCCCTCCTACATAAAAAAATCGCACAACGGGAAATATCTGTATTCCATTTCCGACGAGGGGGTCCGCTCTTTCCGGATCCTGCCGGACGGAGATCTGGAGCCGATGAACAGCGCTTCGATCTGCGGGATGAGAGGCTGCTATCTGTCCACGGACCGGGAGGACAAGTTTCTGTTCGTGGGAGGCTGGCACGACGGCAAGGTGACGGTCATGCGTCTCAACGAGGACGGGACGGTGGGAGAGATGACCGACGAGATCTTCCATAAAGGGATCGGGAGCGTGGCGGAGCGCAATTTCCGCCCGCATGTGAACTGCGTCAACATCACTCCGGATCAGAAATATCTGTGCGCGGTGGATCTGGGAGTGGATCAGGTAAAGATTTACCGCTTCAACCACGAGACCGGGAAGATCACGCTGGTGGACATGCTGCGCTGCGAGCTGGAGAGCGCGCCCCGCATCATCAAGTTCAGTCCGGACGGACGGTTTGCCTATCTGATCTGCGAGCTGAAGAACTACATCAGCGTCTACTCCTACAAGGACGGCCCCCGCGGACCCATCTTCGAGCTGGTGCAGACCATCTCCACGCTGAACGACTACCATTCCAAGAACAGCGCGGCCTGCGTGCTCCGTTTTTCGCGGGACTGGAATTACGTGCTCTGCTCCAATGCGGGGGACAACAGCGTGGGCATCTTCCGGATCGACCGGGAGACCGGGAAGCTTGAAAAGCTCTGTATCCTGCCGGTCAGCGGGGATTACCCGAAGGCGGCGGATTTCTTCCCCGACAACCGGCACATCATGGCGCTGAACCACGAGTCCAACACCATGACCATCTTCCGGATCAATTACGAGAAGAAGTATTTCAGCCTGTGGGGCAAGCCCCTCAAGGTGGAGACGCCAAACTGCATCCTGGTCTCGGAGATCGGGGAGTGATTTTTAAAAACCGAAAAAACCCCTGTCAGATCAGAGGGTTTTGGCATGGTTCAAATGCCGATAGATACAGAAAGAAAAGGAGAATGTAGTATGAAATTCGTAGTGGAAACATCTGCACGCCATGTACATGTGACACAGGAGGATCTGGAGACGCTGTTCGGAAAGGGCTATGAGCTGACGAAGAAGAAGGATCTGTCCCAGCCGGGCCAGTTTGCCTGTAACGAGAAGGTGACCATCGTCGGAAGCAAAAAGGAGATGGCGGCTTCCATCTTAGGACCGGTTCGTCCGGAGACGCAGGTGGAGCTTTCCCTGACGGACGCCCGCGCCATCGGCGTAGTCGCTCCGATCCGTGAGTCCGGAGACATTGCCGGAAGCGGCGCCTGTAAGCTGGTGGGTCCGGCAGGCGAGGTGGAGCTCAAGGAGGGCGTGATCGCCGCAAAGCGTCACATCCACGCGACTCCCGAGGACGCGGAGCAGCTGGGCGTCAAGGATAAGGACATCGTATCCGTAAAGATCGACACGGACGGAAGAAGTCTTGTATTCGGAGACGTGGTCGTCCGCGTGAGCCCGAAGTACGCGCTGGCTATGCACATCGACACCGACGAATCCAACGCTGCGGGCTGCGGACGCGAGGTGTACGGAGAAATCGTAAGGTAAAAGTGGCAGTTCAGCCATGCATCTCGAAAGCCCGCTGTTTCGCAGCTTATCCGGCGCTTGCGCGCCTGCTTTCTCGATCACGGCGAAGCGCCGTATGGCAAACAGGAGAACCGTCTGCTTACATGCGGGCATGACGCAGCCGTTTCTCCTGTTTGCCGCATGGCTGAATCGTTACAAAAATAAAATAAGGGAGAACAGAACACCATGAAAATCTTAGTTATCAACTGCGGAAGCTCTTCTCTGAAGTACCAGCTCATCGACATGACCGATGAGAGCGTACTGGCAAAGGGACTTTGCGAGAGAATCGGCATCGAAGGCTCCAAGCTGACCCATCAGCCGGCCGGCAAGGACAAATTTGTGGTCGAGAAGGCGATGCCGGATCACAAGGTAGCTATCGGCCTTGTGCTGGAGGCGCTTCAGGATCCGGAGCACGGCGTCGTGAAGAGCACCGACGAGATCGCGGCCGTGGGACACCGGGTACTGCACGCGGGAACCAAATACTGCGAGTCCATCGTAGTCAACGACGATGTAAAGAAGGTTATCCGCGAGTGCTTCGACTTAGGCCCGCTGCACAATCCGGCGAACCTGATGGGAATCGAGGCCTGCGAGGCGGTCATGCCGGGCAAGGCCAACGTGGCTGTGTGGGATACCGCGTTCGGTATGTCCATGCCGGAGAAAGCATATCTCTATGCGATCCCCCACGAGTATTATGAGAAATACAGCATCCGCAGATACGGCTTCCACGGCACCAGCCATATGTTCGTGTCCGGAGAGGCCATCAAGTTCGGCGAACTGGATTCCGAGAACGCGAAAGTCATCGTGTGCCATCTGGGCAACGGCGCCAGCATTTCCGCTTCCATCGGAGGCAAGTGCGTGGACACCAGTATGGGTCTGACGCCTCTCGAGGGTCTGATCATGGGAACGAGAAGCGGCGACGTCGATCCGGCTGTCTGCCAGTTCATCTGCAATAAAGAGGGGATCGACATCAACGAGATGCTCAACATCCTGAACAAGAAATCCGGTGTGCTCGGCATGAGCGGCGGCGTATCCAGCGACTTCCGCGACATCGAGAAGGCGAAGGAGGAAGGAAACCATCTGGCTGACGTGGCCCTTCAGGCGTTCGTCTACCGCGTGGCGAAATACATCGGCGCTTACACCGCGGCCATGAACGGCGTGGACGCCATCGCGTTCACCGCAGGCGTGGGCGAGAACGACAAGAACACCAGAAAGTCGGTCTGCGACTATCTGGGATACCTCGGCGTGAAGATCGACGACGAGGCCAACAACGTGCGCGGCGAGAGAAGAGTGATCTCCGCGGCGGATTCCAAGGTGAAGGTCATGCTGATCCCCACCAACGAGGAGCTGGCCATCGCGCGCGAGACGCTGAGACTGACCAAATAAACAGTTACATAGTAAGAGCGGAAGATGCCGCCGGAGCGCCAGACAGGCCACCGGCGGTATTTTTGCGCGATACGCTCTGCAAGCGGCTGCCATGCCTGCACGGGAAGCCATTTGCAGGGCAACGGACAGCGAACAGCTTTGCTGTGAGCTGGATGTGGTATCGCGGCAGGTAGGGGAAGAAAATCTTTCCCTATCCGATTGAAAAACACTTGACCTTATACTAAGTATATCCCTTATAGTAAAGACAAAGAAAAGGAACACGAGGGGGAATGGCATATGAACATCAGCCAGCTGGAGGCGGCCACAGGCATCACAAAGCAGAATATCCGCTTCTATGAGAAAAAGGGACTGCTCCGTCCCGCCAGAAACGAGGAGAACAACTACCGGGAGTACAGCGCGTTCGATCTGGAGACGCTGAAGATCATCAAGGTGCTCCGGAAACTGGACGTACCCATCGAGGAGATCCGGGAGGTGCTGGCCGGCGAAGAAAGACTGCCCGCGGTGATGGAGCGGAAGCTCGCGGAGCTTCAGGAGAGGCAGCGGGAGTTGGACGCCGGGATCGAGATGTGTAAAAACCTGCTCGGGACGGAGCTGGAAAATCTGAATGCAGACCGGGTCCTGGAGCAGATGGAACAGGAGGAACGGAAAGGAGGAGTGTTTATGTCGATCGTCAACGATTTCAAGGCTGTGAACCGGGCGGAAGAAAAGAGGAGCTTTTCCTTTGCGCCGGCCGGCGAGGTGTGCGCGCCGGAGGATTTCACAAGGGAGCTGTTCCGGTATGCGGATGAGAACCATGCGCATCTGGTGATCACGAAGGAGAGCATGTACCCGGTGTTCGAGATGGACGGGGTGGAGTACACTGCCAGAAGAGAGTACCGGCATCTGGGCGCTCCGTTTCCGGTGGCCGTGATCTGCTGCGACATGACCAGCCCGGAGGAGGCGGACCGGGAGACGGAGCGCATCTCTCCGGCCCGAAGGTTTGTCATGCGCTTTCTGGTGCGCTATCTGGCGGTGCTTCTGATAGCCGCGTTTCTGGTGCTCACGGCGCGTCCCCTCTGGCTGGCCGCCCTTTTCGTTGTGGCGGCGGGGCCGTTCGTCTACTGGAACAGCCGGGTGAGATGAAGTCCGGGAGTAACCAAGCCTGTATTGCATGAAATGAAAGATAGTAATATAATATAGGAAAACAACAGTTCAGTCAGCCGGGAGCGGCAGGCCAAAATCGTGCTCGCACGAATTGAGGTTTGCTGTGCCCGGCTGATGGAGCGCGTCAGCGCGGCCTTGCGGACGGCGAGGGCGGAACGGTTGCGTATCAAATGATGTATGGAACGAAAGGGGACGGAGATGGATATGAAGAAATTGGGATTCGGGCTGATGCGATTGCCGGTGAAAAGCGAAAAGCCGGGAGACATCGATCAGGACATGTTAAATCAGATGGTAGATCTCTTTCTGGAGCGGGGTTTTACCTATTTTGACACCTCGTATATCTACCACAACGGCGTTTCGGAAACCGCGATCCGGGAGGCGCTGGTAAAGCGCCATGACCGCGGCCGTTTTGTGCTCGCGTCAAAATTCCCCACATTTATGATGCCCACTGAGGATCAGGCGGAAGCGATTTTCCATGAGCAGCTGGAAAAATGCGGCGTGGATTATTTTGATTTCTATTTGCTTCACAATGTAAACCGTTATCTCTATGCGACGGAAATCAAAGAAGCGCATTTGTTTGAGCATCTGAAAAAATGGAAGGAGCAGGGAAAGATCCGTCATATCGCGTTTTCCTACCATGACGATGCGGAGCATCTGGATCAGATCCTGACCGAGCATCCGGAGGTGGAGGCTGTTCAGATCGCTTTGAATTATTACGACTGGGAAGAACCGTTTATCCAGGCGAAGAAATGCTATGATGTGATCCGCAGGCATGGCGCAAAGGTCATCGCCATGGAGCCCGTCAAGGGAGGGATGCTGGCGCAGGTGCCCTCTGACATTCGGGAGCAGATGAGCGGCGAAATGTCCCCCTCCAGCTATGCGATTCGTTTCGCCGCCTCGCTGGACGGCGTCATGGTCGTTCTCTCCGGCATGAGCACACTGGCCCAGATGGAGGACAACACCTCCTATATGCAGGACATGAAAAAGCTGACGGACGAAGACATGGCGCTTCTGCAGTCCGCAAAAGAGGCTTTTCGCAGGACATGGAAATATAACTGCGAGGACTTTGGCGTCCTCGATAAAAATCCTTACGGCGTGCCCGTCTCCGGCATCATCCGGGCGTACAACAGTCTCATGATCCAGCCGAACCCTGCGTTTGGCGCGGAGTTGAATTATTATAAGAGCTTCCGCTCCGCGTATGACCCCGCGTTTGAGACCGGCGACTATACAAAGCAGACGGAACAGATCGGAGGGGCGTTTGATGTAAACAGAGCGTTGAAAGAAGCGGCGGAGTTCCAGACGAAGAACAGCTTTCAGGCGTATATGGATTAAAATGCTGGAATTTTCGGAAGAGTATGTGTGAAAGCTTCAGGAGGGCATCATAAAAGACAACTGAAAAATGGGAGGAATGTTATGAAAAGAAAAAGTATCCGTGTTCTGCTGGCAATGGCATTGACCGCATCCCTGTTTACGGCCTGCGGGAAAACCGAGACGACCGAGCCGGTAGAGGAAACCGTAGAGACGGACGCCGAGGCAGAAGTGGCCGAGGAGCCGGAAGAGAAAGAGCCTGTCTATGAGACAGTGACCTACTCCGTACTCGTAGCTTCCACAAATGAGGACGGGACATACACCGCATACGACGCCGATCACACCTATACGCTGACCTTATCTGAGGATTTGGCAGAGGATCAGCGGGCGCTGGTGGTCGATGGGGCGGCCATCGCGGTATCCACCGAGGTTGAGGTAGCAGAGGACGCAGCCGGAGAGGATGCGGAGAGTGACGAAGCTGGGGAAACCGCTGAGAGTGACGAAGCCGATGCAGCGTCTGAGGAGACGGACGGCGCCGATGCTGTAAGTGAGGAAGCAGACACCGCCGATGCCGCAGGTGAGGAGAATACCGGGGAGACCCCAATCTCCGTCCTCGTAACTGCCGTGGCAGCCGTAAGTGAGGAGGAGACCGCAGAGCTTACGAGTGCAACCTTTGAAAAGATCCATGGTTTTGCTGTGGATCATTCGATCATTGCGAATATGTACGCAAAGCAGAGCGTCAATGTCAGAAGCGGCCCGTCTGCGGACTATGAGCAGGTCGGAAAGCTGTCCTTTGGACAGGAGGTGTCCGTAACAGGACAGGCAGATACCGGATGGTATCAGATCGAGCTTGACGGCCAGACCGGATATGTGAGCAACAACTACATCCAGACTGAGAAGCCCAGTACCCAGACGGCCAGCACGGGCGGTTCGGGAAGCGGGAGCACCGGAAGCGCTTCAACAGGAGCATCCACGGGAAGCACGGGAGCAGCGTCCTCTGGCAGAGATTATCAGGCAGAGTACCGGGCAGCGGTAGCAGCGGGTGACATTGCATTGGCAAAGAGCATCCTTGAAGAATCCGCAGGAGTAGCACCGGGAACCATCGGCGGCGGCTCCGGAAGCGGCGGCAGTTCTTCCTCCGGCGCAGCGACCACGACCGAGAAAAGCACTTCTCTTTCCACCGCATTTGTGGATTACCTGAACAGCGAAAGAGCAGCGGCAGGTCTGAGTGAACTGAACTGGAGTGATTCGATGGCAAGCACGGCTCTGGAGAGAGCGGAAGAGATTGTGGATGATTTCTCGCATAGTGGTGCAAGAAACTGTTCCGGTGAAGATATTACCAAAACATCCGATGGAAGTGTAAGTCATTGGTACGAAAATTTTTATAATTCACCAACACACCGTGTAGATATGCTCGGAAACTACAACAACGTTGCTGCTGCGTACTGTCAGGTTGGAAATACCTACTATGTAGTGGTACTGTTCGGATATTAAAACAAAGAGAAAGCCTTGGAAGGAATGCTCCGAGGCTTTTTCTTTATGTATCTCTTTGTTTTGCCTGTCATTTTACTGAGAGATAGATAAATTTTATTGGATGAAAAAGGAAAAAAGAAAACTGGCCGGGAGCAGACCAGAGGTGTCGTTGCCTGTGCGAAGCGATGCGCCCCGTCATGCATCCAGTATTCCCGAATCCCACGCTTCTTCCGATAAACTCGGGAGAACTGAAAAAATCTCCAAAATTACCAAAAATTGTGAACAAACTGTAACATACCATGACTTTTCCGGAAAAGTGTGGCATAATCAATTCATCCATCAGACAAACTGGCATTTCGCCTGAATTTCCAAGAAAAACAAAACAGAAAAAAGCGCGCGCGAAGGGAGAAACAGCCCGTTTGAAAATCTGGTTGCAACTTACAGTTATTTGAGATAAAATACAAGGAGAAGACTGGATGAAGACATTACAGGAACTGACACTGTTGGACCGGTTTTTGTTCGACGAGACGATGGACTGTCCGGAGGCGCATGAGGCGGCGCTTCAGATCATTTTTAACAATGACAATCTGAAGCTGCTGACTCCGTCCCAAACAGAGAAGGAACTCCGCACCATGCCGTGGCTGCGGCAAATCCGGCTGGATGTGTATGCGCTGGACACGGAGCGGACGGTCTACGACACGGAGGTGCAGCAGAAGCGCACGCAGGATCTGATCCGGAGGAGCCGATACTATCAGGGGATGCTGGACGTCTCCCTGCTGGATCCGGGGACGGTGGATTTTAATCTGCTGAACGACTCCTGCGTCATCATGATCATGCCCTTCGACCTGTTCGGATTGGGACGCTACTGCTACACGTTCCTGTCCTGCTGTAAGGAGGACAAGACGCTGGAGCTTGGCGACGGCGCGCAGCGCATCTTCCTCAACACCCGCGGGACCAACGACCACGAGGTGACGAAGGAGCTGGCGGATTTTCTCCACTACATCGAGAACACCGACGGCGCGTTCGCGCAGCAGACCGGCAGCGCCCGGATCCAGAAGATTCACCGCTTTGTCGAACAGATCAAAGGAAGCGAAGAAAAAGGAGTCAAATATATGCAGGCGTGGGAAGAGAAGATGTATGAAAGGTTGGAGGGAAAATCAGAAGGCATGGCCGAGCTGCTTCTGTATTTTCTGTCGGAGCTCGGCCCCATATCAGAGGAACTACGGGAGAAGATCTCTTCTGAGAAGGACCTAGCCCGGCTCAAAGCGTGGAACAAACTGGCGGCCGGTGCGGCTTCCATGGAGGATTTTGCGAGAAACGCAGGACTGTCATAGGCGTCTTTCTGTTTATACTTTTGGCTGCGTGCAGTTTGTGGTTTTCATGTTTTATAAGCTGCACAAAAATTGTAGATCAACGGGCGTTTCGCCCAAATTTCCATGGATAGAAGTGAACATGTGCGATTGCTGACTGAAAGGAGCCAAACGGAGACCTTTCAACGACGGCGGATTTGTGCTCCCTTTTGAAATTGCGCTTGCAACTTACAGTTATTTAAGATAAAATACAAGGAGAAGACTGGATGAAGACATTACAGGAACTGACACTGTTGGACCGGTTTTTGTTCGACGAGACGATGGACTGTCCGGAGGCGCATGAGGCGGCGCTTCAGATCATTTTTAACAATGACAATCTGAAGCTGCTGACTCCGTCCCAAACAGAGAAGGAACTCCGCACCATGCCGTGGCTGCGGCAAATCCGGCTGGATGTGTATGCGCTGGACACGGAGCGGACGGTCTACGACACGGAGGTGCAGCAGAAGCGCACGCAGGATCTGATCCGGAGGAGCCGATACTATCAGGGGATGCTGGACGTCTCCCTGCTGGATCCGGGGACGGTGGATTTTAATC
>JAUNHB010000049.1 GCA_030524125.1 Eubacteriales bacterium | reverse complement strand
GAAGCGGCGGGGAGCGCGGCAGCGCGGCTTTGCGAATGGCGCGGGCTGAACGGCTGCCATAGCCTGACAACAGTTCAGCCAGCCGGAAGTAGCAGGCCGAAATCGTGCTCGCACGAATGAAGCCTGCTGCTTACGGCTGCGCCGCTTCGATCCTGTAGACATTGCCGATCCGCGCCGGTTCCGTCTCCTCAATCCCTCCGTCAAACCAAATGGTAACCATGTCTCCGGTCCGGACATCTCCAGTCAGATTGTCCGCGCTCACAACATAATCCCCCTCTGCCAGCGGCTGAAATCCTTCCGCCGTACTGATCCATGACACCAACAGCGTCCCATCGCCCCGGTCTTCCTTTACCTCTGCGGTAAAATGACAGACAAACTCAGGAATCGCGGTATCCTCCGATTCGATATCCCGAAATATCATACACTGCCCATCGACGACCACAGTGAGGTAGCCCTCCGCGCTTCTCTGCCATGCATAGCCGGTGCCGAAATTTGACTGATCATCTTCTGTCGGAAGTTCTGTCCCATCCACAGAAGACGTGATCTCGCCGTCCATCGTCCCGCAGGTTACCATGGAATTTACATATCCTGTGTCCTTATATACAATGCCGTCCACCATAACGCAGGGAGAATAAGCAGTCGCAGAATCAGTCTGCTCCGGGCTCTCCGTCAGAGCGCCGGTCTGCTCCTGTTCCTTCTCCGGTTCTTCCGCCTTTTGTTCTCCGCAGGCAGCAAAGGTCAGCATGATCGCCGCGCACGTCAGCAATACCAATCTTCTTTTCATTTGATCCTCCCTGTCCTGAATCAGGATCCATCTCCCCGTTCCCACCCTCGCGTCCGCAGTCAATATCCGGTCATCACGATCAATCATTACAATGCACCTGTGCGCTGTCGGGGCATAACAGTCCTTGGGGAATCGAACCCCGCACCTGCCCTTGAATGCGCCGATGTACGACTTGCGCTGTCGCCGCGTGATATTCGCCCTGCTTCCGCTACCAACAGATCAGATGCAGCCGTTCAGCCAGCGCCATTCGTGCAGGCACGATTTTAGCCTGCTGCTCCCGGCTGGCTGAACTATTGTCAGGTTACGGCATCGTTCAGCCCGCGCCATTCGCAAAGCCGCGCTGACGCGCTCCCCGCCGCTTCGCGGCTATCTTTGCTCATGATCCGGCGCTCCCTCAGCCGGGGGCAACAGGCCACAATTCGTGCAGGCACGATTTTGGCCTGCTGCTCCCGGCTGGCTGAACTATTGCATCACGATTCGATCAGATCGATCTTCCAGTTGCTCTCCTGCAGCCGGTTGTCCAAAAGCCGCAGCTCCTTCGCCATTTTGTCGATCTCCGACTGCCAGTCCGCGACGGAGATCGCCGGTTTTATCTTGATCTCCGTATTTCTTGCGCGATAGGAGGTCTGGCTCCCGGCATACACCGTGTCCTTATACACATGAATCTTCAGCGCCAGAGCGTCCTTCCGGGCGATCAGCTCCGTCAGCGTCCGGCCCTCCACCTTCGTCTGCGAATTGGTCCGATTGATGCAGGAGATCAGGTACGCCAGACGTTCGACCGCCTGATCCAGCTCGCGTTTCAGCTTTTCCGGCTCCTCGGCCGGCCGCTCTCCCTCCTGCACCAGCACATTGTTCTTCAGCCGGTTTTTCAGCTGTTCGATATTCCTGTTGATGTCCGCCCGTTCCTGCAGCGCTTCCGCAAGCTTCATCGTCTCACCTCCATCATCCCTGCAGCCCGTCGGCCTGCCGGATCATATCCTCCACAACAATATCGTAGATTTCCCCGATCGAGCTGCAGTACTCCAGTATTTTCCACGGTTCGTTCGTGTGAAAATGGATCTTGACCAGATCCTCGTCACCAGCTGCGATGAGGCTGTTCCCCTCAAAATGCTCCGTGATATAATCGGAGATCTCGTCCTCGTCCAGATCGCGGTCCCGTCTGTCGATCAGAAGCTGCGTGTCATAGCGATACGCGAACTGATCGTCTTCCGGATCAATTGAATTCATTCCCATTTGAAAGTCCTCCATTCTTAAAGCATGTCTCCCTGCATATAGCATTCAAATATTTTCCCGATGCGTTCTTTTCCCAGCAGATTTACCACATTTCTCCGGGTATTTTTTGTCTGTCATGTTCCTTTGTATTGCGTCCCGCCCGTATTTCCGGATCCTTCACCGGCATCTATCCGCCGTGATACGCGGTCATCATCATTTTAAAGCTGCCTCCCACAGCTTCTTTTTTTATTATGCCACATCCCGGCCCGTTCGTATATCCCCATTCTGAACTGTTACTTTTATTTTAATCAAACGTTAACAATTTATTGATATTCGCCAAACAAAGCGGGGGTATTCTATATCCAGTTCCAGAAAGAATACATCATCACAGATAAAGTAGGAGGTTTTTAAATGAACAAGAAAATCTATATTCTGACCGGCGCCGCCGGTCTGTTGGGCAGCAACATTTCCCGTCAGCTGGTGGAAAAAGGCGAGTCCGTCCGCGCATTGGTGCTGCGGGGCGATCCCGCTGCAAAATATGTGCCGAAGGAGGTTCAGACTGTCTGGGGCGATCTCCTGGATACGGATTCCCTGGAGGAGCTGTTCCATATCCCGGAAGACAGCGAAGCGGTGGTCATCCACAGCGCCAGCGTCGTGACGCTCGATCCCAACCCCAACCCGAAGATCCATGCCGTCAACGTGGACGGAACCCGGAACATCATCCGGAAATGTCTGGAGCACAAGGTCAAAAAGCTGGTGTATGTCAGCTCTACCGGAGCTATTCCGGAAGCGCCCAAAGGCCAGCGCATCCGCGAGGTAGATCGCTTTCTGCCCACGGACGGGCTTGTGGGATATTACTCCGTGACCAAGGCGGAGGCTACCCAGCTGGTGCTGAACGCGGTACGGGATCATCCGGAGCTGGACGCGTCCGTCGTCCATCCCTCCGGCATATGCGGCCCGAACGACTACGCCTTTGGCCCGGTAGCCAAGTTCATACTGGAGTACGCAAGCGGCGGAATGAAGGCCGGGATCTCCGGCACCTTCAACAGTGTGGACGTCCGTGATCTGGCCGCCGGGGTCATCGCCTGCTGTGAAAAAGGCCGCCGGGGCGAGTGCTATATCATGAGCAATGAGATGGCTACCATGGAAGAAATGTTTGATTTGATCAATCAGGCTGCGGGACTTGACTACCATCCGCCTGTCCTCAGCGCCACGACCGCTCATCTTGTGGCCAGGCTGCTCTCTCTGGGAGAGCGCTTCACAGGAAAAGCCCCGACGCTTACCGACTTTGCCGTCTACAATTTAACGCGCAACAACGACTTTGACTGCTCCAAGGCCAGACGGGAGCTCGGCTTTACCTGCCGTCCCTTTGCCGAGACCATCCGCGATGAGGTGCAGTGGCTCCAAAACGAAGGAAAACTCAACGCCGCCGCATGACAGCAAGCCCGCTGCGCCGCACACCGGAGGCCAGTCCTTTTAAAACCAGAACCGCACTCTCACGCCCCCAATCGCTATTTCGTCTCCGCTTCGCAGCCGGTTGGGAGCGTGAATCTTCATCCCGTTCAAAAACGTGCTGCTTTCCTGCTTCAGATCTTCGATGTAGATCAGTCCATCCTTCCGGAAGATCCGGCTGTTCTGCGGGGCCGCCTGCGGTTCCTCAATGATCAGGCCGCAGGAGGGCGCGCTGCCGATGAGGATCGGCTCGTCCAGCAGGAAGGTTCCGTCCGGGTTCCGGCATGTGCCCTCCAGGATCTCCAGTCTCATGGCGATGGCGTCTTCACCGGGCGTTCCGCCCTTCCGGGCTCCTCTGCGCTGAGAGCGGACGAGCGCCGCGATCACGGCGGCGACGGCCGCTCCTGCGATCAGGGCGGCGGCCAGTCCAGGCAGGAAGCCCGGCGCAGATGTTTCCTCTCCTGATGGCATCTCCGCCGCTTCCCCGCTGCTCTCCTCAGTCTCTTCTGTCGGCGCTGCTCCGGCTTCACCGTCCGCTTCCTGCGCCTGTTCCTCCCCGGAGTCTTCCTCCGGCTCTTCGCCGGCCGCAGGCTCTTCCGGCTCCGTCTCTCCCGCCGCTTCTGTCCCGGATCCCGCTTCTTCGATCGGAATCGCCCCGGATCCCTCCTCTTCCGCCGCTCTTCTGCTTTCGGCGATCTCTTTGACGTCGCCCACCTCGGGCAGGGTCAGGATCATCAGACCGTATGCTTCCTCCAGCTCGCTGTTCTCCGGGAAGGAGAGCGTATATTCCGCCTTTCCCCGTCCCTCTCCCAGACTCCACTCCGCCGGGATATCGATCCGGTACAGACTGTCCGTATAGGCTGCGATCTCCCGACCGGCCTTCGCCGCCGCGCTCTGGCTTCTGACGTCCCGGTGAAGTCCCCGGCCGGCCCGGAGCGCTTCCCCTGTGGAGGTCTCCCACTCGGCCAGCCCCACCGTGTGGACGATCACCTCCGGGGTCTCTTCGATCGCTTTCCCGGCTTTTTCGGCCGCCAGCGCTACCGCGCTTTCATCGTTCCCGTCCCCGCCCGTCAGATAGGGTTCCCCGTCCGTGAGGAGGATCAGACTGGAAAGTTCCCCGCTTTCCCGTTCTTTGGACGCAAGATAAGAAAACGCTTCCGTCACTCCTCCGCTGATGTCGGAGGCTCTCTGGCTGTATTTCATGGCGGACAGGACGCTTTTCACGCCGGAGACGCTGGTCAGATCCTCCTTCAGCACCTGAAAGCCTGCCCCGAAGGAAGCCACCGTCACCCTCGTCTCCTGCCTCTCCTCCTTCAGAAGCGCGTCCGCAAAGGATAAGACCCACTGCCGGTAGGCAGGCATGGAGGTGGAATCATCCACCAGAAGGAGATACGACACCGGCGTGTCGCCCGCGGACACTGCCTCCGGCTGCGCCTCCTTCTCTCTGGCGGTCCCGTTCAGCACCGCGCTCACCTCCGGGAGCGTGTCCTTCCACGCGTCCGGCATCTGAAAAAAGGAATGGAGCACGCCGTCCATACACCACGCGGAGACTGCTCTCGCCTCCTGGCCTTCCTCCGCCTTTGCCGATACCGGCACGCACACCGGCAGAAGCGCGGCGAGCAGAAACGCTGTTATTTTCCTGTAAAGATTCCTATACACCGTCTTCTCCTTTCTCATCCTCCCATGTCACGCAGACGGTGATCAACGAGAGGTTGTCGTTGCCGGGCTTCACACGTTCCATCACGCGAAGGAGCAGCCCCTCGGCCCACTCCTTCGCCGTGGAGGATTTCAGAAAATCCACCAGCACCTCCTGATCCCGAAGATATGCCCACAGCCCGTCTGAGCAGAGTAAAAATCCGTCCCCTGCCTCCGGTTCCTCCGCGGACGCCAGATCTGCTCTCCCGCCGCCTTCTGTTCCCAGTACCCGCAGAAGTCTCGACTGATCCTCGTCCTGCCCGATCTGCTCGCGGGTGATCTCTCCCGCCGCATATTTCTTATAGGAAACGGAATGATCCTCCGTCACCGCCATAAGCTCGCCCCGGTGGATATAATACAGCCGGGAATCTCCCACGTTGGCCCAGCAGGCCGTCCGGTTGCGGATGTACAGTGCCGCGATCGTGCTCTTCATGTTGCTCCGCTGCTCCTGCTGCAAAGCGAGAAGCCGCCCGTTTGCCCCGGCGATCTGCCGGGAGAGCCATTCGCCGGTCTCCTCTCCCGGTTCCGGACTCTCTGCTCCCGTCAGCGCCTCCGCCGCGCAGGCGGAGGCCAGCGCGCCGTCCCGATGGCCTCCAAGGCCGTCCGCCAGCACATAGAGTCCTCCGTCCGCCAGCTCCTTCACCCGGACCGCGTCCTCGTTGACCGGCCTGTCACCGGCGCTGGTATAGACAAAATGATCCAATCCTTTCATCCGCTACCCCATTTCCACGCTCAGCATATTGGCGCTTTCCCCGAGATAGAAATGATCTCCCGGCCTTAAACGGTACGGCGTCCCGGGCGTCAGTCTCTGCCCGTTCTGCAGGTAAGTACCGTAGGTGGAATTAAGATCCGTCAGGATCAGTTCGCCGGTTCCCGCGTTCCACGCCAGAGAGCAGTGTCTGCCGCTGACTCCGGCCGTCCCCTCCTGAAATACGAGCGCGCAGTCCGTCCGGCTGCGGCCGATCACGATCTGTTCTCCCACAGGCACCCTCTGTCCTCCGTGCTGGGCTGCCAGCGAGCGGACGAAAGGCCGCTGTACCGGCTCAGGCACGGGCGCCGGCGGAACAGGCTGCTGTGCCGCCGCTTTTTTCTTCCGGTTACCGGATACGATGACCGCGGCCGCTCCCGCGATGGCGGCGGCGATCACGATGGCAATGGCCACCGGCAACATAGACGCGCTCTCCGCCTCCGGCTCGTCCGTCTCCGGCGTCTCTGCGGTTTTTTGCTCCTCATTTTCCAGACGATCAGCTTCCGAAATCCCTGTTTCCGAAGATTCCGTCTCCGCCGCACCTGTGCTCTCCACGGCCTGACTGTCGGCCGGAACCTCTGTCTGCTGGCCGTACATGGTGTACTCCACTCCGTAGACATTCAGCATGGGGATCACCTCCTCGATGCTGATCGCATAGTTCAAAGAAGCGGAGTTGTCTTTGCGCTCCACGCTCCATGCGTTGACGCCGATCACGGCCCCGTCGTCGTTGACCAACGGGCCGCCGGAATTTCCGGGCTGGATCTCACAGTCGATCTGAATGTTGCGGGTTCCTGTGCCGGACTGGGTGAAGATCCGGCTGATGCTTCCGCTGGTGACGCTGGAGTCCGAATCGCTCCAGGACGAGGTGGCGCTGGCAAAAATATTCTCCGACAGACCGGGATAGCCTACCGCGTAGACGGCGGAGCCTACCATATCATCGGTGGGGCTGCACAGCGAGACCGGCTTTCTCTGACTGGTACCCGCGTTCAGCTTCAGCAGGGCGATATCCTTCGTCTCATCCCCGTTCACCAGATAGGCTTCCTCATAATCCTCCGAATCGTAGTAGACCCGAATCTTGCTGCGGCCCGTAGCCTCCATGCCGTTCACCGTAAAATTCATCAGGTTTCCCGAACCGTATTCCACAAAATCCTCGATCACGTGATAATTGGTGATCAGATACTGCGGGTGCTCGCCCTCGATCCCCACGAAAAACCCGGTGCCCCAGCCGAGGCGCAGATCCTCTCCCGTGTCCAGATCCACGCTGATGTGGACGACCGCAACGCTCTCCCGTGTCTCGGTGTTGAATGCCGCAAGGGCGGTCATTCCAGCTCCGAAGGTCAGCAGCAGAACCGCCGCCAGCCCCATGATGCTCCTTTTGATCCTTCTCATGTTTCTTCTCCTTTTTGTTTCTAATAAGCGCACCGGATCACCAGTGCCGTATAGTTATCCTGATCCGCTCTGTCCGCCCGCAGGATCCCTTCCTCGATCCGGGCGCACATCTCCCGGGCGGAACAACCCTCCGACAGGCAGGAAAGAAGATTCTCCTCCGAAAGCGTCCCGCCGACGCCGTCCGAGCAGACCAGCAGGACGTCTCCGTCCTTTAACGGGAGCGGCTTTCGCAGCACGTCCATCTCCTCCAGCGATTCCATTCCCAGAAATCCCGTCAGCGCCGCGCTCTCCCTGTCCGGCTCCACCGCCGATGCGCAAACATGGCCGGAGCGGATCTCCTGAAGATACTGCCGGTGGAGCACATTGTGCTCCCGGTTCAGCCGGATCAGCTGTCCGTCCCTCTTCAGATAAAGATAACTGTCCCCCACGCTGACAAAATAAAGGCGCTCCTCATAGAGAAGGCAGACGATCACCGTGCTTCCTCCGTTTCCTCCAAGGGCGGAAAAGATCTCCCTCCCGGCCCGGAGCACGCTCTCCTCCAGCTGACCGGACAGGCTGTCCTCATAGTCCATTCCGGCAAAATCCTCCCGCAGGACAGAGATCGCTCTGCCGCTGGCAAAGCTCCCTCCCTGCATGCCGCCCATGCCGTCTGCCGCCACGGCGAGAAGCCCTCTCCTTCGGATCTCCGTCACATCCAGCGCGTTCACAAAAGCAAAGGCGTCCTCCTGCCGTTCGCGCCTGCCCACTCCCTGCAGATTTGCCGCCTGATAACTGAGCAGGCGTCCCGCATCGGCGGCGCGTTCCCGGGGCTGCCCGGCTTCCTCCTGGGTCTGTCCGGCTTCCGCCCGGCCTTTTCGCCCCTTTCCCAGCCATGCAAAGATCCCCATCTACGCCTCCTCGTCCTCCTTCTTCGTCAGCCTGTCGTCCCACCGGAACCGCTCGCCGCAGAAGGGGACGAAGAGCATCCGGCTCTCTCCCAGTTCGATGCTGTCATAGGCCGTCAGAAGCGCCGGAAGATACACAGGCTCCTCGTTCAGATAAATATTGTTGGTACTCTCCCCCGGGATCAGCCGGAAGTTGTTGTGCTTCGGATCGTAGGCCAGTCTGGCGTGGTTCTCCTTGGAGATCGTCATGTCTCCGGCGACGCACACGTCCATCTGCTCGCTGCGCCCGATGGTGTTGATCTTCGCCCACAGGTGAAAATCCTTTCCCTTTTCCGGTCCCTCCACGCACACGAGCCAGCCCACGACGGGCTCGATGTTATATTTCTTTTTAAAGATGCCGACGGTCCGGTTCTCCTTCTCCATGCGCTTCCGATAGCTCTCCGGCGCGACCGTCTTCTTAAGCTCCCCTGACGGGCCGAACGGAGAGACTGTTTCTCCTGCTCCCGATGGCCTCATTGTCTCCGGAGCGACGGTTCTGCCGCCTGACGCAGGCCGTCCTCCTGTAAAATCAATGGTCGTCCTGTTTCCGTTGCAGTACGGGCAGGCCGCGTACTGATCCGCGTCATAGACATGACCGTTTCCACATTCTACGATTGACATTTTCACAATTCCTCCTACTGATTTTTCGTAACTGTTCACAGGTACCCTGTAAACAGTTACTTTCGCGGGCTCATTTTGAAGTTTTGCTTCGCAAAAGGAGCCCGCTCACACCTGAATCACGTTCTCACGCCTCGAACAGCGAGTGTTCGAGGCTGGTCTGAACTGTAACGATTTTTCTTTCCTCTCTGTTCAGCGATATGAGATCTCGGCATTACACCGGCGAAAAGCAGTCTCGTCCACCTCGCAGCCCATCGGTATGCTGATCTGCTCCAGTCCTGAGCACCCTTCAAAGGCACACCGTCCGATAGATGCGACGCTGTCCGGGATCGTCAGGCTCGTCAGGCTCCCGCAGTTGGAGAAGGCATAGCTTTCGATCCCGGTCAGTCCTTCCCCGAACCGGATCTCACGCAGACTGACGCACTCCGCAAAAGCATATTCCCCAATGGTCTCCAGACTGTCCGGAAGCCGGATCTCCTCAAGGTTGCCGCACTGGTAGAAGGCGCTCTGTTCGATCTGTGTCACCCCTTCCGTCAGCACGACTGTCGTCAGATTCCCGTTTCCGGAAAAGGCCCGTTTCCCGATGACCCGGATCTCCTCTCCATCATCAGTTCCTTTGATCGTCAGGTTGAGTTCATCCCCCGTATAGCCTTGCAGGACGCCCTGGCTGTACAAAAAATCGTCCATCGGATCCGGAAGCTCTTCCTCGCCGCCCGTCTCTATGAATACCGCCTCTATGGACACCGGTTCCGCGGACAGCGCCGTTTTCTCCGTCCGCTCCTTCTCAAAGGCGCCTCCGGACAGAAGCCGGAGCGAGACCGCCAGAAAAAGGACGCCTCCCGCCGCGCAGAGCGCCGCCCGTCCGGAAAGCCCGCTCCTCCTCTCCGGCAAAACGTCCGGCTCTGGTTTCAGTCCCGGCTCTGGTTTCGACTCCGGTGCGGCAAGGGCCTTCCGAAATTCTCTCACGGTCTGGAACCGATCCCGGGGCTGAACGGCCAGCGCCCGCAGAAGAGCCGCCTCCGCCTTTGCCGGAAGATCCGCCCCCAGCGCCCGCGGCGGGATCAGCTCGTCCCGGTCGATTCGGTCCAGAGCGTCCGGCGGCAGCCTTCCCGTGACCGCCCGGTAGGCCGTCGCCGCCAGCGTGTAGATATCCGTATAAGGCCCCTGCCGGCCGTGCCGCGCATACTGCTCCCGGGGAGCGTATCCATGCTTCAGTACGATATCCAGACTTTCGCTCCGGTCGCCCAGACTGTACCTAGCCGCTCCAAAGTCCAGAAGCTTCACGGTTCCATCCGAAGCCAGAATCATATTGTCCGGCGTCACGTCCCGGTGGATGATGCCCTTTTCATGGACCGCGGCCAGCGCGTCCATGACCGGGAAGAGCACCCTGAGCGTCTCCTCCCAGCCGATCTGCCCGCCGCGCTCCTCCAGATACCGCTGAAAGCTCGGCCCCTCCACGTAGTCCATCGCGAAATAGGCGGTATTGTTTTCCTCGAAATAACTGTGGATCCTTACGATACCCGGAATCTCCGTAAATTCTCCCAGCGTCTTCGCCTCCTCCAGAAAGCACTGTCTTCCATAGACGAAATCCCCGGACTTTGAACCTGCGCCGGGCAGCACGGCGCTGCTCCCCGCGCGGACCGCCAGCGTGTCGGGAAAATACTCTTTGATGGCCACCGGCCGTTTCGTCCGGTATTCCCGGGCCATGTAGGTGATGCCGAAGCCTCCCTGTCCCAGCACCCGTTCCACGATGTAGCGCCCGTTCAGCACGCTGCCGGAGGGCAGCGCCAGAGGGTAACTCTCCTGCTCACGCATCGCTGTTCCCCCTTATCTCGATCTGTACCTGATCGCATCCCCAAAAAGCAGAGTCTGAGATCACGCAGTCTGCCGGGATGCTGACGTACATAAGATTCTCGCACCCATAAAACGCAGACGCTCCGATCCTCTTTACATTGTCCGGGATCACCACCTCCGTCAGACTCGTACATCCCTGAAAGGTACCGTCATCTATGGCCGTCAGCGACGCCGACAGGGCGACGCGCTCAAGTCCCCCGCAGTTCTCAAACGCACTGCTCCCAAGCCAGCGGACGCTATCGGGCAGTTCGATCTCTGTCAGCCCGATGCAATAGATAAAAGCACCGCTCTCAATGAGAAAGACGCTGTCCGGGATGCGAATCTCCGTCAGCCCCTCGCATGCTATGAACGCATTCTCTTCGATGACCTCAAGCCCTTCCGGAAGACTGACCGACGCAAGACTCTCACATACGCAAAACGCCATCTCGCCGATGCTGCGGACGCCCTCCGGCACCGTAACACTTGTCATCTCACTATTCTCCATAAACGCGTTGGATCCAATGGAAGTCACCGGAGATCCTCCCAGCGTCTCCGGGATCAGCACCTCGCTCTCCGTCCCGCTATACTGTTGAATCTCCGCTTCCGCGCCCTTCAGCTCATAGCTGTATGCGCCTTTCGTATAAAGTTTCCAGTCAACGAACACGCCCTCCTGCTCCGTCCTCCCTGCGGAGATTCCCACAATAAAGATCAGGACTGCCGCTGCCGTCGTCAGATAGCCGGACCATTTCCCCCTGCTCCAACGCAGCTTCTCCTCTCTGCCGTCCGGACTCTCCCCCTTCAGAAGCGCCTCCTTAAACTCCCTCATGGTCTGGAAGCGCTCCTCCGGCTGAACGGCCATTCCCTTCATGAGCGCATCCTCGGAGCCCGCCGGGATCTGCGCTCCCAGACTGCTGGGCAGTATGATCTCGTCCTCCCTGAGCCGCTCGACGGAATCCGGCGGCGTCTGTCCGGTCAGCACAAAATAGACGGTGGCCGCCATAGAATACACATCGGTATAAGATCCTTGCCGTCCGTTCCTGCTGTACTGCTCCCGGGGCGCGTATCCGTGCTTCAGCACCACGTCCATGCTCTGGCTCCGATCCTCCAGACTATTCCGGGCCGCCCCAAAGTCCAGAAGCTTCGGGCCGTCCCCGGTCAGGAAAATATTGTCCGGCGCCACATCCCGGTGGATCAGTCCTCTCTCATGAACGATCGACAGCGCGTCCATGACCGGCAGCAGAAGCTCCTTTGTCTCCTCCCAGCCAAGACTGCCGCCCCGCTCCCGGATATATTCCTGCAGACTTTCGCCGTCCACATAGTCCATGACAAAATAAGCGGTTCCGTTCTCTTCAAAATAGCTGCGGATCTGGACGATATGCGCCTCTCCGCGAAACCGGGCCAGCGTCCTTGCCTCCTCCAGAAAGTACTGCTTCCCATCGAGAAACTCCTGCTCCCGCTCTCCGGAATAGGGAGCAACGGTAATCGCCCCGCTCCGGAAAGCCAGCGCGTCCGGAAAATACTCCTTGATGGCTGTCTGTTCCCCTGTTCCGTGCTCCTCCGCCTGATAGGTGATGCCAAAGCCTCCCTGTCCCAGCACCCGCTTCAGGATGTACCGCCCGTCCAGCACCGTCCCCTGCGGCAGCGCATACGGGTATTTTTCATCGTATTCCATCATGATCCCTCCACCTCTCTGGTAAGCACCGGCTCTATCCCGGCGCTGAACGCGTCCTCATCCACCCTGCAGTCCGGACTTACCCTTACCTCCGTGAGCGCTTCACAGTTCAAAAAGGTACCTTCCATGATCCAGGTAACCCCCTCAGGCACCGCCACGCGCTCCAGAGCGCAGCAACCCGCAAAAACGTACTGTCCCATCACCATCAGGCTTTCCGGAAGCTCGATTTCGGTCAGACTCACACAGTGATAGAACGCCGACTCCTGAATCGTTATCAGGCTTGCGGGGAGATGGATCCGGCTTAATTCCACGCAGTTCTGGAACAATCCTTCTGACAGCTGCTCCAGCCCGTCCGGCAGGTCGATCTCCTGAAGACCGACACAGTCCATAAAAGCTCCGTCCCCGATAGACACGACGCTGTCCGGAAGCTCTACGGAAGTCAGCTGGGTGCAGTCCTCAAAAGCGTACTCACCAATGGATACGACGCCCTCCGGAACGGTCACCGCCGTCAGTCCCCTGCATTTTCGAAACGCCCAGTCGTCGATGGATGTGACCGGGTAGCCGTCGATCTCTTCCGGAATTTCAAAAACCGTATCTTTTCCCAGGTAGGCCTGAAATTCCGCCTCTCCGTCCTCCAGACGGTACTCGTACTCCGGCGCATGCAGCGTGATGCCTTCTATATGGCGCAGACTCTCATCCAGCAAAACCATCTGCTGTCTCACGAACAGCATAAGCAGAATGGCTGCCAGAGGCTTTTTGAGCGCATAGTAGGGCCGGAGCCATTTCAGATTCTTCGTCCGGTCTGTGAGAGGCGGGCATGCCATGGCTGCCAGCAGCAGGAAAATCCCGATCTTTCCCAGCGGCCCGAGATAATTTCCCGGACCTATACCCCACAAATGCAGAAACGCCAGAAACAGACAGATTTCTGTCAGAAACCACCGGATCAGCCTTCCTGCCGCCGACCTCCATGTTCTGCTCTGCCTTCGCCTCTCTCTGGCCGCGGCCCGCAGGACTTTCTTTTTCTCCCGCTCGGACGTCTGCGGCGGAGGCGTCCCGCCCAGCGCCTCCTTAAAAGCGCCCATGTCCTGAAACCGTTCCGCCGGCTGAACAGAAAGCGCCTTCAGGATCGCCGCCTCCTCAAAGTCGGGAATATCCGCTCCAGCCCCGGCGGGCGGCGTCAGGCAATCCTCCTGAATCCGTTCCACGGACGACGGCGGCTCCTGTCCGGTGAGCGCGTAGTAAAATACCGCCGCCAGCGCATACACATCCGTCCACGGCCCCTGCCTGCCCTGACGCGTATACTGCTCCCGGGGCGCAAATCCTGCCTGAAGCACCGTACCAAGACTCCTGCTCCGGTTTCCCAGTCCATATCTGGCGCTGCCGAAGTCCAGAAGCTTCACCTTTCCGTCCCCGCACAGAACGATGCTCTCCGGTCCGATATCTCCGTGCAGGATCTGTCTGCCATGAAGCGCCGCCAGCGCGTCCATGACCGGAAACAGGATTCCCTTTGTCTCTTCCCAGTCAAGTTTCCCGCCGCAGGCGCGCATGTATGACTTCAGGCTTACGCCCTCCACAAATTCCATGACCGAATACGCCGTTCCCAGCGCCTCAAAGGATCTGTATACCGCCGGGATCTGTTCCACGCCCGCACAGGCGGCCAGCTCCGCCGCCTCCTCCAGAAAGCACCGTCTGCCGTACTCAAAATATTCCTTCTGGATCCCCGGCAGCGGCGACACCTTATCGTTCTCATCCCGCAGCGCCAGCTCCTCCGGAAAATATTCCCGCAGCGCCACCCGCAGCTGCCGTTTTTCATCCCATGCCTCGTAGACGGCCCCGAATGCCTCCCTCTTCACGATCCGTTCGATCCGGTACCTGCCGTTCAGCTTCATTCCGGAGGGCAGCTCCCCCGCCCCCCGACGCCCTTTGTCTCTCTCCATCCCCGTCTCCTATTCGTTCCTTCTCACAACCATTTCCCTCATGTCCTCATCAAAAGCTTCGTCCTCCACGACACAGTCTGCCGGGATGCTGACGCCGGACAGGCTCTCGCAGTAAGTAAAGGCATCCTGCCAGATCACCTCCACGCTGTCGGGAATCCGGATGCTCTCCAGACTTTCACAATTCCGAAAAACGCCGTTCTCTATGACCATCATTCCCTCCGGAAGCTCTACGCTTCGCAGAGACAGGCAGCTGCCAAACGCAGAATCGCCCATCTCGTCAAGACTGTCCGGAAGGGAGATCTCCTCCAGCCGGGTGCAGCCATAAAAGGCATACTCCCCGATATAACGGATCCCTTCCGGTATCTCCACCCGAAGCAGCGTCGCGCAGTCCTCGAAAGCGGAGTCCCCGATGCGGGTCACCGGGACTCCCCTGACTATAGCGGGAATATGGACGGACGTCTCTGTACCGGTATAGCTCTGTATGGACGCTTCCCCATCTTCGATCATATAGTCGTAATTTCCTTCCGTAAATTCCTCCGTCTCCCAGGATCGGCCCGGCTCGTCATTCTGTTCGTCTCCCGGCTGCCACGCGACAGCCAGAGCGGCGACAAAGACCGCCAGACCGATCCCGTTTCGCAGAAAGCTCTGAAGCCGCGGATCCCGCTCCTTCTTAACACGCCTCCCGGCGTCCTCCACGACCGTCTCCTCCTCCGGATGCTCCGCCGCCAGCGCCGCCTTCCATTCCTCCATCGTACCGAAGCGATCTTCCGGCTGCACGGCCAGTCCTTTCATCAGCGCGTCCTCCGTCTCCCGGTCAAGCTCCGCCATGAGCGTGCTTGGCAGGATCGCCCGGTCCTCTCCGAGCCGGTCTATGGAATCCGGCAGCAGCCGCCCGGTCAGCGCATAGTACATGGTCGCAGCCAGCGCGTAGACGTCGGTATAGGGCCCCTGCCGCCCGTGGCGGGTATACTGCTCGCAGGGCGCAAACCCATGCTTGAGCACGACGTCCAGACTCTGGCTCCGGTCTCCCATGCTGTACCGGGCCGCTCCGAAGTCCAGAAGCTTTACGCTGCCGCCGGGCGCGAGGACAATGTTGTCCGGGGCCACGTCCCGGTGGATGATCCCTTTTCGGTGGACCGCCGCCAGCGCGTCCATAATGGGAAAGAGAAGTTCCTTCGTCTCTTCCCAGCCAAGCCGTCCGCCCCGCTGCCGGATCAGCTCCTGCAGGCTGATCCCCTCCACATAGTCCATGGCAAAATACGCCGTGCCGTTCTCCTCGAAATAGCTGCGTACCTGGACGATATGTTCCTCCCCGATAAATTCCGCCAGCGTCCGGGCTTCCTCCAGAAAGCATTCTTTTCCGTAGAGGAAGTCGTCCTTCCTGTCCCCGGAATAGGCCGTCACGTCGTGCGTGCCGTCTCTGGCCGCACAGGCGTCCGGGAAATATTCCTTCACAGCCACCGTCCCGCCCGTCCGGTGATCCTTCGCCCGGTAGGTGATACCAAAGCCTCCCTGCCCCAGCACCCGCTCCACGATATACCGTCCGTCCAGCACCGTCCCCTCCGGCAGAGCCAGCGGATATGCCCGTTCCAGATCTTTCATCCTCTCACTCCCTTATCTCAATCGTGATCTCTTCGAGACCGATGTCTATTATCTCACAGCCGTCAGGGATGCTGATGCGTTCAAGTCCCAGACAGTCGTCAAACGCCCCGACTTCAACCTTCTCCACCCGATCTGGTATGATGACCTCTGTCAGCCGGAGGCAGTCGCTAAAAGCGTAGGCTCCGACCGAAGACATGGTATCCGGCAGGCTGACCCGCGCGAGACGGATACAACCCCGAAACGCATTGCTCCCGATGTCCGTCACGCCTTCCGGCACTATGACCTCCTCCAATCTTCTGCAGCCGGAGAATGCGTCTGACTCTATGGTCCGAACCGAAGCTCCGTTAAGTTCAGAGGGAATCTCCACCCGGATCCCATCCCCCGTATAATTTAAAATGGAGGCCTTCCCACCCATGACAGTGTACTGGTATTCGTCAGTATAAAATACTCCCCACATCGACTTCTCAGGCGCCGATATCTCCCTCGCGAGAAGCCCGGTCATCAGGACGACGATTGCCGCGGCGACAGGCTTCCGGAAAGGCTTCCATTTCTTCATCTTGTCGGCGAGCAGCGGACAGCTGAGAACGGCAAGCAGCAGCGACAAGAGCCAGAAGACTGGCGAAATGACGACCAGAAAAGCGATCACAGCCGCAAAGACGGCAAGCTCGCTCACGAACCACCAGAACATCCGCGAAAGCTTCTCTCTGCTCCAATGCCGCGCCGCCCATGCCCGGAATCCGCCTCCGCCAAAAGACGCCGCATGTTTCCTCGCGTTCTTCTTTTTCTCCGCTTCCGTATCCAGGCCGGTTCGCCCAAAGGCTTCCCGGAAGGCTCTCATGCTCTGGAACCGGGCCTCCGGATCCGTCGCCATCCCTTTGAGCAGAGCCGCCTCCTCGTAGGACGAAAGCCCCGCTCCAAAAGCGGACGGGCGCGGGAGCGGCCGCTCCTGCGTCCGGTCGATGGACAGCAGCGGTTCCTGCCCGGTGACTGCCGCGTAGCATATGGCCGCCATCGCATAAATATCGGCTCTTACCCCCGGCCAGCCATTTCTCGCGTACTGCTCCGGCGGTGAAAATCCATCCGTGAGCGCCCGGCCGGCCTCGCGGCTCTTCACGCCTATGCTGTAACGGGCCATTCCGAAATTCCAAAGCTTCAGCTCTCCTCCCTGCGTCCGGAGCAGCTGCTCCGGAGACAGATTCCCATGAATCATCCCCCGGCTGTGGAGTTCCTCCAACGTCTCCATGACAGGCAGAAGAAGTCTCTTGACTTCCTCCCATTCCAGCCTTCCGCCCTGTGCCTGCAGATACTCCCTGAAGGTCACGCCCTCCGCCGGTTCCTCTGCCTGAAAGGCGGTTCCCTCCGCCTCAAAGCCTCCGTACACGCGCAGCATATGATCCACGCCGGCGCAGGCTGAAAGAGCCTTTGCTTCCTCCAGAAAATATTCCTTTCCCTGCAGGAACAGCTCCTTTTTTTCGGCGGAGCGGGCTACGATCCTGCCCTCCGCGTCCCGGTATGCCAGAAAGGCAGGAAGATACTCCCGAACCGTCACCCGCCGTCCCGTCCGGCGGTCCCGCGCCGCATAAAGCGTCCCGAAGTCGTCTCTCCCCAGCATCCGCTCCAGCGTATATCTCCTCGCCAGCACCGTTCCCGCCGGCAAAGTCCCCAAAGGGCCAGTCTGCTTTTTCATACACACGCTCCCCTTTTAAAAAAACGATGATATAAAAAAACGCCTGGGAAAAAGCACATATCGCGCTTTTCCCAAGCGATTCTATGCTGTTTCATAAAAATAAAGTTGCATAGACGTCTTTTCTGTCCCCATCTCCCGTGGGATCAGAATCTATATTTTATTTTAGCATGGTATGATTTTCTTTTGTTCCCAAACTTTTTAGGAATTATAGATGGAAAACACATGGATCAGCTCTTTTCGCCCTGTCAGATCCAGTTTTTTCAGAACGCTGGTCTGCTGATTGGCAATGGTCTTTCTGGCGGAGCGTATATGCGCCTCCTGTCCCATCATCTGCCGGAATACGCTTTGCTCTGCGGGGGAGAGGGTTCTCAGGATCGCGGCGCAGATCATGTGAGACTGGGGCGTGGGCCCCTCCGCCGTCTGCCGGATGGTCGGCACCAGCATGGCAAACTGGCTTTTCACCACATAGCCGGAGGCCAGCGCCCGCACGCTGGCGTGGAGCACCGTCTCCGGTTCTTCATAAGCGGTCAGGATCACGATCCGTGCGTCCGTCCCGAGGCGGATCTTGCGGGCCGCCTCAATGCCGTCCAGCTCCTGTCCGGTCAGGTTCAGATCCATCAGCACCAGATCCGGCCTCTCCGTCTCCGCCGCGCGGACCGCCTCCTCCCCGGTTCCGCAAAAGCCGACGATTTCCAGATCTGTATGGCTCTTCAATGTATGTTCGATCAATAAGCAGCAGTCCCTGTCGTCCTCCACGACCAGAATTTTTATCCGTTTCATCTCAGTCTCTCCGTTTTTTCTTCCGTCTCTTCGGGAACCAGAGCGTAAATTCGCTCCCCTCCCCCTGCTCGCTCCTCGCCTCGATCCTTCCCTTATGCGCGAGCATCACATTTCGGCAGTAGTACAGGCCAAGCCCCATATTCCGGCTCGTCCCCTTCGTCGTATAATAGGGATCGAAGATCTGGCCGATCTCCTCTTTTCCGATCCCCTGCCCGTTGTCCCTGACGCGGATGCACGGCTTTCCGGAGGAGCCTCCGCACTCGTAGCAAAGCCACACCGCGCCGTCCTCTCCCGCCGCCTCCGCGCCGTTGAGCAAAAGGTTTTTCAGCACCTCCGTCAGATGGAGCCGATCGCACAGGAGCGGCTCCTCTGCACAGTCCCCGATCTCGATCCTCGTGCGCCGGTCCTCCCGGCAGTGCGCGGCCGCCTCCTCTAAAATCTCACGAACCGGATGCTCCTCGCAGTGCAGGAAGATCTCATCAGAATAGATCTGCGTCTCATGGACAAACCTTTTCAGGTAGCTGGAGGAGCGTCCGATGACCTCCAGTTCCGGGGCTGAAATTCCCTGCTCCTCCAAAAGTGCCAGACTCCATTCGATCTTGGACAACTCATTTTTCAGCGTGTGCCCCACATACCGCGCGTTCCTCCGGATGGTCCCGGCGTCGTTCGGCCAGTCATAGCGCTCCCACCGGACGCGCATCCCCCAGATGCCCCCGTGGGTCATATGGAACAAAATGTAGATCACGAGCGCGGCCACGATGACCACGTTGCCCTGCCAGAGCTTACTTAAAGAGCCCCCGCCGAACACATGGTAGGGAAAGGCGGCGGTCAGCCAGCAGAACAGCGGGATCAGCATGCCTGCCGCCGCGATCAGCCTCTGCCGGAAGCAGGCGTCCGTCCGTTCCCGCCAGAGCGTCCGGATCAAAAGCCCCGCCGCGATCAGCCCGAAGCCCCAGTCATACAGCGCCACCGCCAGGCAGAACACCCGGTCCTGCTGATAGAACAGCACCTGCGTGCACGGATAGACCGCGCAGAAGATCAGGCCCGGCACAAAGGTGACCGCGCACAGTATCCGGAAAAGCTTTGGAGCCTTCCTGTCCAGGTAACAAAAATAATAGCAGAAGATCAAAGCCGGAGGCATAGCGAAATAATAAAATAACGCGCTGAGCACCGAATAGAGTCCCTGGGAAAAAGCCAGCGTCCAGACGCCTTGCTCCACCAGGACCGGCCCCAGCTCGTAATACAGATATTCCTTCATCACCCCTTCGCCGAAGATCAGGCCGCTTGCAAAGCACCAGCGGTTCATCCGGCTCCGGGGACTGGACAGATAGATCAGAAAAAACGCGGTCCAGATCAGAAACGCGAATAAAAGCAGAACCTCTCCCGGCATCCCGAAAATCTCCCTTCCTCAGATGCCGCCATTATATAACCGCTCTGTCCGGAAAGTCAAGTTGCCGGAAATTTTCCGCAATATACGGGAGTTTGACAGTTGCATATCGAAAAAAGTGCTTGCAGGTCGCATAAAACCTGCTTTTTTGTGTCAACTTTTTCGATTTTTGATATGTTATTTTATGTTATTTCATAATATAATGGGAAATAAGAGGGACGCATATGAACCTACATATAACGAAATCCAAAAACGCTGAGTCGTTTTATATCTGCAAATCTTACGTGAAAGCAAACGGCAGTACAACTTCTACTATTTTATTCAGGCGGAAGTTTATAAAGAAAGTTCTCAGAGATTTTGGCTGCCAAAAGTTTATCTATTGCAGTGATGCC
>JAUNHB010000048.1:10180-20571 GCA_030524125.1 Eubacteriales bacterium | reverse complement strand
GTGACGGCGGCCAGCGCCGCGGCCTCGGTGCTGGGAGCGCCGCTGATGCACGATTTTGCGGTGATCAGCTTGAGCGACCTGATGACGCCCCTTGAGCGGATCATGAAGCGGGTGGACTGCGCGGGGCAGGGAGATATGATCGTCTGTCTGTACAATCCGAAGAGCAAAAAACGCACCGGCTACGTGGAGCAGGCCGCGGACATCCTGATGAAATACCAGAGCGCGGACACGCCTGTGGGGATCGTGCGGAACGCGGGCCGCAGGGACGAGTCGAGCGTCATCACGACGCTCGGGGAGCTGAAGCACGCCGAGATCGACATGTTCAGCGTGGTCATCATCGGAAATTCCCAGACGTATGTGAAGAACGGCAAAATGATCACGCCGAGAGGATACCGCTTATGAGGACTGAGGCGATCCGGATCGGGACCAGAAGGAGCAGGCTTGCGCTGGTCCAGACGCATATGGTGGAGGAAAAGATACGGGAGGCGTTTCCGGATATCCGGGTGGAGATCTGCGAAATGTCCACGAAGGGGGACGAGCTTTTGGACCGTTCCCTCGTCTCGTTCGGCGGAAAGGGCGTGTTCACGCAGGAGCTGGAGGAGGCGCTTCTGAGCGGAGAGATCGATCTGGCGGTCCACAGCGCCAAGGATATGCCGATGGAATTTCCGGAGGGGCTCGGCATCGCGGCGGTCCTTCCAAGAGGCGAGGCGGAGGACGTGCTGGTCACTCTGGACGGCACGGCGCTGCGGGACTTAAAGCCGGGAAGCGTGGTGGGGACCGGAAGCCTTCGCAGAGAGCTTCAGATCCGCCGGATCAATCCGCTCGTTCAGGTGAAGCTGATCCGCGGAAATGTGCAGACCCGGTTAAAAAAGCTGGCGGACGGGCAGTATGACGCCATCATGCTGGCGGCCGCAGGACTTGGGCGTCTGGAGCTTGGCGGGGAGGACGGATGGCATTTTGAGCGTCTGTCCCTGTCCGACTGCCTGCCCGCCGCTGGACAGGCGATCTTAGCAGTAGAGAGCCGCGTCGGACATCTTGCGGAGGTCATGGAGGCGATCCACGATCCGGCCGCGTGGGTGGAGCTGTGCGCGGAGCGGGCATTCTTAAAGGCTGTGGGCGGCAGCTGCAACGCGCCTGCGGCTGCTCACGCCAGACTGCGGGACGGCGTCCTTGCGATGGACGCCATGTACGCCAGAGTCCCGGCGGAGGGCCGGGCGGGAGCAGGCGGACAGGCGGGCGCTGCCACGGCGCCGCTGTCGGCGCAGCGCCTTCGCCGGGCGTCCGGAAGCCGCAGGACCGGCTTCGACGCGCAGGAGGCCGAGGCGCTCGGAAGGGAGCTGGCGGGACGGCTCCTCCAGGGCAAGGTCTGGCTCGTGGGCGCGGGCCCCGGGGATATGGGGCTGGTCACGAGACGGTGCCTCGCCTGCATCCGGCAGGCGGACGTGATCATCTACGACAGTCTGGCCTCGGATTCTCTCTTAAACGAGGCGCGCAGGGACGCGGAGCTGATCTACGCGGGAAAGCGGGCGGCCCGCCATCATCTGAAGCAGTATGAGACGAACGCGCTCCTCATCGAAAAGGCGCTGGAGGGGAAGAACGTCGTCCGCCTGAAGGGCGGGGATCCCTTCGTCTTCGGGCGCGGCGGCGAGGAGGCGCAGGAGCTTCGGGCCGCGGGCGTCGAGTATGAGATCGTGCCCGGCGTCTCGTCCTGCTACGGAGCGCCTGCCTACGCGGGCATCCCGGTGACTCACCGGGATCACGCGTCGTCCTTCCATGTGATCACAGGCCACGAGGGAGACCACAAATCCGGAAGCGTGCTGGACTACGCCACGCTGGCTAAGGAGGAAGGGACGCTCGTCTTTCTCATGGGCCTCAAAAACCTCCCGGATATCGCGGCGAACCTGATCGCCCACGGGAAGGATCCGAAGACGCCGGCGGCGGTCGTCCAGTCCGGCACGACGGCGGCGCAGAAGACCGCGGTGGGCGTGCTGGAGACCATCGCCGACACGGCGGCGGAGGCGGGGATCGGCACTCCGGCCATCACGGTAGTGGGAGATGTAGTATCCCTGCGCCGGGAGATCGACTGGTACGGCAGGGGAGCGCTGTCCGGACGGCGGGTGCTGGTGACGGCCACGGAGCAGATGGCGGAGAATCTGTGCGGAACGCTGGAGGCGGAGGGCGCGGAGGCGGTGGCCTTCAGCCTGATCGGCACGGAGCCCCTTCGGACGGAGGAGACTGCCCGCATGGCGGAGCGGATCGAAGACTACACCTGGGCGGTCTTTACGAGCAGCAACGGCGTCCGGCTGTTTTTTGACTGTCTGCGGGAGCAGGGGAAGGACGTCCGGAGCCTGTCGGGGATTAAATTCGCGGTGATCGGCGCGGGAACGAAACGGTCGCTGGAGGAGCACGGCATTTTCGCGGATTTCGTCCCGTCCCGTTACAGCAGCAGGGATCTGGCGCAGGAGTGGACCGGGGCGCTCGGGAAGCATGACCGGGTGCTGCTGGCCAGAGCCAAGGAGGCGTCCGGGGAGCTTCCGGAGGCGCTTTCCAGGGCCGGGATCGCTTATGACGACGTGGCGCTCTACCACACCGTCACGGATGAAAGAAAGGCGGAGGAGCTGAACCGCATCCTGCCGGAGATCGACTATGTGACGCTTTGCAGCGCGTCGGCGGCGCGGGCGTACGCTTCCATGCTGGACGAAAAAGGAAGAAACGCGCGGGCGAAGATCGTCTGCATCGGCCCGGTGACCGCCCGTGCGGCCCGTGCGGCCGGACTTTCGGTCCACCGGTCGGCGGCAGTCTACACGGCGGAGGGCGTCCGGGACGCGCTGCTCTACGAGGAGCGATGAGCGGCGCGGCAAAAGCCGGTCAGGAGAGCGGGCCCGCGGCCTGCATACGACAGAAGAGAACCACAGAAAGGAGCTTTACATATGGCAGTGCACGGCGGAGATATCTACGGGGAGGAGCTTCAGGAGCTGGCGGGTACGCTGGCGGAGGGCGTTCTTGATTTTTCCGCGAACATCAATCCGCTGGGGATGCCGGAAAGCGTCCGGCGGGCGGTGACGGACGCGCTGTCCGCGGCGGAGCACTACCCGGATCCGAAATGCCGGAAGCTTCGGGCCGCGCTGTCCGCGGAGCACGGCGTCCCGGCGGAGAGGATCCTCTGCGGGAACGGCGGGGCGGAGCTGATCTACCGGCTGGCCTACGCCCTCCGGCCGAAAAAAGCCCTTCTGACGGTCCCGACCTTTTCCGAATACGAGGAGGCGCTCCGGCAGACCGGCGCGGACTTTGTGTTTTATGAGATGGAGAGCGATCTTCGGGTGCGGGAGGACATACTGGAGCGGATGGATCCGTCGGTGGACGTGGTCTTTCTGTGCAACCCCAACAACCCCACGGGGATCCTGACCGGCCGGGAGCTCCTGCTTCGGATGCTGGAGCGGGCGAAGGAGCTTGGGACGCTCCTCGTGCTGGACGAGTGCTTTCTGGATTTCACCGGCCGGGAGGAGCTGTCGCTGCTTCCTCTGGCGGCGGAATGTCCGTCCCTGTTCGTGCTCAGATCTTTCACAAAGATGTACGCCATGCCGGGGCTCCGGCTGGGCTACGGCGTCTGCGGGGACAGGGAGCTTCTGGCGCGCATGGAGGCCGCGGGCCCCTGCTGGAATGTGAGCGTGCCCGCCTCCGAGGCCGGAGTGGCGGCGCTTGGCGAGCGGGAGTACAGGCGGCGGGCCGTGGAGCTTGTCCGCCGGGAGCGCCGCCGCATGAAGGAGCGCCTGGAGGCGCTGGGACTGAAGGTGTGGGACGGACAGGCCGATTACCTGTTCTTCCGGGCGGAAGGCGTCGAGGATCTGTACGAGAGGCTCCTGCCCCACGGCATCCTGATCCGGCGCTGCGGCAATTACCGGGGGCTTGGCCCGTGGGATTACCGGGCGGCGGTGAAAGGGCGCGACGACAACGAGCGATTTTTAAAGGCGATGGAGGAGGTGCTGGCATGAGGACGCTGATCCTGACAGGCTCGCCAAGGAAAGGCGGGCACACGGCGCAGATGACGGAATATCTGGCCGGACGGCTGGACGGGGAGGTCGAGGTGATCTCCATGGACAACCGGAAAGATATCCTGCCGTGCCGGGACTGCCGCTACTGCTTCACCCATCCGGAATGCGCCGTCCGGGACGGCATGACGGAGATCTACCGGAAGCTTGACGGGGCGGACCGGATCGTCTTTGCGGCTCCGGTCTATTTTCACAACATTCCCGGTTCCATGAAGGCGTCGCTGGACCGGCTGCAGGTCTACTGGTCGGCGGTCGTCCGGGGAGACCGGCGGGAGCCATGGCGGCTGGGCGGCATCCTGCTGACCGGGGGCGCGCCGGAGTCCGGGCGGCAGTTCGAGGGAGCGAAGCGGACGCTTTCCTGTATGCTGGAGGATCTGGGCGCGGAGTGCGCGGGAGCCGTGACCATGGGCGGCACGGACAAAAAGGGCCTTGCCGACCGGCCGGACGTGCGGGAGGCGCTGGACGATCTGGCCGCGCGGCTGTCCGGGCCGTACGCGCCCTGCGGAGGCGAAAAGGAACGATGAGCAGCTTTGACGGAAAAAAAGAACTTGCCTACGCCCAGTCGGTGACGCAGCGGCACAGGAAAGCCTTCGGACAATATTTTACCGATCCGGTCGTCGCCCGCTTTATGTGCGGCTGGGCCTGCAAAGATGCAAAAAAGGCGCTCGATCCCGCAGTCGGCAACAGCGTTTTTCTGAAATGCGCATCGGACGTGGAGCCCGGCTGTTCCCTGTACGGATACGAGATCGACGACCGGATCCTGGATTTTTTCGGAAACCCGGCCTCCGCCCATATCAGCCGTTCGGATTATCTGCTGAACGGCTGGGACCAGCAGTATGACGCCATCGTATGCAATCCTCCGTACAACCGGTTCCAGGCGGTCTCCAACAGAGCAAAGATCCTCGAAGAGATACGTCTGCATACCGGAGTTTCCTACAGCGGCTATACCAATCTGTACATCCTGTTTCTGATCAAAAGTATCTTTCAGATGTCCGGCCGGGGGCGTCTGGCTTATCTGATCCCGAGTGAATTTCTCAATTCCACCTACGGCGCGGCGATCAAAAAACAGATGATCGAACAACGATTGCTGTATGCCATCCTCAATTTTTCCAATGACAGAGACTTGTTTTTCGGCGCGACGACTACCTGCTGCATCCTCCTGCTTGACAGAGAGGAAAAGGACGAGATCAGATTTTACAATGTGAGCTCTGCCGACCGGCTGAAGGCTCCAGCGGCGGCCGTGCTGGAAAAAGAGAGCTTCGTCGCGGTGAAGTATGCGGACATCCGGCCGGACGCGAAGTGGAGAGAGTATCTTTTTCACGAAGAAGCGGCGGCTTATAGAAACCTTGCGCGCCTGTCGGATTTTTGCACCGTGTCGAGAGGGATCGCGACAGGAGCCAACCGCTTTTACTGCTTCAATAAGAGCAGGATAGAAGAAACGCGGATCCCGGAGCCCTTCTTTTCCAGGTGCGTCTGCCGGTCGGCGGACGTCTCGCAGGGCGTCTTTACAGAGAAGGAGTTTGAGCGTCTGTCGAAGCAGGATAAAACCGTGTACCTGCTGGACGTCCGGGACAGACCGACAGAGGAATTAGAAGAATACATCCGTCGGGGAGAGACGGAGGGCGTCCATGAGAAATATCTTCCGGCGGGACGCTCTCCGTGGTATTCGATGGAGCAAAAAGCGCCCGCTCCCATATGGGTCGGCTCCGCCGGAAGAGGCAGGATCAAATTTGTGCGGAATCTGGCCGGCGTCAAAGCGCTGACCACGTTCCACTCCGTCTATGTCAGGGACAGATACAGGAACGACACCGATCTGATCTTCTGCTACTTCCTCACCCCCGCCGCCCAGACGATCCTGCGGATGAACAGAAAGGAACTGGGAAACGGGCTTGAAAAATTTCAGCCCAACGATCTGAACTCGGCGTCCATGCTGGATATCACCGTGATCACCCCGGAGGACCGGGAAACGATCCTGAATATCTTTCACTCGCTGACCGGGACGGTCCCGGAGGCGGAGCTTGAGACGCTGAACGGTATCTTTCTAAACTATCTGACAGATGCTCTGTGAGGGGGAACCGCCGGTTTCGCCCTCTTTTTTTCAATGCCTCAAACGCATACCTCAGTATTGAAACGAAGTATTTCCTATCTTCCCTCCGGCATATTATAATGAGAATGCCTGAGAGGAGGAATGCGGCATGATAGACGAACGTTTGGCAGGGATCCTGACAGACTCGTTTTTTAAAATCCTTTTGCCGGGGCTGACGACGACGATCCCGCTCACGGTAGTGTCGTTCGCCTTTGCCATGGTGATCGCGGTCGTACTGGCGCTGGTGCAGTTCGCCGGGATCCGGGGTCTGAAGGAGCTGGCAAGATTTTATATATGGGTGATCCGCGGGACGCCGCTTCTGGTGCAGCTGTTTGTGATTTTTTACGGGCTGCCCAATCTGGGCGTCGTCCTGCCGCCCTTTCCGTCGGCGGTCATCGTCTTTTCCATCAACGAGGGAGCGTACTGCGCGGAGGTCATGCGGGCGGCGCTGGAGGCGGTGCCGAAAGGACAGCTGGAGGCGGGGTACTGCGTGGGCATGACGTATCTGCAGACCATACGGCGGATCATTCTGCCGCAGGCGCTTCGCACCGCGTTTCCGTCGCTTGGAAATTCGCTGATCGCCATGGTGAAGGACACCTCGCTGGCGGCCAACATCACGGTGACGGAGATGTTCATGGCGACCCAGCGCATCGTGGCCCGGACGTACGAGCCGCTGGCGCTTTATCTGGAGGTGGGGCTGATCTACCTGATGTTCTCCACCGTGCTGACGAAGATCCAGAGCGCGGGCGAGAAGCGGCTGCAATTTTATGGAAGGAACAGGAGGTAGAGGATGCTGGAGATCAGACAGCTCAGAAAGAGCTTTGACGGAGCCGAGATCCTGAAGGGCGTGGACCTTCGGGTGGAAAAGGGCGACGTGGTGGCGATCCTGGGGCCCAGCGGGGCCGGCAAGACGACGCTTCTGCGCTGCCTCAACTTTCTGGAGACGGCGGACAGCGGAGAGATGACCTTCGACGGCAGGACGATCGACCTTCGTCTGGCCGGAAAGAAGGAGATCGCGCAGATCCGCAGAAAGACCGCCTTTGTGTTCCAGAATTTCAACCTGTTTCTGAACAGGACCGCGCTGGAAAATGTGACCGAGGGGCTGGTGACGGCCCGCAGGATGCAAAAGGAGCAGGCGGAGCGGATCGGCCGGGAGGCGCTTGACAAGGTGGGGCTCTCCGACCGGTGCGATCATTTTCCGGATCAGCTCTCCGGCGGGCAGCAGCAGCGGGTCGCCATCGCAAGGGCCGTGGCGGCCGACCCGGAGATCATCTATTTTGACGAGCCTACGTCGGCGCTGGATCCGGAGCTGACTGGGGAGGTGCTCTCGGTCATGCGGCGGCTGGCCGAGGAGGGCAGGACCATGCTGGTGGTGACTCACGAGATGGGCTTTGCCAGAAACGTATCCACGAGGACCGTGTTCATGGAGCAGGGGCTTGTGGTGGAGGTCGGGGACACGCGGCAGATGTTCGAGGACCCGAAGGAGACGCGCACGCAGGAGTTTATGAGAAAAATTTCCGGCGGCGCGGAGGCTTTTTGACAGAGAAAAGTTCAGGAGGAGAATAAAAATGAGAAGAAAAGGATATTTGACGATACTGCTTCTGGCGGCGGGGGCCATGGCCCTGACCGGATGCGGACAGAGCGGCGCGGCGGGTTCGGCAGTCTCTGAGGAGGCGCAGACGGCGGACGCCGAAGAGGAAGCCGGGGCAGATGGAACGGAGAGCTCCGCGGCGGACAGCGGGGAGACGGAGGACCTGCTGGAGCAGATCCGGGAGAGAGGAGAGCTGATCGTGGCCATGGAGGGCACCTGGTCCCCGTGGACGTACCACGATGAGAACGACGAGCTGGTGGGCTACGACGTGGAGGTGGCCAGAGCCATCGCGGAGCATCTGGGCGTGGAGGCGACCTTCGTGGAGGGCGAGTGGGACGGCCTGTTCGCAGGTCTGGACGCAGGCCGCTACGACATGGTGGTCAACGGCGTCGACATCACGGAGGAACGGGCGGAAAAATACGACTTCACCGAGCCCTACGCCTACAACCGCACGGCAGTCATCGTGACCGGGGACAACGACGAGATCCAGTCCTTTGAGGATCTGGAGGGAAAGAGCACGGCCAACACCATCTCCAGCACCTACGCGGAGCTGGCTGAGAGCTACGGGGCAAATGTGACCGGCGTGGACGATCTGAACCAGACCTTTGAGCTTCTGCTGTCCGGACGGATCGACGCGACGCTGAACGCGGAGCTTACTTATTATGATTATATGAACGCCCATCCGGACGCCGACATCAAGATCGCGGCTCTGACCGAGGACGCGTCGCAGGTGGCGATCCCGCTTCGCAGGGGTGAGGAGACGGAGAACCTCCGGGCGGCGGTCAACGAAGCCATCGACGAACTGAGAGCGTCCGGAGAGCTGGCGCAGATCTCTGAGAAATATTTCGGAAGCGACGTATCCTCCGCGCCCGAGGGCGAGTAAAGGAACGGACGGTGGACGGAAGAAAACGAAGGACCGGGACGCCGGACGGGGCGGAGGCGCTGCTTGAGAAAATCCGGGAGGGCGCGGACTTGACGGCGGCGGAGCAGGCAAGGCTGGCGATCCGTCTGAGCCTCCCGGCGGTCATGGCCCAGATCACGTCGATCATCATGCAGTATATCGACGCGTCCATGGCGGGACGGCTGGGGGCGGTGAAATCCGCCTCCATCGGTCTGGTCTCCACCAGCACCTGGCTGTTCGGCGGACTTTGCATGGCGGCGGCCGCCGGATTTACCGTGCAGACAGCCCAGCTGATCGGCGCCGGCAGGTACGAAAAGGCCAGGGAGGTGCTCCGGCAGGCGCTGGCGGCGGTGTTCCTGTTCAGCGTGCTGCTCGTGCTGCTCGGCATGGCGGTGAGCGGGCCCCTGCCGGAGTGGCTTGGGGCCGACGCGGCGATCCGGGAGGATGCGGCCGCTTATTTCCGCATCTACGTCCTGTCGCTTCCTGCCGTCCAGCTCAATCTGCTGGCGGCGGGGATGCTCCAGTGCAGCGGGAACATGCGCACGCCCGGCCTTCTGAATGTGCTGATGTGCGTTCTGGACGTGCTCTTCAACGGACTTTTAATTTTTCCGGCCCATGACTGGACGTGGGCCGGATATGCCGTGCGGATCCCCGGAGCGGGCATGGGCGTGGCCGGGGCGGCGCTCGGGACGGCGCTGGCCCAGGCTGTGACCGCAGTATGGATGCTGAAGGTGCTGACGGTCGATTCGCCTATCCTCGGCCTGTCTCGGAAGGAACCGTGGCGTGCGGATCGGGAGTGCATCGGAAAGGCGGTCCGCATCGCGGTCCCGGTGGGGCTGGAGCACGGCCTGATGAACGGGGCCATGATCGTCACGACGGGGATCGTGGCCCCGCTGGGAGCGGTCGCCATCGCGGCCAACTCCTTTGCCGTGACGGCCGAGAGCCTCTGCTACATGCCGGGCTACGGGATCGCAGAAGCCGCCGCGACGCTTGTGGGACAGAGCATGGGGGCCGGGCGGAGGGAGCTGGCGCGCCGCTTCGCCAGCCTGACCGTGAGGCTGGGAATGCTGGTCATGGCGGCCACCGGAGCGCTGATGTTTCTGGGTGCGCCGCTTATGATGGGGCTTTTGACGCCGGATCCCACGATCCGGGCGCTGGGCGTGCGGGTACTTCGGATCGAAGCCTTTGCGGAGCCGCTGTTCGCGGCCTCCATCGTGGCGTCCGGCGCGTTCCGGGGAGCAGGAGACACGCTGGTTCCCAGCATCCTGCATTTTGTCAGCCTGTGGCTTGTGCGGCTGACGCTGGCGGTGGCGCTGTCGCGCCCGCTGGGACTTACGGGCGTCTGGATCGCCATGTGTCTGGAGCTCTGCTTCCGGGGCGCGGTCTTTCTCGTGCGCCTCCGGCGCAGGCGGTGGATGGACGCCATGAGATAAAAAAATAAGAACAGACCGTTTTCTGCGGCTCTGAACCTTTTTTCAGGTTCAGAGCCTTTTTTGCGCGATACGCCCTGCAAGCGGCTGCCGTGCTCGCACGGGCAGCCATTGGCAGGGAACGGACAGCTTTGCTGTGAGCTGGCCGCGGGATCTCGGCGGATGTTTTGCATAACATAGAGCGCTTTGCACATCCTGATGTCGGAGTGATAAGTTCTATCAGAAAATAAAATCAACTATAAGTTGACTTTTAGGGCGGGGGGGGGGTATATTAAATAAAAAAATACATGGAAAAATGTGGCTTGGTTAATGTTAAAATTTTAAAGGTAATACC
>JAUNHB010000048.1:0-10170 GCA_030524125.1 Eubacteriales bacterium | reverse complement strand
GGCGCGGCCGATGAGACACAACAAGTCCCGGCCACCAGGAGCATGGTGAAGGAGAAAAACACCACTGGTCTTCCTGCTGGCGCTCTGCATGCTGGCGGATCTGCCGGGGAGCGCTCTGGCAGCGGAGGCTCTGAACACAGGAGAAGGACAGGAGACGGAGTCTGCGGGGGAGAACGACGGTCTGGAAGAGGACGAAGAAGACGGAGAGACGCCGGAAAATGAGGGAGAGAACGGCGAAGATCCGCAAAAGGATAATGAGGACGGAAGCGCTTCTTCCGAAGAGGGAGAGGGGACGCTGTGCCGCCATCACCCGGAGCATACGGAGGAGTGCGGCTATCAAAAGAGCGTTTGTTCTCACGAACATACGGCGGACTGCTACGAGCAGGGGACGGAAGTCCTGAACTGCCCCCATGTGCACGACGGGGAGTGCGGCTATGAAGAGAGCGCTTCCGATGGGACGTGCGGGTTCGTCTGCGCCGTCTGCCCGATCGAGGAGCGCATCGGCGCGCTGCCTTCGGTCGACGCGCTGGAGACGATGGACGAGGACGCCCTTTGGAGCCTGCGCGAAGAGATCGACCGGCTGTGCGAGGAGATCGGGGCGCTGACGGAGGAGGAGCAGGCGCAGCTGGACCGCGAAGCGCTGGACGCCCTGTTGGACGCGCTGTCCGAAGCGGCCGGGGAGGAGCTGTCTGTGACGGCCGACGACGGCGATGCAGAGGAAGTCATAGGAACCGGCGGCCTGATCTCGAAAGAATATACGCCGGCGAGTTGGGTGGACGACTATGGCGTGGAGGGCATCAGCCCCAGCAACGTCACCATCAACCTGTTTGACTACTGGCTGCATGAGCAGGATACGGTGGACGCCAGGAAATGGACAGCGGCCGATAACACGAGAGAGAAAACAGACTATAAAATCAACAATACGAAGGGCGGCGGAGAGACCGCGCACTGGTGGAGAGAAGACTTCCTTTCAACAGAGAACATCAACCGGGACGAAGATACAATTCATCCATTCCTTTTTGCGGGCATTACCCAGACGGATAACTGGCGGTTCGGCGTAGACGAATTCATCTATGCAGATGGTAGTTCAACCTCGTGGGGAGGAGTAACCGACGACGGCCATGCGTCAGGGCGCTACAACACCTATGTCAATCCGGGCAACGGCGCATATCAGGGGATCCTGCAGTCCACTCTGGGCGAGGACGGATATCCTGCGCTGGATCTGACAGATACGCAGGTAGGTCTTGCGTTTAAGGAACTTGAAGAAGAAAACCCAAACTATGAGAAAAGTAAGATCCCGGATGGGCTCGGATATGGAGAGGGGAAGGAATCCCTCGCCTATCTGTTCGACCCGGACGAAACAGAGCAAGCAGGAAAGGAGTCCTACAAGGATGTGATCGGGCTGCTGCAGAAGGATTCAGATGGCTACTACTATTACGACGCAACCAAAAACTTTGCCGAGTTTGACCGGGACAGCCATCAATTCTATCTGTTCAGGCAGTCTGCAGGGGTGAACGGAGGTAAAGGACAGTTTTTCCCCTTTAACTCTGCGAAGGACGTATTTGAAGAGGACGCCGGCGCGCTGAAATCCAAGATAACCGACATCAGAGATCCGATTCTCAGCCATTATTTCGGCCTGACGATGGAGGTGGACTTCTACCAGCCGGACGGCGGCATGATCGAGGTCGAGGGAAAAGAGAAGAATATGGAATTTACCTTCTCCGGCGACGACGACGTATGGGTGTTCATCGACGGGGTGCTGGTGGCCGATCTGGGCGGCATCCACGACGCCACAAGATTTACCATCGACTTTTCTACCGGCGTGGTGAAATATGACATCAGGTCGACGGGAGACACCTCCTTGCGGGAGATGTTCCTGCAGGCCATCGAGGACAACGGCGATGAGATCACGGACAGTCAGGGAAACACCATCACAAAGGACAATATCGACCGCTATTTCCGAAGGACAGGCACCACGGACGACAGCGAGCAGGGCACCTTCCGGAGCGGTACCGAGCACTGCCTCCAGTTCTATTATCTGGAGCGCGGCAATCAGCAGTCCAATATGAGCCTGAAATACAATCTGGTGCCGCCCATCGCGGACGATGTGGTCAAGCTGGATCAGGACAACGAACCAATAGCAGACGTGGGCTTTACGCTCTGGACGGCAAACGAGGATTATGAAAAGCAGGACGAACTGGCGAAGTTTGCTACCGAAGAAGACGGCGTATGGACGATGCTGGACGATTTGGACATCCCCTTCGACTTTGAGGAATTTCTCGAAGAAGACGGGACAAAATACTATGTGCTGGAGGAGACCACGGGGCCGAAAGGCTACCGGAAGGTGCCGGACATCCATCTGGAGTATGACGATGTGTTCCACATCCTGAAGGTGACGAACACCTGGGACACCGGCGCGGTGGGCAATTTTAACGCCAAGATCTATCAGGTGGGCGACCTGAAATACACATCAGACGGAACGGTTATCCCGACAGATCAGGCAAAGCCGGGCATGGTGATCGCCGTGCCGCTTTTGAAGACCGGCGAGAAACAGAACGACGCCGCAAGCTGGAGCCCCATCTACGGTTCCAACAAAACGGGCTTTACCGTTTCGGACGCGGACACTCTGCCTTCGGATCAGAGCGGGACAGAAAAAGATACGCTGCTGATGCGGAAACGCATCCTGAAAGCGGCGCTCCACCAGATCTGGCTCAGCCAGCAGGATTCAAAGACCTATTCGGAATGGCATCTGGTGTGGACAGACGAGGAGGGACGCTATCAGGGCACGCTGAACGACCTGCCTGGCACTCCCGACCGCTATTACCGGACGGCGGATGATGTGGACGCCGATCTGGTGCTGAGCTATTACTTTATAGACGGAGATGTGTTTAAAAATCCGGGTCAATCTGACGAGGAGCAGCAGCTTGGCGTTCTGAAATCGCTGGTAGAAGATGAGCTGCTTTCAGACAAGGATGATCTGGACGCGGCCATCGACAGAGTGGCAGATGATCTGCTGAAGGAGATCCGGCAGGTCGATCTGGCGGAGTTCACCCGCCTGTACGGCAGCCATATCTACATTCCCAACGCGGTGAACACCCTCGCCGTGCAGAAGCTGAACGAAAACGGCGCTCCGATGGAGAACGTGACCTTCGGACTGTATGATGCGATAAACGGAGAGAATCCTGTTGTAGAGGGCAAGACGGACAAAGACGGCCGCCTGCTGTTCTCCGCCGACGCAGAGATCGGCACTGACAATAAGGGACAAGTTCGATTCGAGCTGGAGGGTAAGGGCTCCACCGACCCGAACGATTCGCCGAAGCCGTCCTACTGGCTGCACGAGATGACGACGTTGGACGGCTACGAGTTGAACGAAAGCTGGATCCCCGTCTATGTGACGGACCGGGGCGTCTACGCCGACGCGCTCGCCCGCAACGACGGCATCCAGGTGCAGTCCGGACTGGGCAAGCTTTTGGGCACCATGACCCGTTACGCCGTGGACGGCGGCGTGAACGTCACGCTGCGCGACCTGATCCTGACCGGAGGAGAGAACAGCGTCACCGAGACGGGCGGCAAGGAGCTTTTGGTTCATTACGGCCTTGATACCGCCCTCATACAGTACGGTACGCACGAGGGCGTGCTGCCTGTCTTTATCACCGACGAGGGCGTCGGCTACGGGCGGGCGACGCAGAATCTGGAAGCGCATACCGATCCGGATGATGAGTTTTATTACCCCTTCGCCGTCAAGACGAATCTGGGAGAGAAAGAGCTGTCCAACCTGTTCACCGGAAGCACTGCCGTGGTGGTGCGAAACGTGAAGGAGCCGGCTTCTGATACCGGCAGGCTGACGATCTCCAAGACAGTGGTGCATCTGGACGGCTCGCAGATCGATCCGGACAGGGCGTTCACATTTACGATCAAAATCGACGGCGCGGCGGACAAGACCTATCAGACGGACCGGGACGGGGTCCTGCTCACGTTTGATAAGCAGAACAGCGCGCAGATCACGCTGAAGCATAACGAGTCGCTGACCATTCTCGGACTTCCTGCGAATGCGAAATGGACGGTGACGGAAAGCGGAAGCGGAGAGTACCGGGTCGTTCCCTCGTCCGGACAGATCAGCGGGACGATCCAGACGGGCACTGCGGCGCTGGCGGCGTTCCAGAACAGGAAGGGCGACGAACCGGAGAAGCCGGACAAGCCCGACGAGCCCGGGAAAAAGGATCCGGGCGAGCCGACGAAGAACACGCCGGAGAGCCCGTCGGGCGGCAGTCTGCCGCAGACGGGGCAGCCGTGGCTCTGGGCGCTCATCCTGGCGCTCCTCGGCGCGGGACTGACATCGGCCGGGCTCCTGCTCAAGCCAAAGCGGAAGCGGAAAAGGAAAAAATCCGGACGCGGAAGGCGTGACGCATGATGCGAAGAGCGCTGCTTTTCGGAGGGCTGCTGCTGATGGCGACGGCCCTCGGTCTGGCGGCGTACAATATGGCGGACGGCATGCGGGCCGCCAGAGAGGCGGAGAGGGTACTTTTGGAACTCTCCGCGCGGATGGACGAAAGCCCTGACGGGGAGAGCTTCTTGGAACTCTCCGGGTCAGGGCTTCTTTCCACAGAGGTGGACGGAAACGAATACATCGGCGTGCTGGAGATCCCGGCGCTCGGGCGCAGGCTTCCCGTCGCCGGCGAGTGGAGCTACGCGGCGTTAAAGACGGCTCCGTGCCGCTATACGGGAACCGCCTCCGGCGGGGATCTGATCGTCGCCGCCCACAATTATCCGGCGCATTTCGGTGGCGTCGGAAAGCTTGTCACCGGGGATCGGGTGACGTTCACAGACCTCTCCGGCGTCCGGTACGACTACCAGGTCGTCACGACTGAACAGCTCTCCGGCACGGACGTGAATAAGATGCAGTCCGGAGACTGGGCGCTGACGCTGTTTACATGCACGATCGGCGGCAAAGCCCGCGTGACGGTGCGCTGCGCGCGCGTGGAGGACGGGGAATCCTGAAAAAAACCGAGAAGTCAAAAGTTTTGCGGTTTATAATCGCAAAACTTTTGACTTTTTCTGTACTTTGCGGTATGCTTGTTTTTAGACAGGAGGTGGTCACGATGATCAACAGGCCGTTGTATGTGGACAGGATCATGGCATATACAGATACCCCCTTTGTAAAGATACTCACAGGGGTGCGCCGCTGCGGAAAATCCACGATCTTGAAAATGATCATGGAAAGGTTAAGGACTGAGCGGAAGATTCCGCAGGAGCGTATGATCGCCTGCCGCTATGACTCCATGGAATATGAGGATATGACGGCGAAGCAGATGTATGCTCAGCTGAAGGAGAGTCTCTGTCCGGACGGAAGGACGTATTTGTTTCTGGACGAGGTACAGGAGGTCAGCGGCTGGGAACGGGTTGTCAATTCGCTGGCGTCAGACTTTGATGTGGATCTGTACCTTACCGGCTCCAACTCCCGGATGATGTCCTCGGAAATATCTACCTATCTCACCGGCAGATATGTATCCTTCCGCATCTTTACGCTGTCTTTCGGCGAATATCTGATGTTCAGGAGCAGGTTCACCGCTGTCGGGGAACCAAAAGCCGAGCTTGCGGGCTATGTCCGTCTGGGCGGATTTCCGGCGACCCATCTGCAGGCGTTTTCTCAGGATGAGATCTATACGATCGTCCGGGATATATACAGTTCCACGATTTTTTCAGATATTGTAAGGCGAAATCAGGTCAGGAAGATCGACCAGCTGGAGCGCGTCGTCAAATACACCTTCCAGAATGTCGGAAATACCTTTTCAGCAAAGTCGATCGCGGACTACCTGAAGGCGGAGCGCCGGTCACTCGACAATGAAACCGTGTACGGCTATCTGGAAAAGCTGGAAAAGGCATATCTGCTCCACCGCTGCTCCAGATACGATCTGCAGGGAAAGGAAGTCCTGAAAACGCAGGAAAAATTCTATCTTGCCGACGTCGCCCTGCGGTACGGCGTTCTTGGCTATCATGCGGACAGCGCGGCCTCCAGCCTTGAAAATATCGTGTATCTGGAGCTTTGCCGGAGGGGCTATACCGTCCATGTGGGAAAGAGCGGCGACGGTGAGATCGATTTTGTGGCGATACGTCAAAATGAGAAAATCTATGTTCAGGTCACGCAGGAGATCCGCTCGGAAAAGACAGAAAAACGGGAATATGAGCGGCTGCTTGAAATACACGACAATTATCCCAAATATGTCCTCACGACAGACGAATTTGCAGGAGGAAATTACGAGGGGATCAGGACGATGCACATAGCGGATTTCCTGCTCAGCTCCGAATATTAAAACCAGTAGCCCGCCTGCCAATCTGCAGGCGGGCCTTAGCGATGTCAGGCCGGGAACGGCCCGCCTGGCGTCTCACTCCCGGTCGTCCTCCTTCGCCGCCCTTGGCAGAAACGGATAGAGCTCCTCGTAGCTTTCCAGCTCCTTCTCTCCGGCCAGTCCCGCCGGGATCAGTCCCGTACAGTCCTGCGCGGAGACGGCCTTCAGATAATCATAGTCTTTTTCCTGTCGACGTTCAGACATGTCAAACCCTCCTTTTTTTCTCAGTATGCGTATCCCGACCCAAAACCATACCCGGAACCTTCCGGAAGCATCCGGCACTTTCCGAAAAGGCGGCGCTGTGCTATACTGGCGTTGGCGCGGGCGGGGATTCTTTAGGAATTTTTAAGAATTACCTGCAATTGTTTTTAAGAATCAGACGATAACATAGAGCCATGAAGGGCAGGAGAGTGTGACGATGGAGAAATATCATGTACTGGTGGTAGAGGACGACAGGGAGATCCGGGACGGGATCGAGATCTACCTGAAAAGTCAGGGCTACGAGGTGTATAAAGCGGCCGACGGGATCGAAGGGTTGGAGGTGATCTACCGGGAGGAGATCCATCTGGCTATCGTGGACGTGATGATGCCGAGAAAGGACGGGATCCAGATGGTCATGGAGATGCGTAAGGATTACGATTTTCCGGTGATCATGCTGTCTGCCAAGTCCGAGGAGGTGGATAAGATTCTGGGGCTCAATATGGGCGCGGACGACTATGTGACGAAGCCCTTTACGCCGCTGGAGCTTCTGGCGCGGGTCAACTCGCAGCTTCGGCGTTACAGCCGGTACATGGAAAAGCTCCAGGGAAACGGCCGGGAACCGGAAGACGAGCAGCATGTCTACCGGATCGGCGGGCTGGAGCTCGACGAGGAGAGGGTGGAGCTTCGCGTGGACGGGACGCCCGTGAAGGTCACTCCCATGGAATACCGGATCCTGCTCCTTCTGATGAAGCATCCGGGGAGAGTGTTTTCCGCGGACGAGATCTACGAACGGGTGTGGAACGAAAAGGCGGTGAACTCGGACACGATCATGGTGCATGTGAGAAACATCCGTGAGAAGATCGAGATCAACCCGAAAAATCCAAAATATTTAAAGGTGGTGTGGGGCGTTGGTTACAAAATGGAAAAGCAGTAGGAAAAGAGGCATGGCGGCGGTGCTGGCCGCTTCGGCGCTGGCGGGCGTGCTCATGTGCAATGCCTATCCGGTGTTCAGGGACCATGCGCAGGCAAAGATGGAAGCGCTGAGGGCGGAGACTTCGGAGGACGGCGAGGGCGCGACGTCTGTCGCGGAGGAGACGGCGCTCGACGAAGAGCTGCGGCGGTACATCCAGTCGTCGATCTATTACATGAATTATGAGATCACGCCGGAGATGGACGCGTACGAGTATCTGACCCAGAATTACGACATGACAAAAATGAGCGGGAGCGAGACGGCGGCCGTGCGGGAGGCGTCAAAGCGGCTCATGAAAAACATGCGGAACCAGTATGTGACGGTGCAGAGTTTAAACGGCTACTCCAGTTACGCGCTGGGCGTGGAGAAGCAGTACGGCTCGGATTCCACGCTGGAGAGGATCATACAGGGGGACACGGATCTTCAGGATTATTATGCCGCCGGACTCGTCGTCTCCTACGACAGCCGCGGAGTTCCAAGCGTGAGACAGATGTGGGGGATCGACGGGCGCGCCTCGGATGAGCTGGCGTCCTATCTGACCCGGACGTCCATGATCCGGCTGATGGAAGACAACGGCATGGAGCGGGGAAGCTATGTCGATGAGACCTATGAGGAAGATCTCTATGAAGAAGGTTCCGCCGACGAGATCTATGAGGAAACTTACGAGGAGTCTGATGTGACGGAAAAAGAGCTCCCGGAGGCGGAGACCTACGGGGACGACGGAGAGGCGGACGCGGAGACGGCCAGCCCCGCGCTCGTGGCCCGCGGCAGCGAGCTGCTCCGTCAGATCCCCGTGCCGATCATCCAGAATACGACGTTCGCCTTTGGGCTGAGCGAGAATCGGGACTACGGGATCAGCGATCCGACGTATGATTACTGGATCGAGTATGACGCTTATTTTTCCAGCGGCTACGCGGTGGCGGTCGGGATCCTCATCGCGTCTATGGCGCTGCTGGCGCTGATTCTTCAGAATCTCCCGGCGCTCGGGCTTCGGGAGAGCCGTCTGTTCCGGCTGCCCGCGGAGGTGACGGCGGTCGTGGGACTGACCGGGCTTAGCGTCACGCTGAGTCTCGTCCTGACGGAGTTCGGAGTGTACACGCTGAAAAATGGTTCCGACAGCTTTGCGGGGGATCTGGCCTATCTGGGGCTCGGAGACGCGTCCTCGACGGCGGCGGTGCTGCTTTTGTGGCTGTTCTGGAGCTGTCTGGCCTTTGGCTGGTACTGGTTTACGGCGTCGCTGCTGCCCTATGTGACGCATCCGGTCCGGACGCTCCGGGAGCAGCTTTTATGCCTCGCCCTGTGGAGCTGGCTGAAAAAGCAGTGTCTCCGCCTGTGGCACTGGGCCACGGACATCCGGCTGGATCAGAAGCTGGAGAACAATATCTGGAAGCTCGTGGGACTGAACGGACTGATCGTGGCGTTCCTGTGCGTCTTCTGGATCGGAGGGATCTTCGGGACGATCGTGTATTCGGTGCTTGTCTTTTTCCTGATCCGGCGCAAGTGCGGACAGATGCAGGAGGACTATGAAAAGCTTTTGAAGGTGACGAGAGCCATCGCGGACGGGGATCTGAACGCATCCGCGGACGTGGAGATGGGAGTGTTCGATCCGATCCGGGACGAGATCGCGTCGATCCAGCGCGGCTTCCGGAAGGCGGTGGACGAGGAGGTACGCAGCCGGAACATGAAGACCGAGCTGATCACCAACGTCTCCCACGACTTAAAGACGCCGCTGACGGCCATCATCACGTACGTGGATCTTCTGAAGAAGGAAGGTCTGACCGAGGAGGAGAGGGCGAGCTATGTGGCGACGCTGGAGAAAAAATCCCAGCGGCTGAAGGTGCTGATCGAGGATCTGTTCGAGGTCAGCAAGGCCACGACCAACAACATCGTCATGAACTACGAGGAGGTGGATCTGGTCAGCCTGATCAAGCAGGTGCGTCTGGAGAACGAGGAGAAGATCGCGGCAAGCGAGCTGGATTTCCGGTGGAGTATCCCGGAGGAGAGATGCGTCCTTCGTCTGGATCCTCAGAGGACGTTCCGGATCATCGACAATCTGGTGCAGAACATTCTGAAATACTCCATGCCCCGCTCCCGGGTGTACATCAGCCTGAAGGAGACGGAGCGCACGGTACGGGCGGAATTTAAGAACATGTCGGCCGAGGAGATGAATTTTACGCCGGAGGAGATCAAGGAGCGGTTCGTGCGGGGAGACCTGTCCCGGAACACGGAGGGCAGCGGCCTTGGCCTTGCCATCGCCCAGAGCTTCACGGAGCTTCAGGGCGGGACCTTTGCGGTGGAGACGGACGGGGACCTGTTCAAGGTGACGCTGGAGTTTCCGCGGACGGCGGACGCGGGACAGTGACCGCCTGACCCGCGCAGCTTCGGCTTACACATACTATTTGCCATACCAGTGCGATTGTGCTAAACTGTGAGGGTAGTCAGCGACTTACAGAAGGGCCGGACAGAGATGTTTGCGTCTCCGTCCGGCCTTTCTGCGGCAAAAAACCACACAGGAGGGAAAAGACAACGTATGTTGGAAAAAGTGTTTAAGCTGAGTGAAAACCATACGACCGCCCGGACTGAGATCATGGCGGGAGTGACCACGTTTATGACGATGGCGTACATTCTGGCGGTCAATCCGAGTATTCTGAG
>JAUNHB010000047.1 GCA_030524125.1 Eubacteriales bacterium | reverse complement strand
TCAGCCCGCGCCATTCGCAAAGCCGCGCTGTCGCGCTCCCCGCCGCTTCGCGGCTCCCTTTGCTCATGATCTGGCGCTCCCTCAGCCGAAAGCAACAGTCCCCAATTCGTGCAAGCACGATTGTGGCCTGTCACTTATGACTGGTGAGAACGTTCAGCCCGCGCCATTCGCAAAGCCGCGCTGTCGCGCTCCCCGCCGCTTCGCGGCTCCCTTTGCTCATGATCTGGCGCTCCCTCAGCCGAAAGCAACAGTCCCCAATTCGTGCAAGCACGATTGTGGCCTGTCACTTCCGGCTGGCTGAACTGTTAATTTGACAAATATTGACAGGGTATTTGCTGGAGGGCTGCATATACTAAGCCCGTAACAAACAACAACAGATTGCGAAGCGGTTTTTTGGAACGTTTTGCAGTAAGGAGGAGTTTCTTATGGCTGGTTCTACAAACAAAGCGGCAGTACCGGAGGCGAAGGGCGCTCTGGATCGGTTTAAGTATGAGGTGGCAAGCGAGATCGGCGTGCCGCTGACCGACGGCTACAACGGCGACCTGACGTCGAAGCAGAACGGTTCTGTGGGCGGGTATATGGTGAAGAAGATGATCGAGGCGCAGGAGCGCCAGATGGCCGGCAAGTAAAAAGAAAATAAGGAAACTGTATCTGACGCCCGGGCCGGGAAGGCTTTGGGCGTCAGAATTTTTGCGGATGAAAAGCGCTTGACATTTCCCAAAAAGCGATTATAATTAGCTTTGCTAATTTGCAAATCATTTGCAAATGCAAAGCGATTGCGAAAAAAAGGATTTTGGAGGAAATGAACAGGATGCTGACAGACATCATTGCGGACACACTGAAGGACAGCGTTCGGCTTTTGCCGTTTTTATTTTTGACGTATCTTTTGATGGAATTTCTGGAACACCGGGCCGGGGAGGCGGGAAGGAGACGGATCGGCGCCGCCAGGAGATCGGGCCCTGTCTGGGGCGCGCTGTTCGGGATCCTGCCCCAGTGCGGCTTCTCGGCGGCGGTGTCCGGTCTCTACGCGGGACGGGTCGTCACGGCGGGAACGCTGCTGGCGGTCTATCTGTCCACCTCGGACGAGATGCTCCCGATCCTGATCTCCCAGTCGGTGGGGATCGTCCGGATCGCGCGGATTCTGGCCGTGAAGGCGGCCATCGCGGCGCTGACCGGTCTGGCGGTGGATCTGGTGATCCGCGACGGCAGGAAAAAGAAAGATCCGGGACACCGGGAGCACGGGCATGAGGGCGAGCATGGCTGCGGAGGCCATCTGGCGCTGGCGGCGCTCCGTCACACGGCGGAGGTATTTTTGTACATCGTTCTGATCTCGTTTGCGCTGAACGCCGGGATCGCCGCCGTCGGGGAGGAGGCGCTTGCCGGGCTCTTTACAGGGACGCCGGTGCTCGGCTCCTTTGCGGCGGCGCTGGTGGGGCTGATCCCCAACTGCGCGTCGTCGGTGGCGATCACGGAGCTGTACCTGTCGGGAGTCATAACCGCCGGCTCCATGATGTCCGGGCTTCTGGTCAACGCCGGGGTGGGGCTTCTGGTGCTGCTGCGGCTGAACAAAGACCGGAGAGAGACGCTTCGCATCATCGGCGCGCTCTACGCCCTCGGCGTGTTCTGGGGACTTGTCATAGAGCTTGCGGGAATCGTATTCTGAGAGGAGAGAGCATGACAAAGGAACATCATTACGCGACGGCAAGCCGCAGAAAAATTCTGGAGATCCTGAAGGAAAACAAGGACCGGACCGTCACGGCGGCCGAGATCGGCGAATGGCTCCGCCGTATGGAAAACGACGTCAATATCACCACCGTCTACCGGTATCTGGATAAGCTGGAAAAGGACGGCACGGTCATTCGCTATGCTCCGCGCGAGGGCGGCAGAGCGTCCTATCAGTATGTGGAGCAGGGGAAGGGATGCGAAAATCATCTGCATATGAAATGCGGCGTGTGCGGCCGGATCTATCATCTGGACTGCGCGTTTATGGAAGAGATCGCAGAGCATATACAAAAGGATCACGGCTTTACGCTCAGCTGCCGCGATTCCATCCTGTACGGCACGTGCAGAGACTGCCGGACTTCCGGCTTGTCATAGCCGTCCTGAACAGGTAAAATAGAGCTGTCTGCCGGTGCGCAGGCGCGAAAAAACAGATGGAGAAAAAGGAGCGGTGGGAATGGACATTTACCTGATCCGGCATGGAGAGACTCAATGGAACCGGGAAAAAAGACTTCAGGGAGTCACGGATATCCCTTTGAATGAAAACGGCGTCGGGCTGGCGGAAAAGACGGCGGAAGGACTGAAGGACGTGCCCTTTGACCGGATCTACACAAGTCCGCTGATCCGGGCCAGAAGGACGGCGGAGATCATAAGGGGAGAGCGGCCAATCGAGATCGTGGAGACGGAAGGGCTTCTGGAGATCAGCTTCGGAGAGTACGAAGGGCTGGTCCACCAGCCGGACAGGTACAACATCCCGGATCCGGATTTCCGGAGATTTTTTGACGATCCGGCCCGCTACACGACGCCGCCGGGAGGCGAGAGCATCGTACATATGAGACAGAGAACTTCCTCCTTCGTGAAAGAGATCATGGACGATCCGGCCAACAGGGACATGACGTTTCTCATGGTGTCTCACGGAGCGGCCATCCGCGGGATCCTCTCCGGTCTCCTCGACCTGCCCGTCGGGCAGTTCTGGAACGGACCGGTACACCGAAACTGCGGCGTGACGAAGCTTCACGCCGAGGGCGGGGAGTTCCGGGTGGAGTTTGAAAACCGGATCTACTATTGAGAGACTCGGCGCTCCGACGGAACGATCCAAACTGGACTGGCCAAAAATAATAAAACTGGATATTTTAAAATAACCAGTCCTGGAGTACCATAGGTTCCAGCAAACAGAGGAGGACAGAAACCTATGAGTACGAGAGAATTATCTGCGGGAAACAGAGCGGCGACGGCGACAGAGATCGCGGTCACAGGCGTGTGCGTCGCCCTGACGTTTATCGCCACAGGATTTGTCAATATCCGCCTGCCCATCGCGGCCAACGGCGGTCTGGTCCATCTGGGCAACGTGCCGCTCTTTCTGGCGGCCATTATTTTCGGAAAGCGGACGGGCGCGCTGTCGGGAGCCTTCGGTATGGCGCTCTTCGATCTGATGGGAGGCTGGGTGCTGTGGGCTCCGTTCACATTTGTCGTGGCAGGACTGATGGGCTGGACCGTGGGAGCGGTGACGGAGAAGCGTACGGGCTTTGGATGGAACGCGGCGGCCATCGCGGCGGCCTGCGTCATCAAGATCGCGGGGTATTATATCGCGGAGGGGATCATCTACGGAAACTGGGTGACGCCGGTCCTGTCGATCCCCGGCAACCTGGTGCAAATCGGAGTGGCGGCGGTGCTGGTGCTCCCTATCGCCGGGGCGCTCAGACGCGCGGTGCGCAGACAGGAGGGAAGAGCATGTACAAGATCATGACGCCGGGCCCGACGCAGGTCCGTGAAAATGTGCGTTCGGCCAGAAGCCTGCCCTGCACGAACCCGGATCTGGATCCGGATTTTTATGACTTTTATAAGGAGACATGCGGGCTCATCAGCGAGCTTCTGGAGACGGAACATCCGGCCTACATTCTGGACGGGGAGGGAATCCTCGGACTGGAGGCCGCCTGCGCTTCCCTGACGGAGCCGGGAGACCGGGTGCTGGTGGTGGACAACGGAGTCTACGGAAAAGGCTTTGCGGACTTTGTGACCATGTACGGCGGCGTGCCGGAATTTTATGAATCCCCGTACACGAAGGCGGTGGACGTGGAGGTGTTCCGGGAATATTTAAAGGAGCATCACGATTTTAAATACGCCACTCTGGTGCACTGCGACACGCCAAGCGGCGTGTTGAATCCGGTGGAGGAGTTAAGTCTCGCCCTGCACGAGTACGGGATCATGACGGTGGTGGATTCGGTGTCCGCCATGTTCGGAGAGCCGCTCCGGGTGGACGCCGGAAAGATCGATATCGTGTGCGGCGGTTCGCAAAAGGCGCTGTCGGCCCCGCCGGGACTGTCGTTCGTGACGGTGAGCCCCGCGGCCATGAAGGCCATGGAAAGCCGGAAGACGCCTATCGCCTCCTTTTACGCAAACATTCTTGTGTTCCGCGACTACTACAAAAACCAGTGGTTCCCCTACACGATGCCCATCAGCGACATCTATGGGCTCCGGGCGGCGCTGGAAAATGTGCGCGCGGACGAAGACCGCCTGAGGAGACACCGGGAGCTGGCCGGGCTTACGAGACGGACGGTACAGGAGATGGGACTTTCCCTTTATCTGGAGGACGGATTTTCCAGCACGGTGACTGTGATCCGCGTGCCGGAGGGCATGGAGGCCGCCCGGATACTGGAGGCCATGAAGAAGGAGCACGGCATCATGATCGCCGGGAGCTTCGACGTGCTGGCAGGGCAGGTGATCCGCATCGGCCACATGGGAGAGAACGCCAACCAGAAGGATGTGAAGGAGACGCTGGACGCGCTGCGCGCGGTGATCCGGAAGCTTCGGGAGGAAACGCCCTGATCCGGTAAGAGAGAGGCTGGATGTGCCACGGACGCAAAAAACGAGAGGAGGCGCGCATGGACCGCAGGCAACTGTTGGAGTATGTGAAAACCAAATACGGCACGGCTCCGGATTATCCGTGGTCGGACGGCAACGCCGTCCTGCGCCATGCGGACAGCCGGAAATGGTACGGGCTCGTCATGGAGGTCGGCAGAGACAAGCTGGGACTTCAGGGAGCCGGGACGGTGGACGCGCTGAACGTCAAATGCGACCCAACGCTGGCCGGGGCGCTGCGTCAGCAGGAGGGCTTCCACCCGGCCTATCACATGAATAAGGAGAAGTGGATCACGATTCGGCTGGACGGCAGCGCGCCGGACGATCAGATCAAAAGCCTGCTCGACTTAAGCTACGCGCTCACGGAAGCAGGGAAGAGGAGACGGGAAAAGCAGAGGCCGGAGGGGCATCGGCTATGAGATTAAAAGACATTCCGATCTGGTGAACCAAACGCATTTTCAGCGCCGGGGATTCCCGCGCCTTTTTCTTGACAGAGGAGACTAATGATGTTAGACTAAAAGTGTCTAATAACATTAGTCTCCTCTGCGTGTGGAGAAGAAGGAGGGCGGAAGATGGAACCTTACAAGCTGGGAGAGATGGAGCAGCGCTTTGCGGATCTGATCTGGGAGAAGGAGCCGGTCCGGTCGGGGGAGCTGGTAAAGCTTTGCCAGGAGGCGTTCGCGTGGAAGCGCACCACCACCTACACGATGCTGAAGCGGCTTTGCGACCGGGGCATTTTTGTCAACGAGGGCGGCACGGTCCGGGCCTGCATGAGTCGGGAGGAGTTCGGGGCCGGGGCGGGGGCGCAGTTTCTGGACGAGCATTTCGAAGGATCGCTCCCGCGGTTTCTGACGGCCTTTTCCCGCCGCAGGAGCTTAAGCGGCCGGGAGATCGCGGAACTGAAAAAGCTGATCGAAGAGTACGAGGACGGGCGGGAGGACTGAAGCGATGACAGGGTGGACATTAGAGGGAATGCTGATCGAAATTCTGAATATGAGCCTGACCGCCTCGGTGGTGATCGTGGCCGTCCTGGCGGCCCGCCTGCTCCTGCGGCGCGCGCCTCGGATCTTTTCTTACGCGCTGTGGGCCGTGGTGCTGTTCCGGCTGCTCTGTCCGGTCTCCTTTTCCGCGCCGCTGTCCCTACTGGGGGCGCTGCAAAATGAGACGGACGGGCGAGGGCATATGGAATACATCTCGCAGGACATCGGATACGAGAGGACGCCGACAGTGGAGCTGCCGGTGGGAGTGGCTGACGGTCCGGTGAACGCCTCTCTGCCCGCGGGGAACGACGCGACGTCCGTCAATCCGCTGCAGATCTGGCTGTATGCCGGAGCGCGGATCTGGCTTCTCGGAGTCGCAGGGATGCTGGCGTACAGCGTCGTCTCCATGTGCAGACTGAAAAAGCGGCTGACGGCGGCAGTCCGGGAACGGGATTGTATTTACCGGCTGCCCGACGGCGGGACGCCTTTCGTGTACGGGGTTCTCAGGCCGCGGATCTATCTGCCATCCGGGCTGAGCGAGGAGGAAGAGCGCTATATCCTTCTCCATGAGCAGACGCATATCCGCCGGGGCGATCCGCTGCTCCGGCTGCTGGCATGGGCCGCGCTTTGCCTGCACTGGTTCGATCCGCTGGTCTGGCTCGCGTTTTCGTACAGCGGACGGGATATGGAGATGTCCTGCGACGAGGCGGTGATCCGCGTCATGGGCGGAGGCGTGAAGAAGGCGTATGCGGAGTCGCTGCTTGCCTGCGCTTCCGGACGCCGGAGGATCCGGGGGATGCCGCTGGCCTTCGGGGAGGGAGACACGGGCAGCCGGATCCGCAACGTGCTGCGCTACCGGACGCCCGGACGTCTCATGCTCTGCGCGGCGGCTGCAGTCTGCATAGCGCTGGCGTTGTGGCTGGCGGCAAATCCGGCTTCCTCCTCCGGCTCGCCTGCCCTGGCAGGGGAGACCGGGGCGGAGACGGATGCCTCACAGGAGAATACCGGGGCGGAGGCGGAAGGAGCGGAAGGAACAGGGGAGAGCGCCGATACCGCAGGAGGCGGACAGGCAGAGACTGGAGAGGGCGTCGACGCCGCGGAAACGGACGCCGTCTTTGGACAGAGAGAGCTTCTGGAGGTGACGGCGGAGGCGCTGGCGGACGGAGCGCTGCCGGATGGCTCTTACCTCGTGCGGGTTCAGTCCTTCTCTGAGAGCAGGCGGGGATTTGACCGGTATCTGGCGGACGGCTGGGATGCGGAGCATGAGCCGGAGGAATATCCGTTCCTCGCCCTTGCCGATACCTGCGTCTTTCTGACCAACCGGTCCATGGACCGGGCGGACTACGGAGAAATCTCCTATGAGGAATTTGCGGAGCTGATGAGGCAGGGAGAGAATCAGTATTACCGGCAGGTGGCCTGCGAGCTTCAGGGTGGACGGATCGTTCGCGCGGAGCTTGACAGCGAATGGTATGCCTTCGGCATCTTCTATGAACCGCTGTATCCGGAAGACAGCGTTGGGGATATGGCGGAGGCGGCGGACATGACCGTGGAGGAATTTCTGGCGGAATTTTATACGCTGGACAGCGAGGAGACGCGGGACGTGAGCGACCGGGCGGAAGAAGAGACGGTGGAGGTCTATGTGGGGAACGCCGGGGACGGAGACAGCGGCGTGGCGCTCGTCCGGAGCGCGGACGGGATGATTCTTGACACGGAATGGGCGCATACCGCCCGGGCCGGATGGAACAACCTCTATGTCGGCGAACTGGACGGGACGGCTTATCTGTTGTCTGTGACCGTCGAAGACCGGGAGACCTACGGCGCTTACGGCTATCAGGTCTGGCGTCCGGACGGGGCAGGAGAGCCGCGCCAGATCGCGGGCAGCAGCCTTTCATGGAACTCGGACGTCCTGTACAACGAAAACGTGTTCCGCCAGTGGGCGGACGGACTGGCCGTCTATCTGGAGAACAGCCATTTGATTCTCGGCAGTCAGGAGGGCGTGATCCGCACGGAGAAGGTGAACGAAGCGGATCGGTGGAGCTACGAGAGCTTAAGAGGGTACGGAGCGTACTGCCGTAAAAATTGATAAAGTTCAGCCCGCGCCATTAAAATTTTACACTTTTTAACAAAATTTTAATAACTATCGCAAATGAATTTGGATTTTATGCAAATAGACAACAGAACCCAAGAACGGTATAATATTGATCATAGCAAAGGCGCTGGAGAGATCCGGCGCCTTTTTCTTTTTACTCCACCACTGGTGGAGCGGGCCCAAAAAGAAGCGCTGAATTTTTGAAAGAGGAGGAACTGTTATGACTGGAGAAATATTAAGTTCGGTAAACAGCCTGATCTTCGGCGTCTGGTTTCTGATGGGCGCGGCCCTCGTGTTCTGGATGCAGGCGGGCTTCGCTATGGTGGAGGCCGGCTTTACGAGGGCGAAAAATACGGGAAATATCCTGATGAAAAACCTGATGGACTTCTGCATCGGAACGCCGATGTTCATTCTGATCGGCTTCAGCCTTCTGCTGGGCGAGGACATGATGGGCATCATCGGAAAGCCGGGGTTTGATATTTTTACAAGCTACGCGAGCTTTGACTGGTCGAATTTTGTGTTTAACCTTGTGTTCTGCGCCACCACCGCCACCATCGTGTCGGGAGCCATGGCGGAGAGAACGAAATTTTTATCCTACTGTATTTATTCGGCGGTCATCTCGGCGGTGATCTATCCGGTGGAGGCGCACTGGATCTGGGGAGGCGGCTGGCTGTCGCAGATCGGTTTCCATGATTTCGCCGGATCCGCGGCGATCCATATGGTCGGCGGCCTGTGCGCCCTGATCGGCGCGGCGATCCTTGGCGCCCGCATCGGAAAATTTGAGAAAAACAAAGACGGAAAGGTCACGAAGGTCAACGCGTTTCCTGGCCACAACCTGCCGCTTGGATGCCTCGGCTGCTTCATCCTGTGGCTCGGCTGGTACGGCTTCAACGGAGCGGCGGCCACTTCTGTGGAGCAGCTCGGATCCATCTTCCTGACCACGACGGTAGCGCCCTCGGTGGCGACGGTGGTCTGCATGGTCTTCACATGGCTCAAATACGGCAAGCCGGACGTGTCCATGTGCCTCAACGCTTCGCTGGCCGGTCTCGTGGCCATCACGGCCGGATGCGACGTGACGGACTGCTTCGGAGCCATCGTCATCGGCGCGGTGGCCGGGCTTCTGGTCTGCTTCGGCGTCTGGTTTCTGGACTATAAGCTCCGGGTGGACGATCCGGTGGGCGCGGTAGCCGTACATTTCTGCAACGGCGTCTGGGGAACCATCGCGGTAGGCCTGTTCGCCACCACCTCCGCGCCGGGCAACGACTCTGTCGTGGGACTTTTCTACGGCGGCGGCTTCGGACAGCTGGGGCTCCAGCTGGTGGGGATCGCCAGCGTGTGCGCATGGACGGCGGTCACGATCACCATCGCTTTCTCGCTCATCAAGGCTACGGTTGGGCTTCGCGTGACGCCTGAGGAGGAAATCGTCGGCCTCGACTCCTGCGAGCACGGGCTTCCCAGCGCCTATGCGGGCTTCAGCATTATGGACGTGTCCAATACCATGACGATGGACGTGAACGAGAACACCAATCTGGGCGTGGACGAGTACGCGGCGGCCTCCGGAACGCAGAAAGACGCGGCGGTCCGGGTGGTCAGGACGCCGGACCTTGGCACCGGCATCTACAAGGTGTCGATCATCTCGAGGCTGTCCCGCTATGATCACCTGAAGAAGGCCATGAACGACGTGGGAGTCACCGGCATGACCGTGACGCAGGTCATGGGCTGCGGCGTACAGAAGGGCGCGGGCGAGAGATACCGCGGCGTCGAGATGGACGCGACGCTCCTTCCGAAGGTGAAGGTGGAGGTGATCGTCGGGAACATCCCGGTGGAGACGGTCATCGAGGCGGCCAAGAAAGCGCTCTATACCGGCCACATCGGCGACGGCAAGATCTTCGTCTACAGCGTGGATAAGGTCGTGAAGGTCCGGACCGGCGAGGAGGACCTGGCGGCGCTCAACGACGTGGAGTAAATCCTGTAAGCATACAAAAAGGAGCTGCGAAAAACGATCACTCAGTTTTTCGCAGCTCCTTTCTTGTAAAAGAAACTATCTCATTATATAATAAAACCAGATCTGAAAAATAAGCGCACAAAAAAGGAGGAAAAATGTTTACGATTTTCAATTCGGAAAGCCTGTGGATCGGCACAGATCTGGTACGGTTCAACCAAATCCGCGATAGATTGGACAATAAGCGGATCGCGTACAAGCACAAGACGAAAAATCATATGGCGCAGTGGAACGGAATAGGGACGACCCGCGGCATGACGGGGAACATTGGCATTTCTTCGGATCATATGTACCAGTATGAGATCCTTGTGCATAAGAAGGACTATGAAGCGGCGAGACACGCGATCGGATGAAAGTAAGTTACCTATAACAACTAGATATAGCTGAAAACGAGAAAAATTACCATATAAGATACTGGGTCTTGTATTTTCCTATCAATATGATATGATACCAACGAAAGTTAGCTTACTGTAACTAAAGGAGGTATCATCATGGCAGACTGGAAGCAGTGGGATGGATTTGAAGGACGCATCTGGAAGGAAGAGGTCAACGTCCGGGATTTCATCCAGAAAAATTACACGCCGTATGAAGGGGACGAGTCCTTTCTTGCGGAGCCGACGGAGGCGACGGACCGTCTCTGGGGAATTTTAAAAGAGCTCCAGAAGGAGGAGCGCGCCAAAGGCGGCGTTTTGGATATGGATACGGAGATCGTATCGGGGATCACGGCGCACGGCCCCGGATATATCAGCGAGGAGACGAAGGAATTGGAGAAGGTGGTGGGCCTTCAGACCGACAAGCCGCTCAAGCGGGCGTTCATGCCCTACGGCGGCATCAAGATGGCCGAGGAGGCGTGCCGCACCTACGGCTACGAGCCGAGTCCGGAGCTCCACAAAATTTTCACCGAATACTGCAGGACCCACAATCAGGGCGTATTTGACGCCTACACGCCCGAGATGAAGAAAGCCCGCCACAACAAGATCATCACCGGGCTTCCCGACACCTACGGCAGAGGACGCATCGTGGGCGACTACCGCAGAGTGGCGCTCTACGGCATCGACTACCTGATGGAGAAGAAGGCGGAGGATTTCAATAACTGCGGGGACGGCACCATGACCGACGAGGTGATCCGTCAGCGGGAGGAGATCAACCGTCAGTATCAGGCGCTGCGGGAGATGAAGAAGCTGGCAGAGATCTACGGCTACGACATTTCCGAGCCTGCGAAAAATGCGAGGGAGGCGGTCCAGTGGCTGTATTTCGGCTATCTGGCGGCCATCAAGACCCAGAACGGCGCGGCCATGAGCGTGGGACGCATCTCCACCTTTTTGGACATCTACATCCAGAGAGATCTGGAGAGCGGCGCGCTGACCGAGAAGGAAGCGCAGGAGCTCATCGACCATCTGGTCATGAAGTTCCGCATGGTGAAGTTTGCGAGGATCCCGTCCTACAACCAGCTCTTCTCCGGAGACCCGGTGTGGGCGACGCTGGAGGTGGCCGGTATCGGCGTGGACGGCCGCTCCATGGTGACGAAGAACGATTTCCGTTTCCTGCACACGCTGGAAAATATGGGGCCGAGCCCGGAGCCGAACCTGACGGTGCTCTACTCCTCGGCGCTGCCTGAGACCTTCAAAAAATATGCGGCGGATATTTCCATCCGGACAAGCTCCGTCCAGTACGAGAACGACGACGTCATGAAGCCGGTGTGGGGAGACGACTACTCGATCTGCTGCTGCGTGTCCGCCACGCAGACCGGAAAAGAGATGCAGTTTTTCGGAGCGAGAGCCAATCTGGCAAAATGCCTGCTGTACGCCATCAACGGCGGCGTGGACGTCAAGACGAGAGAGCAGGTGGGACCGAAATACCGTCCGATCACGTCCGAATATCTGGATTACGACGAGGTCATCGAGAGATACGACCAGATGATGGACTGGCTGGCGGGGCTTTACGTGAATACCCTGAACCTGATCCAGTACATGCATGACAAATATTACTACGAGGCGGCGGAGATGGCCCTGATCGACACTGACGTGCGCCGCATCTTCGCCACCGGCATCGCGGGCTTCTCCCACGTGGTGGACTCCTTGAGCGCCATCAAATACGCGAAGGTGAAGACCGTCCGGGACGAGACCGGCATCGTGGTGGATTACGAGACCGAGGGAGAGTTCCCGAGATACGGAAACGACGACGACCGGGCCGACGATATCGCCGTGTGGCTTCTCAAGACCTTCCTTGACAAGATCAAGAAGCGCCACACGTACCGCAACTCCGAGGCGACCACGTCGATCCTGACCATCACCTCCAACGTGGTGTACGGAAAAGCCACCGGAAGCATGCCGGACGGCCGGAAAGCCGGAGCGCCGCTGTCGCCGGGAGCCAACCCCAGCTACGGAGCGGAGCAGAACGGACTGTTAGCATCCCTTAACTCGGTGGCGAAGCTTCCTTATGAATGGGCGCTGGACGGCATCTCCAACACCCAGACCATCAACCCCGACGCGCTGGGTCACAGCGAGGACGAGCGGATCCGCAATCTGGTGCAGGTGATGGACGGCTACTTCGATCAGGGAGCGCACCATCTGAACGTGAACGTGTTCGGCACCGACAAGCTGATAGACGCCATGAATCACCCGGAGAAGGAAGAGTACGCAAACTTCACGATCCGCGTGTCCGGCTACGCGGTCAAGTTCATCGACCTGACCCGCGAGCAGCAGATGGATGTGATCTCCAGAACGTGCCACGCGAAAATGTAAGGAGCGCGGAGAAAAACATATGGAAACAGTCAATACGGAAGCGGTCGGAAACGTTCATTCTCTGGAGACCTTCGGACTGGTGGACGGGCCGGGCGTGCGCTGCGTCGTATTCCTTCAGGGATGCCATATGCGCTGCCGGTACTGCCATAACCCGGAGACGTGGAGCATGGCCGGAGGCGAGCGGCGGACGGCGGGAGCGCTGTTCGACAGGCTGTACCGCTATCGGAAATACTGGGGCAGAGAGGGAGGGCTCACCGTCAGCGGCGGTGAGCCCCTTCTTCAGACGGAGTTTGTGACGGCGCTGTTTGCGCTGGCGAAGCAAAAGAAGGTTCACACGGCGCTGGATACATCGGGCAACGGCTTTTGCACGGAGTGGGAGTATCTGCGGCGCTTTGACCGGCTCATGGAGAAGACGGATCTCTTCCTTCTGGATCTCAAGGCGATGGATCCGGCGCTTCACCGGGCGCTCACCGGGCAGGACAACGAGGGGATCCTCGCCATGGCCAGGTACGTGTCGGATCACGGAAAGGATCTGTGGATCCGCCATGTTCTGGTGCCGGAACTTACGGACTCGGAGGAGGAGCTTCTGGCTATCCGGGATTTCTGCAGGACGCTTCCCACCCTTAAGCGTCTGGAGGTGCTGCCCTACCATACGCTGGGGCGGTTTAAATGGGAGAAGTTAGGTATCGCATACTCTCTGGAAGGGACGCGGGTCCCCTCCGGGGAAGAGGTAAGCCGCGCTGAAAAAATTCTGGAAACGGCCCGGTATGAATAAATAATAAGACGGAAAGGGATAATGATGTAAAGTTCAGCCCGCACCATTACTTTTATTTTTCTGTTGCCATCCGGCGCGGAATCTGGTATGATACAAGAGGTTAGCAAAAGCTAACTTACGTGAATAAATCAGGAAACTCCATTCAAACATCACCGGAAACTGGACACTTCCGGTGAGGAGTGCCTGTAAAGCGGTAACGCGGATCAAATAGCATCTTAATGTAAAGGAGAAAGATAGAGATGGATTATTTACAGATTGAAAAGGTCATTGGAAGAGAGATCATGGACTCCAGAGGCAATCCTACGGTGGAGGCCGAGGTGACTCTGGCGGACGGCACGGTGGGCAGAGGAACCGCTCCCAGCGGCGCGTCCACCGGCGAGTTTGAGGCGCTGGAGCTCCGGGACGGGGACAAGAGCAGATATCTTGGCAAGGGCGTCACCAAGGCGGTGGAGAACATCAACACGAAGATCAACGACGTGTTAAACGGCGTGGACGCCTCCGATATCTATGCGGTGGACAAGGCGATGATCGAGGCCGACGGCACGAAGGATAAATCCAATCTGGGAGCCAACGCGATCCTCGCGGTATCCATCGCGGCGGCCAGAGCGGCGGCGCTGTCGCTGGACATCCCGCTGTACCGGTTCCTCGGCGGAGCGACGGGCAACCGGCTTCCGGTTCCGATGATGAACATTCTGAACGGCGGAGCCCACGCGGCCAACACGGTGGACGTGCAGGAGTTTATGATCATGCCGGTGGGAGCGCCCAGCTTCAAGGAAGCGCTGCGCTGGTGCGCGGAGGTGTTCCACTCTCTGGCGGCCATCCTGAAGTCGGAAGGGCTCGCTACCTCTGTGGGCGACGAGGGAGGCTTCGCGCCGGATCTTGCCAGCGATGAGGAGGCGATCCAGTACATCCTGAAGGCGGTGGAGAAGGCGGGCTATGTGCCGGGCAAGGATTTCATGCTGGCCATGGACGCGGCCTCCAGCGAGTGGAAGGGCGAGAAGAAAGGCGAGTACGTGCTGCCGAAGGCGGGAACGAAGTTCACGTCCGAGGGACTGATCGCGCACTGGAAGGCGCTGGTGGAGAAATACCCGATCATCTCCATCGAGGACGCTCTCGACGAGGAGGACTGGGAAGGCTGGCAGCTTCTGACGAAAGAGCTGGGCGGCAAGGTGCAGCTTGTGGGAGACGACCTGTTCGTGACCAATACCGAGCGTCTGAAAAAAGGCATCGACCTTGGCTGCGGAAACTCCATCCTGATCAAGCTGAACCAGATCGGCTCCGTGTCCGAGACGCTGGAGGCCATCAAGATGGCGCACAAGGCGGGCTATACGGCCATCTCCTCCCACCGTTCCGGCGAGACCGAGGATACGACCATCGCGGATCTGGCCGTAGCGCTCAACACCTGCCAGATCAAGACCGGCGCGCCCAGCAGAAGCGAGCGCGTGGCAAAATACAATCAGCTTCTGCGCATCGAGGAGCAGCTCGGCAGCAGCGCGGTATATCCGGGCGTGGGAGCGTTCAATGTAACCCGTGACTAACCAAATAAGGAGGAAATGACGACATGTCTTTGATTCAAAAAGAAGTAAGCGATTTTTCGGTACAGGCATATCAGAACGATGCGTTCAAAACCGTGACCAAGGCGGACATCCTTGGAAAGTGGAGCGTATTTTTCTTCTATCCGGCGGATTTTACGTTCGTGTGCCCGACGGAGCTTGAGGACCTGCAGAACAAATACGAGGAGTTCAAGGCCATCGGCTGCGAGATCTACTCGGTATCCACGGACACCCATTTCGTGCACAAGGCATGGCACGACGCTTCGGACCGGATCAAAAAGCTCCAGTACCCGATGCTGGCGGATCCGACCCACGCGCTCTCGAGAGACTTCGAGGTGCTGATCGAGGCGGACGGCCTGGCCGAGAGAGGAACCTTCGTGGTCAATCCGGAGGGGAAGATCGTGGCCTACGAGGTGAACGCCGGAAACGTGGGACGCAACGCGGACGAGCTTCTGCGCAAGGTGCAGGCCAGCCAGTTCGTCCATGAGCACGGCGACGAGGTGTGCCCGGCCAAATGGCAGCCCGGCGCGGAGACGCTGAAGCCCAGTCTGGATCTGGTGGGACAGCTTTAAAACGAGTACAGTCGAAAAGGAGATTTTATGGGAGAACAGAAGCTTCAGAATCTCTATGACGCGGTAGTGATCGGCGGGGGCCCTGCGGGGCTCACCGCCGCGCTTTATCTTGCGCGGGCCCGCTACCGCGTAGTCGTCGTGGAGAAGGAACAGTTCGGCGGGCAGATCACGATCACCTCGGAGGTGGTCAATTATCCCGGAGTGCTCTCGGCCAGCGGCGCGGAGCTTACGGACACCATGCGCCGGCAGGCGGAGCGCTTCGGCGCGGAATTTTTCTCGGCGCAGGTCGAGTCTCTCGATCTGGACGGAGACGTGAAGACGGTGCGCACGGACAGAGGCGAGCTTCGCGCCTTCGGCGTCCTGCTGGCCACGGGCGCGCATCCGCGCCGGGTAGGCTTCGCCGGGGAGGAGGAGTACCGGGGCAGAGGAGTGGCCTACTGCGCCACCTGCGACGGCGAATTTTTCACCGGAAAGCAGGTGTTCGTCATCGGCGGAGGTTTTGCGGCGGCGGAGGAGAGCGTATTTCTCACGAAATATGCAAGCCATGTGACGATCCTCATGCGGGGGAAGGATTTCTCCTGCGCGCAGGCGGCCGCGGACGAGGCGAGAGCGCACAGGGACATCACGGTCGTGCCGGAGACGGAGGTACTGGAGGTATCGGGCAGCTCAGGCGTCGACCGGATCCTTTGCCGGAACCGGTCGACCGGGGAGGAGACCGAGTACAAGGCCGGGGAAGGGGACAGCTTCGGCGTGTTCGTCTTCGCCGGATACGAACCGGCCACGGAGCTGGTCCGGGGACTCGCAGAGCTGAACGAGCAGGGCTATGTGCTGACGGACCGCTCCCAGAAGACCAGCGCGGACGGGCTTTACGCGGCCGGGGACGTGTGCGTCAAGCCGCTCCGGCAGGTGGTGACGGCGGTGGGCGACGGCGCGCTGGCGGCCACGGAGCTGGAACGTCTGGCGGCGGCCATGCAGAAAAAGACCGGACTTCATCCGGAGCAGCCGGCCCGGCAGAAGGAGCCGGAGAAAGCGGAGGCTTTGAAGGCTGGGGAGGAGCGGCCTGCGGCGGGGACGGCCCTGTTCACGCCGGAGATGCTCGCCCAGCTCCACGCGGTGTTCGACCGGATGGAGCGGCCGCTGATCCTGAAGCTCTCGCTGGACGACCGGCCGGTGTCGGCGGAGCTGAAGGGCTATATGACGGAGCTGGCCGGGCTGACGGAAAAGCTGACTGTGGAGGAAGCGTCCGGACAGGAGGATGCGGACCGGCCCTTTGTGCGCGTCTGCACCGCGGACGGAGAGTGGACCGGCCTTGCGTTCCACGGCGTCCCCGGCGGACACGAATTTACCTCGTTCGTGCTGGGGCTTTACAATGCGTCCGGTCCGGGGCAGCCGCTGGAGGAGGGACTTTTGCAGGAGATCCGGGCCATCGCCCGCCCGGTCCGCATGCAGATCATGGTCTCCCTTTCCTGCACCATGTGCCCGGAGCTTGTGACGGCGGCTCAGCGGATCGCGGCGGAAAACCCGCTCGTGACGGCCGAGGTGTACGACCTCAATCATTTCGCGCAGATGAAGGAAGCCTATCAGGTCATGAGCGTGCCCTGCATGGTCGTCGACGGGAAAAAGCCGTCCTTCGGGAAGAAAAACGTCCGGCAGGTGCTGGAGCTTCTGGGAGCGGAGCAGCCGGATACGTCAGGCATATAACGAAAATATTTCTCAACAAGAAAAAAATCATGGAATTTTGTCGAACAGGAACGTATAATAGCGGTACCCAGAAGGAATAAAGCTGGAAGGAGGATTGTCTGATGAAGAATCATAGATTTTGGGCGTGGGCAATGATCTTTTGCCTGTGTATGACAGTCTATACCGGCTATAAACACAAATAAGACAGAAAACAAGGAGGTTGCTTGAGATGTTGGAGTGTATCACGAAGGTAAACTGGAAAAAGACGGGACTGTTCGCAGCGGGAGTGCTGTTCGGGACGGCCGGAGTTAAGATCCTGTCCAGCAAGGACGCCAGAAAGGTATATACGAACTGCACGGCCGCGGCGCTTCGCGCGAAGGACTGCGTCATGAAGACGGCCACGACCATTCAGGAGAACGCCGAGGATATTTACGCAGAGGCTCAGCAGATCAACGAGGACAGAGCCGCTGCGGAGGAGGCTATGACCGAGGAGACCGCAGAGGCAAGCGAGGAGTAAGGCTTTCTGCCGCCGCGTAAGCGACATAGGTCCGCTCCGCCGACGGCGGCGGAAGCGATATGCACGGAAGGGGATGCCGCAGACAGGATGCTGCGACAGCCCCTTTTCGCACGTGAGCGCGAAGCGGCCGAAGAGCGCGTCCGCCGGCAGACGGCGCGCCGGCTGCGGACAGAAAACCGGAAAGGAAAGACCAGACTATGAAATTTGTGATAAAGCATGAGATCAGAGGACGGATCCGCATCCATGCGGCGCAGAGCCGGATGAGCGCGGAGCAGGCGGACACGCTGGCGTATTATCTGGAGTCGCTGGAGTTTGTCACGTCCGCCAGGGTACAGGAGAGAGTGCAGGACGCGGTGATCTGCTTTACGGGGAGCCGGGAGCAGGTGATCCTTGCGCTGAAGCAGTTCCGGTATGAGCAGGTGGAGGTGCCGGATCAGGTGAGGGCCAGCTCCAGCCGGGCGCTCAACAGCGAATACTGGGAGAAGCTGGTGACGACGGTGGTGCTGCGGGCAGGAAACCAGCTGTTTTTGCCCTACTCTGTCCGGGCGGTCATCACGGCTGTGAAATCGGTGAAATATATCTGGAATATGATCCGCACGCTGGCCAGAGGCAGGCTCGAGGTGCCGGTACTGGACGGGACCGCCATCGGCGTGTCGATCCTGCGGGGCGACATGAACACGGCGTCGTCGGTCATGTTCCTTCTCGGGATCGGAGAGATCCTCGAGGAGTGGACGCACAAGAAGTCCGTGGCGGATCTGGCAAGAAGCATGTCCCTCCATGTGGATAAGGTGTGGCTCGTCCGGGAGGGACAGGAGATCCTCGTGTCCGCCGACGAGATCCAGGCGGGAGACCGGGTGGTCGTCCGCATGGGAAATATGGTGCCCTTCGACGGCGTCGTGACGTCCGGCGACGGCATGGTCAATCAGGCGTCCATGACCGGGGAGTCGATTCCCGTGCACAAGTGCGAAGGAAGCACAGTCTATGCGGGCACGGTGCTCGAAGAGGGCGAGCTGACGGTGCAGGTGCGGGAGACGACCGGCTCCGGAAAATTTGACAAGATCGTGGCGATGATCGAGGAATCCGAAAAGCTGAAGTCCTCCATGGAGGGCAAGGCGGAGCATCTGGCGGACCGCCTCGTGCCGTACACGCTGGCGGGAACCGGGCTTGTGTACCTGCTCACCAGAAACGTGACGAAGGCGCTGGCGGTGCTGATGGTGGACTTTTCGTGCGCGCTGAAGCTCGCCATGCCTATCTCGGTGCTGTCGGCCATCCGGGAAGCGAACCAGTACCGGGTGACGGTCAAGGGAGGCAAATATCTGGAGGCGGTGGCCGAGGCGGACACGGTCGTGTTCGACAAGACCGGGACGCTGACGAAGGCCCAGCCTACGGTGGTGGACGTGGTGCCGTTTATCGACGAGGATCCCGACGAGCTTCTCCGTCTGGCGGCCTGCATGGAGGAGCATTTCCCACATTCCATGGCGAAGGCCGTGGTGGAAGCGGCCAGAGAGCGCGGGCTTAAGCACGACGAGAGGCACGCGAAGGTGGAATACATCGTGGCGCACGGCATCTCCACGACGGTGGAGGGCAAACAGGCGGTCATCGGCAGCCACCATTTCGTGTTTGAGGACGAAAAGTGCGTGATCCCCGAGGGAATGCAGGAGCGCTTCGACGCGATCCCGGAGGAATATTCCCATCTCTATCTGGCCATCGAGCACGTGCTGGCGGCGGTGATCTGCATCGAGGACCCGCTGCGCGCGGAAGCGCCCGAGGTGATCCGGCTCCTCAAGGAGGCGGGCATCGGCAAGGTGGTCATGATGACCGGGGACAGCGAGCGGACGGCCAGAGCCGTGGCCGCGAAGGTCGGCGTGGACGAATATTATTCGGAGGTGCTGCCGGAGGACAAGGCGTCCTTCGTGGAGCGGGAGAAGGCGGCCGGACGCAGGGTCATCATGATCGGGGACGGCATCAACGATTCCCCGGCGCTGTCGGCGGCCGACGTGGGCGTGGCCATCAGCGACGGCGCGGAGATCGCCCGGGAGATCGCGGACGTGACCATCTCGGCCGACAACCTGTACGAGCTGGTGAAGCTCAAGCAGATCAGCAACCTGCTGGTCAGGCGGATCCATCAGAATTACCGGGTGATCGTGGGCTTCAACACCGGGCTGATCCTCTTAGGGGTGGCCGGGATCCTGCCGCCCACCACGTCGGCTCTGTTCCACAACACGTCCACGCTGGTCATCAGCCTCCGGAGCATGAAAAACCTGCTGCCGGACTGACGGCGGACCGCTCCAGCGGCCGGACGCCGTTCCCGGCAGGATCCCCGCAGCCTGCAATCGCGCAAAGGGTTTGACAAAAAAAAAACGAGGACTTATAATGAAGTCAGTATATTGGACGGGGAGGAGCTGCCATGGAGGAAAGACAGATATCGAAGGCGGTGATCAAGCGGCTTCCACGATATTACCGGTATCTGGGGGAGATGCTTCAAAACGGCGTGGAGCGGATCTCTTCCGGAGAGCTCAGCAACAAAATGCAGGTGACGGCGTCCCAGATCCGCCAGGATCTGAACAATTTCGGGGGCTTTGGACAGCAGGGATACGGATACAATGTGAAATATCTGTACGACGAGATCGGAAGGATCCTCGGAGTGGACAAGCTGCATCCGATGATCATCATCGGAGGCGGTAATTTCGGACACGCGCTGGCAAATTACGATTTTGAAAAAAACGGCTTTGTCACAAAGGCGATCTTTGATGTGAGGCCGAGTCTGGTCGGGACGTCGGTGCGCGGGATCCCGGTGCTGATGATGGACGAGCTGGAGAGCTTTGTGGAGAAGGAGCGCGTGGAGATCGCCGTGCTCACACTGCCGAAGGACCGGGTGGCGGAGGCCGCGGGGCGGCTGGTCGCCTGCGGCATCAAGGCGCTCTGGAATTTCGCCCATCTGGATCTGGATGTGCCAAAGGACGTGGTGGTGGAAAACGTGCATCTGGTGGACAGCCTGATGCAGCTTTCCTACCGGATCAGCAACTACGAGAGCGGAAAAGAAAAAGAAGAGTGACAAAAAAGCTGCGGCCAAACTGCGCCGCAGGCGGAGGGGCTGTGAAAAAATGAGAAATCATTTTTTCACGGCTCCTGCTTTTTGTGCTT
>JAUNHB010000094.1 GCA_030524125.1 Eubacteriales bacterium | reverse complement strand
AGCCGGAGGGCGGCTTCAGTCCCTTCACTGCCTCCGGTGAGACCGTGACCTTCACGCTGACCGACAGCACCGTGATTACCGTAGAGGGCACGGACGGCAGCAGCGAGGGAACGGCTGACGACATCACAGTGGGAAGCATCCTGGAGCTTACGCTGGACGAGGAGAACCAGGCCCTGACCGTCACAGTCCAAAATACGATGCCGGGCGGCGGGGGCCAGCCGGGCGGCGGCTTTGGCGGAAGCTCGGAGGTGACGAACGGAACCTCCGCGAATACCATCGACGAGGACAGTGAGATAGAGAGCGAGACCTACACCTCCGATGGAGACGACGAAAACGCCCTGCGGGTGGACGGCGCGGACGTTACGCTTACGGACATCACCGTTGAAAAGACGGGAGGAGCTTCCTCCAACACTGAGAACGGCGATTTCTACGGCCAGAACGCGGGCCTTCTGGCCCTGAACGGGGCCCAGGTGACGATCACAGGGGCAAATGTGACCACTGACGCCCAGAACGGCAACGGCGTATTCAGCTACGGAGAGGGAACCGTGGTAAACATCTCGGATTCTACGATTCGCACTTCAAAGGATAACTCCGGCGGTATCCAGACCACGGGCGGCGGTACCACGAACGCCTCCAATCTGGATGTGGAGACCCAGGGCAATTCCTCGGCGGCCATCCGAAGCGACCGGGGCGGCGGCACGGTGCAGGTGGACGGAGGAACCTACGTGACCAACGGAACGGGGAGTCCCGCCGTCTACAGTACGGCTGACGTTACCGTGGCCAACGCGGAGCTTACGGCCAACGCAAGTGAGGGCGTCGTCGTGGAGGGGAAAAATTCCGTGTCTCTGACCGACTGTGACGTGACGGGCAATATGACGGGAACCTACCAGGGCGACGAGGACGAGAATATCCATAATATCATGATTTACCAGAGCATGTCCGGCGACGCGGAGGTGGGCGAGGCCTCCTTTTCGGCCGAGGGCGGCAGTATCACGGCCCGATCCGGCGATATGTTCTACGTGACGAACACGGACTGCACGATTACGCTGAAAAACGTAGCCTTTACCCTGGCCAATGAGGTATTTCTGCGGGTAGAGGGGAATTCCGGACGCAGAGGCTGGGGAACGGAAGGGGAAAACGGCGGCGACGTGGTTTTGAACGCGTCGGGACAGGAGATAGAGGGCAAGATTCTTGTAGATGAGATTTCCAGTCTTGCGCTTAGCCTGACGGAGGGCAGCAGCTTCACGGGCGCTGTGAACCCGGACGGCGAAGGCGGAGAGGTGGCTGTGACCCTGAGCGCCGATTCCACCTGGACACTGACGGGAGACAGCTATATCAGCAGCTTCGAGGGCAGCGCGGACAATATTGTGTCAGGCGGCTATCATCTCTATGTGAACGGGGAACAGCTTGTCTGACAGCTCAGATAATGAGCGCCGGCGGGCAGGGAAGGGCTTGACTCCTTCCCTGTCCAGGGGTGCAAAAGTTGCGGTTGAAGAAAGGCTTTGTTCATGCTATAGTTAGAGCTGGAATGACAAAAATTTAACAAAATGAAAGGAGCTTTGATATGAAGGGTTATGCGATGCTGAAAATAGGGGAATCCGGCTGGATCGAGAAGGAACGCCCTGTATGCGGGCCGATGGACGCCATTTGCCGTCCCCTGGCGCTGGCGATCTGTACGTCCGACGTACATACACTCTGGGAAGGCGCCATCGGTGAGCGTCACAACATGATTCTCGGTCACGAAGGCTGCGCGGAAGTAGTAGAGGTCGGCAGCCTGGTGAAGGACTTTAAGCCAGGAGATCGCGTGCTTGTTCCGGCCATTACCCCCGACTGGAACTCCCTGGAGGCACAGGCGGGCTATGCTATGCACTCCGGCGGTATGCTGGCAGGCTGGAAGTTCTCCAACTTCAAAGACGGCGTATTCTCAGAATTTTTCCATGTCAATGACGCGGATGGCAATCTGGCATTGCTGCCCGACAGTATCAATACGGTGGACGCGTGTATGCTCTCGGATATGGTGCCCACCGGCTTCCACGGCGTAGAGCTGGCGGACGTGCAGTTCGGCGATACCGTGCTTGTCATCGGCATCGGGCCGGTGGGGCTGATGTCCGTAGCCGGAGCCAATATGCGCGGAGCCGCCAGAATCCTGGCCGTAGGCACGAGACCGCTCTGCGTGGAAGCGGCGAAGAAGTACGGCGCTTCGGATTTTATCAGCTACAGAAACGGCCCCATCGCGCAGCAGGTTCTGGAGCTGACGGGTGGAAAGGGCGTGGACAGGGTGATCATTGCCGGGGGCGGCGTGGAGACCTTCGCGGAGGCCGTGAAGTGCCTGAAGCCGGGCGGAAGGATTGGAAATGTCAACTATCTGGGCTCCGGGGACAGCATCGATATTCCTCGCGTGGAGTGGG
>JAUNHB010000046.1 GCA_030524125.1 Eubacteriales bacterium | reverse complement strand
TCAAAAACCATAAGTCTTTCTTTGTTTTTACGGGGATTGTTTTTTCACAGCCCCACACCGCGGACAGGAACAGACCCAGAAAGGTCAGTCCCCTGTGGCTGCCTGCATAATCCAGCAGGACCGCCACGTCGCTTCTTTTTTCTTGCTTCATAGAAAAAACCTCCTTATTATAAAAATTAGTAATGACTAACCGTGTCCCGAAAAAAGAATCCCGCAGGGCGGGATCCTCCGCCTGCGGGGGAAATCATTCCCCCATCAGCTTCAGCCACCCGGCCGTGTAGAACTCTCTTAACTGCGCCACGTCCCGCTGCGCCTGCTCGTAGGGCATATCGTGGATGACGATCTCAAAGAGGCCGTTGAACATCCCGCTGGCGATGATATGGCACAGAGACGGATTCAGGTCGGGGAGCTCCCGGCCCAGCCGACGGAGCACTCCATATACCGGAGCGTGTATTCCACCTCCACTTCCACGATATCGTGGACAAAATGCTCGTAGGCGGTGCCTTCCGCCTTGCACAGCAGCAGCTTGACGGGCTCCCGGTGCCTGCAGATGTAATCCACCATCCAGTTGACGCAGTCGCTGGATTCCATGCCCATATGGGACGGCTGATCCTCGTCCGGCAGCTCGGCGAAGGCCGTCTGCGCTTCCATGAACTTTCCCATGAGCGCGGCGGCGTGAGGCTCCACGATGGAGGCGAACAGCGCCTCCTTGCTGGAAAAATATCCGTAAAACGCTCCGGTCGTCACGCCGGCATGCTTCACGATCTGACGCAGGGACGCTCCGAGAAAGCCTTTCTCAGAAAATTCCTCCAGTCCGCTCTGCTGGATCCGCTCTCTGGTATCCGGTACTTTTTCTTCCATAAGCAACCTCCGTATAACAGTGCTATATAACAATGTTATGATACATCGGAAAGGAGGGCGTGTCAAGAAAAGAATTGCGGATTTGAGGCCGATATGAAAAAGGGATTCGATAAAACAGTTGTATCTGCGGCGATTCTCGTTTAAGATAGACAGTATAGCGAAAAGAAAGGACGCGGGTCTATGCAGACAGAAGTGGAACTGAATCTCGAGGCGGAGCGGAGACTGGCGGAATTAAAGAAGCTGGATCCGATCCGGCTCTTTGTCAAAAAGCAGGATGTGACCGTGAGGAACGGGGACCATGAGGTTCCGGTCCGCATCTTCTTCCCGTCGGAGCGGGAGATGAAGCTGGGGATCGGGCGCTACCGGGGCGGCGTCCTGTTTTTCCTGCACGGAGGCGGCTGGGTGACCGAGAGCGTGGACACCTATGAGCGCATCTGCAGCCTGATGGCCAGATCGACGGGACAGCCTGTGCTGGCGGCGGAATACCGGAGAGCGCCGGAGCACCGCTTTCCGGTCCCGCTGCTGGACGGATACGCGGCGGCGAGAGCGCTCTGTGCGGGGGAGCTCCTGCCGAACGTGCGGGCGGAGGACGTCACGATGATCGGGGACAGCGCCGGGGGAAACCTGACGGCAGCCGCGGTCCTTCTGGCCCGGCGCAGAGGAGAGTTTTCGCCCGCCCGGCAGATCCTCATCTATCCGACGCTCTGGAACGACTACACGGACAGCTCTCCGTTTCCGTCCGTGAGGGAGAACGGCAGCGGGCTTTTCCTGACCGCCGGGAAGCTGGAGGCGTACTCAAGACTCTATGCGCGGGATCGGGAGGACCGAAGCGATCCTCTGTTTGCGCCGCTTCTGGAGAAGGATCTGGAGCGGATGCCGGATACGCTGATCCTGACGGCGGAGAAGGACCCGCTCAGAGACGAGGGAGAGGCGTACGCCAGACGGCTGGCCGAGGCCGGGAACCGGGTGGAGCTTCACCGGATCCCGGAGGCCCAGCACGGTTTTTTCGCTCTGGGGATCAAACATATTTTTGTGGAGGAAAGCCTTGCGTATATCAACGAGTTTCTGAAGGCGAAATAAGAGTATGAGACGACAAAAGGGTGTGCGGAGAAAACTGGACAACGTGGCGCTGGCCTTTCCGGCGGCGACGGGAAAGGCCGACAGCCGGGTGTTCCGGATCTACTGCCGGCTGAACGAGCAGGTGGACGGAAAGCTTCTGCGCGCGTCCCTGAAGGCGGCGGTGCGCAAATATCCGCTGTTTCAGAGCGTGCTCAAAAGAGGAAGCTTCTGGTATTATTTTGAAAAGACGGATCAGGAGCCGGTGGTGGCCGCGGAGAAGAGGGGAGACGCCCCGTGCGCGCCCATCTACCGGAAGCAGGACGACACGGTGCTCTACCGGGTGAGCTACCGGGACTGCGACATCAATCTGGAGATCTTTCACGCGCTGACCGACGGCACGGGCGCCATCGAATTTCTCAGGGAGATCGTCATGGGCTACCTGAAGCGGGCCCACGGGCTTGCGGAAGAGGAGGAGACGGCGTCTCTTCTGTCGGAGCAGGAGGAGGACAGCTTTTTCCGGTATTATTCCGATGAAAAGCAGGAAAAGCTCAGCCGCAAGAGCCGGGCGGCCTATCAGATCCGGGGGAGCCGGATCGCGCAGCGGGACATGCGGGTCATGGAGTGCGTCGTGTCGGTGAAGGATCTTCTCGGCCGGGCAAAAGCGTCGGGCGTGTCCATCACGGAATATCTGACGGCGGCGCTCATCTGGTCCGTGGGACGGAGTATGCGGGAAGAGGGCTGGGGAAAATATTCCAGAAAGCCGGTCACCATCATGGTCCCGGTCAATCTGCGGAAATATTACCCGTCCCGGTCGCTGTCCAACTTTTTCGGATGGATGGAGATCGAATATTCCTTCCGGGGGAAGGAGAGCTTTGAGGACGTGCTGGCGCACATCCGCAGGCGGTTCCGGGAGGATCTGGAGAAGGGGCAGGTGGCCGCCCGCATGAACCGCTATATCGGGATCGAGAAAAACCCATTTCTGAAGCCGGTCCCGCTGGAGGTGAAGGATTTCTTCCTGAAGCTGGGGACGATGCTGGGGAGCAGGAACGTGACCGCCGTCTTTTCCAATATGGGGATCGTCAAGCTTCCGGCGCGCTACGAGGATTACATCGACCGCTTCGGGGCCATGGCCAGCACGGACAAACTGCAGATGTGCGCCTGCTCCTTCTACGACCGTTTTTACTTCAGCGTCACGTCCAAGTACGGCTACACGCAGATCCCGGCCTACATGGCGGAGCATCTGCGGGAGGACGGCATTCCGGTGGAGATCTGCCGGGGAAGAGAGCATCTGCGCGCGCCCGAACGCGGAAAAACGGTTCCCGGAGTCCTGTTTTCGGAGACTGAAAATTCGTGAAAATAGAAAAAATTTAAAATCCTTCTGCCGGAAGCCCGGCCTTTTTGAAAAAAATATGGGCTTTCGGCATTTTTTATTGGCCTGAATTGCGCGAAAAACAAAGCTTTAAAAAGAAAAAAACAAAAACAGGAGCGGAATATTTCAAAAAATATATAAATATTCTGATAATCAGACAATTCGAGCGATATTTGGGATTTACAAATGAGAAAAATAGGTGTACACTTTTAGAAAATCGCGGTTTGGCGCGGAGAGATCCTGTGGTACGGGTCTGAGGGCGCCGACGGCAAATAGAAAAAGAAAGGTGCAGCCTATGAACGAACAGATGAAAAGGGAATGTCCCGCCGGGGGCATGTATGATCCCGGCTTTGAACACGACAACTGCGGAATCGGAGCGGTCGTCAACATCAAGGGCGTCAAGTCGCATAAGACCGTCGAGGATGCGTTAAGCATCGTGGAGAATCTGGAGCACCGCGCGGGCAAGGACGCGGAAGGTAAGACCGGCGACGGCGTCGGCATCATGGTGCAGATCTCCCACAAATTCTTCTCGAAAGAATGCGCGAAGCTCGGGATCCGTCTCGGCGGCGAGCGGGAGTACGGCATCGGCATGTTTTTCCTGCCGCAGGACGAGCTCAAGCGCAATCAGGCGAAGAAGATGTTTGAGATCATCGTGGAAAAGGAAGGCATGGAGTTTCTCGGCTGGAGAGAGGTGTCCACAAACCCGAAGGTGCTGGGAAGCAAGGCGCTGGAGAAGATGCCCGGCATCATGCAGGCGTTCATCCGCAAGCCGGACGACGTGGAATGCGGCCTCGACTTCGACCGGAAGCTTTATATCGCCAGACGCGTGTTCGAGCAGTCCAACGACAACACTTACGTGGTGTCCTGCTCCAGCCGGACGCTGATCTACAAGGGCATGTTTCTCGTGGGACAGCTCCGTTCGTTCTTCCTGGACCTGCAGGACCCGGACTATGAGAGCGCCATCGCGCTGGTGCACTCCCGGTTTTCTACCAACACTATGCCGAGCTGGGAGAGAGCTCATCCGTACCGTTTTCTGGTGCACAACGGAGAGATCAACACCATCAAGGGAAACGCGGACAAGATGCTGGCCCGCGAGGAGACGGTGGAGTCCGACCATCTGAAGGGCGAATTTCACAAGGTGCTCCCGGTCATCAGCGCGTCCGGCTCCGACTCGGCCATGCTGGACAACACGCTGGAATTTCTGGTCATGAGCGGCATGGATCTGGCGCTGGCGGTCATGATCATGATTCCGGAGCCGTGGGTCAACAACCGCACCATGTCCCAGAAGAAAAAGGATTTCTATCAGTATTACGCCACCATGATGGAGCCGTGGGACGGCCCGGCGTCCATCCTCTTCACCGACGGAGACGTGATGGGGGCGGTGCTGGACCGCAACGGCCTGCGCCCGTCCAGATATTATGTGACGACCGACGATCAGCTGATCCTCTCCTCTGAGGTGGGAGTGCTGGACATTGATCCGGCCAGGATCGTGGAGAAGGAGCGTCTCCACCCCGGCAAGATGCTGCTGGTGGACACGAAGCAGGGGCGCATCATCGGCGACGACGAGCTGAAGGAGGACTACGCCGGACGCCAGCCCTACGGCGAGTGGCTGGACCACAATCTGACCACGCTGGCGGAGCTCAAGATCCCCAACCAGCGGATCGAAGAATATACGCCCGAGGAGCGCGCAAGACTCCAGAAGGCATTCGGCTACCGCTATGAGGATGTGCGGGATTCGATCCTGAACATGGCGGCCAATGGAAGCGAGGCGACGTCGGCCATGGGCATCGACGTGCCGCTGGCCGTGCTGTCCGACCATCACCAGCCGTTGTTCAACTATTTCAAGCAGCTGTTTGCACAGGTCACGAACCCGCCCATCGACGCGATCCGCGAGAAGATCGTCACGTCCACGACCATATATATAGGAAAGGATGGAAATCTGCTGGAGGAGAAGCCGGAGAACTGCTGCGTCATGCGGATCAACAATCCGATCCTGACCAACACGGATCTTCTGAAGATCAAGACTATGAAGAAGGACGGCTTCAAGGTGGAGGTGCTTCCGCTCATCTACTATAAGAACACCAGTCTGGAGCGCGCCATCGACCGGCTCTTCGTGGAGGCGGACCGGGCGTACCGGGACGGCGTGAACATCCTGATCCTGTCCGACCGCGGCGTGGACGAGAACCATGTGGCGATCCCGTCTCTGCTGGCGGTGTCCGCGCTGCAGCAGCATCTGGTCCGCACGAAAAAGAGGACGTCCGTCTCTATCATTTTGGAGTCCGGCGAGCCCAGAGAGGTGCACCACTTCGCTACGCTGCTGGGCTACGGCGCCTGCGCCATCAACCCCTATCTGGCGCTGGAGAGCATCCATGAGCTGATCGACAAGCGGATTCTGAACAAGGACTACTACGCGGCGGTGAACGACTACAATCAGGCGGTCATCAGCGGCATCGTGAAGATCGCGTCCAAGATGGGCATCTCCACGATCCAGTCGTACCTCGGTTCCAAGATCTTTGAGGCCATCGGCATCAACAAAGAGGTGGTGGACCGGTATTTCACCAATACGGTGAGCCGGATCGGCGGCATCGGCTTAAAGGAGATCGGGGAGCAGGTGGAGCTTCTGCACTCCTCGGCCTTCGACCCGCTGGGGCTGACCACCAGCCCGGCGCTGGACAGTCTGGGACTCCACAAGGAGAGAAGCTCGGGAGAGGAGCATCTCTACAACCCGCGGACGATCCATCTGCTGCAGCAGTCCACGAGAGAGGGAAGCTACGACCTGTTCAAGCAGTACACGTCGCTGGTGGACGGCGAGAACAATCACGGACAGATCCGGACTCTTCTGGATTTCAAATATCCGAAGAAGGGCATTCCGCTGGAAGAGGTGGAGAGCGTGGATTCCATCGTGACCCGCTTTAAGACCGGAGCCATGTCCTACGGCTCCATCTCCCAGGAGGCCCACGAGTGCCTGGCCATCGCCATGAACCGGCTGCACGGAAAGTCCAACACCGGAGAGGGCGGAGAGAGCATCGACCGTCTGACCGTCGGAGCCGACGGGCAGAACCGCTGCTCGGCCATCAAGCAGGTGGCCAGCGGACGCTTCGGCGTGACCTCGCGCTATCTGGTCAGCGCGCAGGAGATCCAGATCAAGATGGCCCAGGGAGCCAAGCCCGGAGAGGGCGGCCACCTGCCGGGCGGAAAGGTCTATCCGTGGATCGCGAAGACCCGTCTGTCCACGCCGGGCGTGAGCCTGATCTCCCCGCCGCCGCACCATGACATCTATTCCATCGAGGATCTGGCCCAGCTGATCTACGACCTGAAAAATTCCAACCCGGCGGCCAGGATCTCCGTGAAGCTGGTGTCCGAGGCGGGAGTGGGGACCGTGGCGGCCGGCGTGGCCAAGGCCGGCGCGCAGGTCATCCTGATCTCCGGCTACGACGGAGGCACCGGAGCCGCGCCCGCCAGCTCCATCCACAACGCGGGCCTTCCGTGGGAGCTGGGACTGACCGAGACCCATCAGACGCTTCTGATGAACGGACTGCGGAACAAGGTCCGCATCGAGACCGACGGCAAGCTTATGAGCGGCCGGGACGTGGCCATCGCGGCCATGTTGGGAGCCGAGGAGTTCGGCTTCGCCACCGCTCCGCTGGTGACGATGGGCTGCGTCATGATGCGCGTCTGCAATCTGGACACCTGCCCGGTGGGCGTGGCGACCCAGAACCCGGAGCTTCGCAAGCGCTTCCGCGGAAAGCCGGAGTATGTGGTGAACTTTATGCGCTTCATCGCGGAGGAGATGCGCGAGTACATGGCGAAGCTTGGCGTGCGCACCGTCGACGAGCTGGTGGGACGCTCCGACATGCTCTGCGTCAAGGAGAACCGCAGCGGAAGACCGGCCACGATCGATCTGTCCCGCGTGCTGAACAATCCCTACGCAGGCAAGGGACAGAAGGTCATCTTCGATCCGAAGCAGGTCTACAACTTCGAGCTGGAGAAGACGCTGGATGAGAAGGTGCTCTTAAAGGAGTTCCGGTCCGCGCTGGAGAAGGGGCAGAAAAGGAGCATCGAGCTGGACGTGGGCAACACCGACCGGGCGTTCGGCACCATGTTCGGATCCGAGATCACCAGACGCTATCCGGAGGGGCTGCCGGAGGATACCTTCACGGTCAAGTGCAAGGGCGCGGGCGGCCAGAGCTTCGGCGCGTTCATCCCCAGAGGGCTGACGCTGGAGCTGGTGGGAGACTCCAACGACTATTTCGGAAAAGGACTCTCCGGCGGGAAGCTGATCGTCTATCCGCCCAAGGGAGTGACCTATAAAAAGGATGAAAATATCATCATCGGAAACGTGGCGTTCTACGGAGCCACCAGCGGAGAGGCCTACATCAACGGCGTGGCCGGAGAGCGCTTCTGCGTGAGAAACTCCGGCGTCCGCGCGGTGGTGGAAGGGACCGGAGATCACGGCTGCGAGTACATGACCGGAGGCTGCGTGGTCATCCTCGGAAACGTGGGCAAGAACTTCGCGGCCGGCATGAGCGGCGGCGTGGCCTATGTGCTGGACGAGCAGAGCGATCTGTACACGAAGGTCAACAAGGCCATGGTGACGCTGGAGGAAGTGACCAACAAGTACGACGTGCAGGAGCTGAAGGATATGATCAAGGAGCATGTGGCTTACACCAACTCCGAGAAAGGAAAATGGATCCTCGACAACTTTGAACAGTATCTGCCGAAGTTCAAGAAGATCATCCCCAACGATTACAAGAGGATGCTCAGCCTGATCGTCCAGATGGAGGAAAAGGGCATGAACACGGAACAGGCGCAGATCGAGGCGTTTTACGCCATGAAGAGAGGATAGGAGGTACGGCATAATGGGAAAACCAACAGGCTTTTTGGAATATGAGCGCAAAAACGCCAGAGCGGAAGCGCCGCTGGATCGGATCAGACATTTTAACGAGTTCCATACGCCGCTGCCGAAGGCGGAGCAGGAGCGCCAGGGGGCCAGATGCATGGCCTGCGGCGTCCCGTTCTGCCAGGCGGGGCAGATGCTGGGCGGCATGATGTCCGGCTGTCCTCTCCAGAACATGGTGCCGGAGTGGAACGACCTGTTATATCTGGGAAACTGGGAGGAGGCTTACTACCGGCTTGCCAAGACGAGCAATTTCCCGGAGTTCACAGGCCGGGTATGTCCCGGACTGTGCGAGGCCGCCTGCACCTGCAACCTGAACGGAGACCCCGTGGGGAGCAAGGGCAACGAGCTGGCCATCATCGAGAACGCCTACAAGATGGGCTACGCCCACGCCAGACCGCCCAAGGTGCGGACGGGCAAGAAGGTGGCGGTCATCGGGAGCGGGCCTTCGGGCCTTGCGGCCGCGGACCAGCTCAACCGCCGGGGCCATTCGGTGACGGTCTACGAGCGCCGGGACCGGGTGGGCGGACTGCTCATGTACGGCATCCCCAACATGAAGCTGGAAAAGCATGTGGTGGAGAGAAAGGTCAACATCATGAAGGAGGAGGGCGTCCGGTTCGTCACCGGCTGCAACGTGGGCGTGGACGTCAAGGCCGAACAGCTTCTGAAGGAATATGACCGGGTCATCCTCTGCTGCGGAGCGGCCAACCCAAGAGACATCAAAGCGCCGGGCCGAGACGCCAAGGGGATCTACTTCGCGGTGGATTTCCTGACGGCCACCACGAAGAGCCTTCTGGACTCCAACTTTGCGGATAAAAAGTTCATTCCGGCGGAAGGGAAAAACGTGCTCGTCATCGGAGGCGGAGACACCGGAAACGACTGCGTCGGCACGTCCATCCGTCTGGGCTGCAAGTCGGTGACCCAGCTGGAGATGATGCCGAAGCTGCCGGACACGAGAGCCGAGAACAATCCGTGGCCCGTCTGGCCCCGCGTCTGCAAGACCGATTACGGCCAGGAGGAGGCCATCGCCAAATTCGGCCACGATCCGCGGATCTACCAGACGACCGTGCAGGAGTTTATCAAGGATAAGAACGGCAATGTGAAGCAGGCGAAGATCGTCAAGCTGGAGAGCAAGAAGGACGAGAAGACCGGCCGCATGATGATGGTTCCCGTGGAGGGCAGCGAGTTTGTGCTGGACGTGGAGCTGGTGCTGATCGCGGCGGGCTTCCTGGGCAGCCAGGATTATGTGACGAAGGCGTTCGGCGTCGAGGTGGACGGCCGCACCAACGTGGCCACCGAGCCGGGACTCCACGCCACCAACGTCCCCGGCGTGTTCGCGGCCGGAGACATGCACATCGGCCAGTCGCTGGTCGTCCGCGCCATCCGGGAAGGCAGAGACGTGGCCCGGGAAGTGGACCAGTCGTTAATGGGGTATACAAACCTGTAGGAACAGTTCAGCCAGCAGGAAGTGACGGGGCAAAATCGTGCTTGCACGAATTTTGCCCCGTCGCTTCCTGCTGAGGGAGCGCCAGATCATGAGCAAAGATAGCCGCGCAGCGGCGGGGAGCGCGTCAGCGCGGCTTTGCGAATGGCGCGGGCTGAACTGTTACAACCTATAAAACAACAGTTCAGAATGGGCATAGCCAAACCCTCTCCGGCGTGTTAAGATAGAGCTATCAGACATGCATGCGCCGCTTCGGCGGCGCGGAAATGGAGAGGGACATGAAAAGGGACGAACTAAAATATCTGCAGCTTCTGGCGGAGCTGTACCCGACCATCGCGTCGGCGGCGACGGAGATCATCAATCTCCAGTCGATCCTGAACCTGCCCAAGGGCACGGAGCATTTTCTGACGGATCTCCACGGGGAGTACGAGGCGTTCTCCCACGTGCTGCGAAACGGCTCCGGAGCGGTGCGCAAAAAGATCGACGACGTGTTCGGCCATACGCTGACCACGGCGGACAAGCGGGCGCTGGCCACGCTGATCTACTATCCCGCGGAGAAGATCGAGCACGTAAAGCGGGACGAGGAGGATATGGACAACTGGTACAAGATCATGCTGTACCGGCTCATCGAGGTGTGCAAGAAGGTCTCGTCCAAATACACCCGCTCCAAGGTGCGAAAGGCGCTGCCTAAGGACTACGCCTATGTGATCGAGGAGCTGATCACGGAAAAATCCGAGGTGCTGGACAAGGAAGCCTACTACGACGCCATCGTGGATACGATCATCGACATCGGACGGGCGGAGGATTTTATCGTAGCGCTGGCGGAGCTGATCCAGCGTCTCGTGGTGGATCACCTGCACATCCTGGGAGACATCTACGACCGGGGTCCCGGCCCGCACTTCATCATGGACAAACTGATGGAATACCACTCTCTGGACATCCAGTGGGGAAACCACGACATGGTGTGGATGGGCGCTGCCGCGGGGCAGCTCTCCTGCATCGCGACGGTCATCCGGATCTGCGCCCGCTACGGCAATCTGGATATTCTGGAGGACGGCTACGGCATCAACCTGCTGCCTCTGGCCACGTTCGCCCTGCACACCTACAAGGACGATCCGTGCAGCCAGTTCAAGGTCAAGGGAACGGGCTCGCTGAGCGAGGCGGAGGATCGGCTGAATGTGCAGATCCACAAGGCCATCTCCATCATCCAGTTCAAGCTGGAGGGACAGCTTCTGGCCCGCAGGCCGGAGTACCGGATGGAAAACAGAAGACTTCTCCATCTGATCGACTACGGGAAAGGGACCATCACGCTGAAGGGGCAGGAGTACCCGCTTCTGGACACGGAGTTCCCCACCGTGGATCCGAAGGATCCGTACGCGCTGTCGGAGGAGGAGCACGACGCCATGCAGCGCCTGCGCTCGGCCTTCCTCAAATGTGAGAAGCTGCAGCAGCATATGATGCTGCTTTTGAGCAGGGGAAGCCTCTATAAAGTCTATAACGGAAACCTGCTCTACCACGGCTGCGTACCGCTGGCCGAGGACGGAAGCTTCAAGGAGGTGCAGCTCTACGGCAGGACTTACAAGGGCCGGGAGCTCTACGACGCGCTGGAAGCCTATGTGCGCAAAGGATTTTTCGCCGTGGACGAGGAGGAGCGCCAGAAGGGAGCGGACATCATGTGGTATATCTGGGCAGGGCCGGATTCGCCGCTGTTCGGAAAGGATCAGATGACCACCTTCGAGCGGTATTTCATCGAGGACAGGCAGACCCATGTGGAGGTGAAGAATCCTTACTACCGGCTTCTGGAGGACGAGGAGACCGTGAAGGCCATCCTGGCGGAATTTGGGCTGGAGGGCGACCGGGTCCACATCGTCAACGGCCATGTGCCGGTGCACCACAAGGACGGGGAGAGTCCGGTGAAATGCGGCGGCCGGGTGCTGGTCATCGACGGCGGCTTTTCGCGGGCGTACCAGAAGACGACGGGGATCGCGGGCTATACGCTGACCTACAATTCCTACGGCCTGATGCTGTCGGCCCACGAGCCGTTCACCTCGACGGAGGCCGCGGTGGCGGACGAGACGGACATCCGGTCCGAGCGGGTGGCGGTCAGCCGGAGCGAACGGCGCTGCCTCGTGGGCGACACGGACACAGGAGAGGTGCTGCGGGCCAGGATCCGGGAGCTGAAGGAGCTTCTGGAGGCGTACCGTTCCGGTCTGATCGTGGAAAATGAAAAGAAGAGACGTTAGGAGGGGACGGGATGATTCCGAACGACCCGATCATGCTGTTAAGCTACGTGAACACCCAGCTTCGGGACTTCTATCCGGATCTTGAGAGCCTGTGCAGGGACAAGGATCTGGACCGGGAGGAACTTTGCCGGAAGCTTGCGGCGGCGGACTACGAGTACGACAAAAAAACGAATCAATTTATCTGAAAACAGTTGACACCGGGAAACGCCTGTGCTATGATACTAGAGGTTATGAAATGAAAGAAGAGTATCCACTCTCACCTCGGCACAGGCGGTGACCCGGGTTAATACAGAAAAGCGATGTGCGCGGCATATCCTGTTGTATGGTAGGTGGATAATTTTCTGCCTATTTTTTTTATGTTTCGGAGGTGCAGAACGATTAGCGAATTAATGATCAACGAACAGATCAGGGACAGAGAAGTCCGTCTGGTCGGTCGGGATGGAGAGCAGCTGGGTGTAATGCCTGTCACGGAAGCGATGAGGCTGGCGAGGGAGGCCGAGCTGGATCTGGTAAAGATTGCTCCGACCGCGAAGCCGCCGGTATGCAAGATTATCGATTACGGAAAGTTTCGGTATGAGCAGGCGAGAAGAGAGAAGGAAGCAAAGAAAAAACAGAAGACCATCGAAATCAAAGAAGTTCGCCTGTCTCCGAACATCGACGAGAACGACCTGAACACGAAGGTGAATGCAGCCAGAAAGTTTATCCAGAAGGGCGACAAGGTAAAGGTCACTCTTCGGTTCCGCGGACGTGAGATGGCTCACGTGCAGAGCAGCAAACAGATTCTGGACGTATTTGCAGAGCGGATGGCGGATCTTGCGGTGGTCGACAAGGCTCCCAAGCTGGAAGGCCGCAGTATGACCATGTTTTTAACGGAAAAACGTTAAGGATACAAAAATTTTTGCAGTTATAGGAGGAATCAACATATGCCAAAGGTAAAGACAAGCAGAGCAGCCGCAAAACGTTTCAAAAAGACGGGAACCGGTCAGTTAAAAAGAATGAAAGCGTATAAGAGCCATATCTTAACGAAAAAATCCCAGAAGAGAAAGAGAAATCTTCGCAAGGCTGCGATCACGGATGCAACCAACGTTAAGAGCATGAAGAAGATTTTGCCGTATTTATAAGATTTGGGAATTTGAGGAGGAAGAACGATGGCAAGAGTAAAAGGCGCATTAAATGCTAAAAAGAAACACAATAGAGTACTGAAGCTGGCGAAGGGATACAGAGGAGCCAGAAGCAAGCAGTACAGAATCGCAAAGCAGTCTGTGATGAGAGCGCTGACCAGCGCGTACGCAGGACGCAAGGAGAGAAAACGTCAGTTCAGACAGCTGTGGATCGCCCGTATCAATGCGGCGGCCCGCATGAACGGCCTTTCTTACAGCAAGTTTATGTATGGTCTGAAGAGCGCGGGCGTGGAGATGAACCGCAAGATGCTGGCCGAGCTGGCAGTGAACGACGCGGCGGCATTCACGGCTCTGGCAGATACCGCAAAGACTGCACTTAACAAGTAATATTGTAATAAGTTCAGCCAGCCGGGATGACAGGCCGGGACCGTGTTTGCACGGATCAGGGCCTGTTGCTCCCGGCTGAGGGAGCGCCGGATTATGAGCAAAGATAGCCGCGTGAGCGGCGGGAAGCGCGTCAGCGCGGCTTTGCGAATGGCGCGGGCTGAACGGTTACAGTGATTTGGATACGAAAGCCCTTTGGACGTCTGCCGTACGGTGAAGCTCCTGGGGCTTTTTTGTCTCTGCAACCGTAGTAAATAACAGGAAAGAAGGAACAGATCATGACAAAGATTGAGATTATTTCCGGCTTTCTCGGAGCCGGCAAGACGACGCTGATCAAAAAAATGCTGAAGGAAGTGTTTTCGGGGGAGAAGATCGTCCTGATCGAAAATGAGTTCGGCGAGATCGGCATCGACGGAGGCTTTCTGAAGGAAGCCGGCGTACAGATCACCGAGATGAACTCCGGCTGCATCTGCTGCTCTCTCGTGGGAGATTTCGGCGCGGCCTTAAAGCAGGTCATCGAGACATACGCTCCGGACCGGATCCTCATCGAGCCGTCGGGCGTGGGCAAGCTGTCGGACGTGACGAAGGCCGTGGCGGACGTGGCCGCCCACGAGCCGGTGGAGCTCAACAGCTCCGTCACCGTGGTGGACGGGCAGAAGTGCCGGATGTATATGAAGAACTTCGGCGAATTTTTCAACAATCAGGTGGAGAACGCCGGAACCATCGTCATCAGCCGGACGCAGAAGATGTCCGCGGACAAGCTGGACGCGTGCGTGGCCATGCTCCGGGAGAAAAACCCGAAGGCCGCCATCATCACGACGCCCTGGGACGAGCTGAAGGGCGAACAGATCCTGGCAGCCATGGAGCATCAGGACCTGATCATGAAGGAGGAGCTGGAGCATCTGAAGGAAGCGCATGAGCATCACCACGATCACGACCACGGTCCGGACTGCACATGCGGCTGCCACGACCACGACCATGAGCATCACCACGACCATGATCACGGACATGAGCACGACCACGACCACGGCCCGGACTGCACATGCGGCTGCCACGACCACGAGCACGGCCATCACCATCATCATGCGGACGAGGTGTTCTCAAGCTGGGGACGGGAGACGCCCCATCCGTACACGGAGGAGCAGCTGCGGGGCATTCTCGAAAAGCTGTCCGGTGACGACGAGTGCGGCATCATCCTGCGGGCGAAGGGGATCCTTCCGTGCACCGACGGGACGTGGCTTCACTTTGACATGGTTCCGGAGGAGTTCGAGATCCGCCGCGGCGACGCGGACTACACGGGCCGTCTGTGCGTGATCGGCTCCCATCTGGACGAGAGCGAGCTGGCGAAGCTGTTCGGCCTGGCGTAAGAGAGGTGGCGGATATGGCGAAAATTCCTGTATTTGTCGTACACGGATTTCTGGAGAGCGGCAAGACGCAGTTTGTGCTGGAGACGCTGTCGGACGACTATTTCTCCGGCGGCGAGCGCAATCTGGTCATCGCCTGCGAGGAGGGGATCGAGGAATACGACGAGGACGTCCTTGAGAAGACCAATACGACGCTGGTCGTGCTGGAGGACAAGGCGGAGCTCAATGAAATGTTTCTGGAGGAGTGCCAGAAGAAATACAAGCCGACACAGATCGTGGTGGAGTACAACTGCATGTGGGGGCTGGATTATCTGCGCGACATGTACATGCCCAAGGGCTGGTTCGTGGCGCAGGTCATCACGGTCGTGGACGCGTCCACCTTTGACGTTTATCTGAAAAACATGAAGTCGCTCTTCATGGAGATGGCGAAGGATTCGGACCTGATCATTTTCAACCGCAGCGAGGAGAGCACGCCCGCGGCGACCTACAAGAGAAATATGCGCGCCGTCAATCCGAAGGCGCAGGTCGTGTTCGAGAAGGAGGACGGAAGCCAGCTGGAATTTGAGGAGGAGATGCCCTTCGATCTGAACGCGGATGTGATCGAGATCGGCGACGTGGATTACGGGATCTGGTACATCGACGCCATGGATCATCCGGAGAAATACGACGGAAAGACTATGCGCTTTAAAGCGATGGCCTATACGGGAGGCAGGCTGCCGAAGGGATATTTTGTGCCGGGGCGCATGGCCATGACCTGCTGCGCCGACGACACGGCGTTCATCGGATTTTTGTGCAAGTCGTCCTATGTGGACCGGCTGAAGGCGAGAAAGTGGGTGGAGGTCACCGCAAAGGCCCATGTGGAAAAGAGGGCGGAATACAGCGGCGAGGAAGGGCTCGTGCTTCAGGCGACCAACATCAGGAGCGCCGAAAAGCCGGCGGAAGAGCTGGTGTACTTCTGACAGAAAAACACCGCGGAACAGGATACGGAGGGAGCTTATTCCCGTATCGGTTCCGCGGTGTTCTGCGTTGTCGATTTCACGGTCTGCGGCACTACTTTCCGGCGAACAGGACCTTTAAAAGATTGATCGCCAGCGTCTTCTCCTCCGCCGTGCGGTCGTGCATCAGCTGGATCAGAAGATTGATGCTGGTGTCGTCGGTGGCGATGACATAGTCCGAAAGAAGAAAGTCGATGGTGACTCCGAGTCGGTTCACGACCTTCACAAGCTTGTCCAGCGTCAGGCTCCTCTCTCCGCGCTCGATCTGGCCGATGTACGCAGTGGATACTCCGACCTCCTCAGCCAGCTTTTCTTGAGTAAGATTTAATCGCAGACGTTCTTCGCGAATCCTTTTTCCCAGTGCATGATAATCCATAGTTTTACCTTCCTTTCAAAAACGAGGTGTCTCATTAAATGATACTTTGAAACCGGGTCTAATTAGAATCTACGGAAAGCTTTTTTTCAAATACATTTCAAAAATATTTGACATTTCCTTCAATTTGCGGTATGATAGCATTCGTGATGCGGAAGTGTCGGAATTGGCAGACGAGCAAGATTCAGGTTCTTGTGAGCGTTACGCTCGTGAGGGTTCAAGTCCCTTCTTCCGCATTTGTTTTATGAAAGTTCAGCCAGCCGGGAGCAGCGGGACAAAATCGTGCTTGCACGAATTTTGTCCCGCTGTTTTCGGCTGAGGGAGCGCCGGATCATGAGCAAAGATAGCCGCGTAAGCGGCGGAGAGCGCGTCGGCGCGGCTTTGCGAATGGCGCGGGCTGAACTGTTGCGTATGAAAAAGCCTCTGGTTTTCAGAGGCTTTTTTGAATGATATGGGGAAAGGGGGAGCGGATAGGGAAAGATCGGCCCTGCGGCGAAAAAAGCGTTGTCGCCCTGTCAAAGCAGAGTGGGGATCAGGCGCGCCAGATGCCCGGCCAGCGCCCGGTGGGCGTCCAGGCTCAGGTGCATGTAGTCGTAAGGGTACATGCCGATCCCTTCGATGGAAGCGGCGTCCAGGAAGCGGCAGCCAAGGCGTCCGGCCGCTTCCTCAAAGAGAGGAGCGAGCGCGCGGGATTTTTCCACGCAGAGATCGCCCATCTCGCCGCTCACAAAGGTCGTGCCGTAGCCCGGTTCGATGGGAGGCGGCGCGATCAGGAGGATGTTCGGCTGTCCGGACCATGCCTCCGTCGTGCTCTGGGCCTTGCGGATCAGCCGCTCCATGCCCACCGCGATATTCTGGGGCGTGGCTCCGAAGCGCTGCTTGACGTCGTTGGTCCCCAGCATGACGATCAGAAGATCCACAGGCTCGTGGCTCATCAGGCAGGGATAGAGGTAGGACAGGCCGCTTAAGCCCTCGTGGAGAGGGTCGTCAAACACGGTCGTGCGTCCGCTCAGCCCCTCCTCCTTCACGTCGTAGCCCGCGCCGAGCTGCCGCTGCAAAAGAGCGGTCCAGCGCTCCTCTCTGGTGAACCGTCCCATGGTCCGGGAATTGTAGCCGTGTGTGTTGGAGTCTCCGAAGCACACGATAGTCTTAATGTCGTTCATGTCGTTTTCTCATGCTCCTTTTGCTCATTTCTGATAAGTCTGGACGCCAGACAGTCCGCGCCGAGAAGTCCCGCGGTGTTGCCAAGGGACGCCGTCCGGATGGATACGTGGGCGAAGCTTGGCATGACGAAGCGCCCGATCCGCGCCCGGATCATCTCGAGGATGAGGGGCTGCGCCATGACGCCGCCTCCCAGGATCACGCAGGAGGGATTGAAAATATGGATCAGAGAGGAGAGGCCCAGCAGGATCTCGTCCACCCATCCGTCCAGGATCCCGGCTACCTCGGGGCGGTGCAGATTTTCAAAAATCTTTCGTCCGCTGTCCAGCGACGGATCGAGAGCCACGGCCCGCTGTACCAGAGCGGTGGTGGAGGCGTAGCGCTCGTAGCAGCCGTCGAAAAAGTCCTTCTGCCGGAGCTTTTCCTCGCTGTGGGTGACGATGGCGCCGAACTCCGCGGCGGAAAAGCTGGAGCCGTGGAAGATCTCGCCGTTCAGGACGATGGCTCCGCCCACGCCGGTGCCGTAGGTCAGACACAGAAAATCAGGACAGTCCCGTCCGGCTCCGCAGACGGCCTCTCCCATGGCGGCGGCGTTCACGTCGTTTTCCACCGCCACCGGCACATGGAACTGTCCCTCCAGCTCTTCTTTGATCCTCGTCCCTGTGTAGGCGGGGATGTTGCTGTTGGCGTAGATGATAGTCCCGGCGGAGGCGTCCACCTGCCCGGCGGTGCTGATGCCGATGGCGTCATAGCCCTGCTCCCGGGTGATCAGGGAGGCGACCGTCTCCATGATGTGACGCCCTCCTTTTTTGGCCTCCGTGGGCGTCTCCTTCACCTCCGACAGCGTTCCATCGATGCAGGAACCGTATTTGATCGAAGTGCCGCCGATATCGAATACCAGTGTTTTCATAAGCGATCCTCCATAGCGACTTTCACGACGCATTTTACGAGGGCGGTGTCCGCGCCGGTGCAGATGCCGGGCTTGTGGGGCTCGCCTGCCAGACAGACGGTAAAGTCGCCGGGGCGCAGGACGCAGGAGGCGCAGACGGCGCAGTCTCCGAAGCCAATGTCCTTTTCCTCCGAAAAATCCGGACAGTGAAAGTCAGAAAGCTCCCCGGTGTCCACGCGCTCCGAGCCGGAGACGTCGATCTGGATGTCCGCGTACCGTCGGTGCACCTCGAATGGGCGTCCCTCTGCCGGGGATGCGTTCGCCTCCATCTTGTTCAGAAACACGCGGTCGCCCAGGATCTCCGTGCGCCCCAGGGGGAGCGCATGAAGATCGTGGGAGAGCAGAAAGTCGATGGCGGCGTCTAAAGACCGGTCCATCCCCCGGTAGAGCCCGATCCGTTCCAGTTTGTCATAAATCATAGCGTACGCCTTTCTTCTATTATAAGATACCCTGATAGAAACGCTGGGCGATCTCCAGAGGACGGGTGATGGCGCCGCCCACGACGACGGCGTGCGCGCCAAGCTCCAGCATCTTCTTTGCCTGATCCGGACGGTGGATCCGCCCCTCGGCGATGACCGGGATCGGGACGGCTTTGACCAGCTCCGACACCAGCTCGTAGTTGGGGCCTTCCGTCTTCACAGAGTGGGGCGTGTAGCCGCTCATGGTGGTGCCGACGATGTCCACGCCGCACTCCCATGCGTTGACGCCCTCCTCGAAGGTGGAAATATCGGCCATCAGCGCGATGTCCGGATACTTTTCACGGATCTCCTTCAGATATTCGTTGATCGTCTGTCCGTTGCCGCGCTTCATAAAGGTGCAGTCCAGCGCGATGACGTCGGAGTCCGACGCCACGAGCGCGTCGATCTCCTCCATCGTGGGGGTAATGTAGGTTTCGTAGCCCTCGATGCGGCGCTTTATGAGACCAATGACGGGAAGCCCCGTCTTTTTCTTGATCTCGACCACGTCGCGGATGCTGCTCGTGCGGATGCATTTGCTCCCCGCCTGGCGGGCCGCTTCCGCCATAAAAGGCATCAGGGACATCTCTTCGCAGTACAGCGGTTCGTCGGGCAGGGCCTGACAGGAGACGATGATGCTTCCTTTGACAAGCTCGAGGACTTCCTTCAATGGTTTTTTCATGGTGATACTCCCTTTCTTTGTGTTGGCGTGCGTCCGCGGCGAGCTCTTCTGCAGAGCCGCGGGGCACAGGATTTGTCGGCCGGGCGTTGACCGCCGCGGAAAAGATGGCTTCATTATAACATGGAACTATGAAAATGTCATTATTTGCGAGGGGAAATTTTTTTCAAAAATAATTTCAAAAAGAAAATTTATTCCAAAATTGCGTAAATTGGACAAAAACTATTGACAAAGGCAAATAAATTATATACACTGTGAACACAACAAGTTCGAAAACCAAAAAGGAGGACAAGAACAATGAAAAAGTTACTGGCATTGCTTCTGACCGGCGCGATGGTATTTTCCATGACGGCATGCGGGGGCACAGACGCACCGGCGGACACGTCGTCCACGACGACAGATGAGGAAGCGACGGCAGAGGAACCGGCAGCCGGCGACAGCGCGGACGCGACTGCAGCCGACATTACTTTATGGACTTATCCGGTAGGAAAGTTCGGGGATGCTGAGACTGTGAACGGCTTTATCACCGCTTTCAATGCGGTTTATCCGGACATCAACGTGACGGTGGAGTATCTGGACTACACGTCCGGAGACGATCAGGTGACGGCCGCCATCGAGGCGGGCACGACGCCGGATATGGTGCTCGAGGGACCGGAGCGTCTCGTGAGCAACTGGGGAGCCAAGGGCAAGATGGTCGATCTGGCCGACCTCTGGGACGAGGAAGCGCTGGCGGACATCTCCGCGACCAGCGAGGCGGTCGTGGCGGCATGCCAGAGCCCGGAAGGCGTCTTCTACGAGTATCCGTTCGTTATGACGACCCACACGATGGCGATCAACTACGAGCTGTTCGAGGCGGCTGACGCCCTTCAGTACATCAACGAGGACCGCACCTGGACCACCGAGAACTTTGAGAAGGCTCTGCAGGCTCTTGTAGATTACGGCCACACCAACACGGGCGTTGTCTACTGCGGCGGACAGGGCGGCGACCAGGGAACGCGCGCGCTGGCCATGAATCTTTACGGAGCAGAGTTCACGAACGCGGATCACACCGAGTGGACCATGAACAGCGAGGCAGGCGTACAGGGACTTCAGCAGCTTCGCGACTGGGCGGACGCAGGACTTCTCTCTTTCGACGCAGGTATCCAGGCGTCTGACGAGATCCAGCTTTTCGCAAACGAGACGCTGGCCATGAGCTTCTGCTGGAACGCGGCGAACCAGCTGACCTACGCGGCGCAGACCGCATTTACCCCGTACCCGGTAGCGTTCCCGTCTGACGACGGAGTGCCCGAGCTTTGCGGCGGTATCTGGGGCTTTGGTATCTTTGACAACGGCGACGCAGCCAAGATCGCGGCTTCCAAGCTGTTCATCGAGTTTATCTGCGACGACGAGACGCAGGGCATCGAGTCTGTAAAGGCTACCGGCTTCTTCCCGGTCAGATCCTCCTTCGGCAATCCGTATGCGGGAACCGAGGACGAGGAGAGAATGGCGACCTACGCAAGCTTCCAGAAGTGGCTGGGCGACTACTACAACGTGACTCCGGGCTGGACCGAGCAGAGAACCGAGTGGTGGAACCTTCTTCAGAGAGTGGAGAAGTCCGACGACATTCAGGCTGAGGCAGACCAGTACGCAGAGAACTGCAACACGGCCACGGCGGCTGCTTCCAACTAAACGGACATAACTGATCGATAAAAGCACCTGCCTTTTATGAGGTGGGTGCTTTTTCAAAGGCGGGGAAGAAAGGAAAAGAATGATGGGGAAGAACAATTCTTTGAGACGAAACCGTGTCCTGGTCTGGAGAGAAACGAAGGCTGCATACCTGTTTCTCCTCCCGGCTATGATCTTCTTTCTGGGTTTTGTCATTGTTCCGATGTTTCTGTGCTTATTCTACAGCTTTTTTAACTATACGATGAACGATTTTTCGTTCGTGGGACTGCAGAACTACATAGAAATGTTCAACGACGCTATTTTCAGGAAAGCGCTGGTCAATACGGTGATTATCGTCGTCGTGGCGGTGCCGACCGTCACCGCGTTTTCGCTGTGGGTAGCGGCGGCGATCTATAAGATGAACGCGTTTTCCAGAGCGTTTTACAGATGTGTTTTCTATCTGCCGGTCGTGACCGGTACGGTGGCCGTGTCGGTCGTCTGGAAATGGATGTTCAACAAGTACACGGGCCTGTTCAACTATGTCCTGAACGGCGTGGGCGTCATCGACGAAAATATCAACTGGCTGGGCGACGAGCGGACGGCTCTTGCCTGTATTATCCTGATCCTGTTCACGACCTCCATCGGACAGCCCATCGTGCTCTACGTGGCGGCTCTTGGAAACGTGGACACGACGCTGGTGGAAGCCTCCGAGGTGGACGGAGCCACGAAGCTTCAGTCCTTCTGGAAGGTAAAATGGCCGTCCATCATGCCGACCACTCTGTATATCCTGGTGATCACGACGATCAACTCCTTCCAGTGCTACGCGCTGATTCAGCTGTTG
>JAUNHB010000045.1 GCA_030524125.1 Eubacteriales bacterium | reverse complement strand
ACGAGGCGCTTTGCATCACGCTGAACAACGAGATCGAGATCGAGCGGTTCCGCCGGGGCCTTCAGGAAAAGGTGAAGGCGCGGGTGGACAAGCAGCAGAAGGAATACATCCTCCGGGAGCAGATGAAGGCGATCCGGGAGGAACTGGGAGACGACGGGCCCGCCGCCGAGGCGGCCGCTTTCCGGGACGCGGTGCGGGGGCTGGAGGCGTCCGACGAGGTGAAGGAGAAGATCGAGAAGGAGATCCAGCGCTTCCTGAACGCGGGGATGAATTCGGCGGAGGCGTCGGTGATCCGCGGATATATCGAGACGCTGCTGGAGCTTCCGTGGGACAAAAAGAGCGAAGACCGTCTGGATCTGGCCGAGGCGAAGGAAATCCTCGAGAGAGAGCATTACGGGCTTGAGAAGGTGAAGGAACGGATCCTGGAATTTCTCGCGGTCCGCAAGATGCTGGACGCCAGAGAAAGCCCGATCCTCTGTCTGGTGGGGCCGCCCGGCACGGGCAAGACGTCGGTGGCCCGGTCCATCGCGGGAGCCCTCAACAAAAAGTACATACGGATCTGTCTGGGAGGCGTGCACGACGAGGCGGAGATCCGGGGACACAGAAGGACCTACATCGGCGCCATGCCGGGACGGATCGTGGACGGCGTCCGTCAGGCGGGGGTGAAAAACCCGCTCATGGTGCTGGACGAGATCGACAAGGTCAGCAGCGATCACCGGGGAGACACGTTCTCGGCGCTTCTGGAGGTGCTGGACAGCGAGCAGAACGTCCGCTTCCGGGATCACTACGTGGAGCTTCCGGTGGACCTGTCCGAGGTCATGTTTTTGTGCACCGCAAACGATATCAGCACGATCCCGCGGCCTCTGCTGGACCGCATGGAGGTGATCGAGGTGAGCGGCTATACGGAGAATGAGAAGCTGCACATCGCCAAGGATCATCTGCTGCCGAGGCAGATGGAGCGTCACGGTCTGGACAGGGCAAGGTTCCAGATCAGCGACAGGGCCATGGAGCGGATCATCCATCAGTACACCCGGGAGGCCGGCGTGCGCGCGCTGGAGAGAAAGCTGGCGGCCCTGTGCCGCAAGGCGGACCGGGAGATTCTGGAGAAAAACTGCGCGCAGGTACATATTACCGAGCGGAATCTGGAAAAATATCTCGGAAAGACCATCTATGAATACCGCCAGAAGTCCGAAAAGGACGAGGTCGGCATCGTCAGAGGGCTGGCGTGGACCAGCGTGGGCGGAGATACGCTGGAGATCGAGGTGAACCTGATGCCCGGCAAAGGAAAGTTTGAGCTGACCGGCCAGCTGGGGGACGTGATGCAGGAATCCGCCAAAGCGGGCATCAGCTACATAAGATCCATCAGCGGGGATTTCGGGCTGAACCGGGAGTATTTTCAGGAGCACGACATCCACATCCACATTCCGGAGGGAGCCGTGCCCAAGGACGGGCCGTCCGCCGGGATCACGATGGCGACGGCCATGCTGTCGGCCATGCTGGATAAGCCGGTGCGGGCGGACGTGGCCATGACCGGAGAGATCACGCTCCGCGGCAGGGTGCTGCCCATCGGCGGGCTGAAGGAGAAGCTTCTGGCCGCCAAGAGCGCGGGGATGAAGACGGTGATCGTGCCGGAGAAAAACCGCAGGGATGTGGAGGAGCTGTCCAGAGAGATCACAGGAGGGCTCGATCTGGTCTACGCGGGCACGATGGACGAGGTGCTGAGCCACGCGTTCGCGCAGTAGAGGAGAGACATTATGATCATAAAACAGGCAGAGCTGGAGACGGTGTGCGGGATCACCAGCAGGCTTCCGGACAATCTGTTTCCGGAGGTGGCGTTTGCGGGGAAATCCAACGTGGGGAAATCCTCGCTGATCAACGGGCTTCTGAACAGGAGGTCGCTGGCGCGCACCTCGTCCCAGCCGGGCAAAACGCAGACCATCAATTTTTACAGGGTCAATCAGGAGCTGTATCTGGTGGACCTTCCGGGCTACGGCTACGCCAGAGTCAGCACGGAGATCAAGGAGAAATGGGGCCGCATGATCGAGCGGTATCTGCACACCTCGAGACAGCTCAGAGCCGTCTTTCTCCTGATCGACATCCGGCACGAGCCGTCGGCCAACGACAGGACCATGTACGAGTGGATCGTCCATCAGGGCTACGAGCCCATCATCATCGCCACAAAACTGGACAAGATCAAGAGAAGCCAGATCCAGAAGCAGATCCGGATCGTGAGAGACGGTCTGGGGCTTCTGCCGGGCTCCCGCCTGATCCCGTTCTCGGCGGAGACCAAACAGGGCCGGGACGAGATATGGAGCGTGATCGAAGAGCTGACAGGCGGGAAGACGAAAGAAGAGGAGTCTTCGGAGGAAAACTGATATGAGTGAGGAACCGCGCGGAAGAGCCGGGGGAGAGGAGATCGGAAGGCGGATCAGAAGAAATACTTTGAATCTGGGGATTTTTTCGGCGGAGCTTTTGCTGCTCGTGCTGGCGGGGCCTGCGCTGGCCCGTTTCTTTATGCCGGCGCTGGCCGGCTGGGTGATCGCGCAGATCGCAAACCCGCTGGTGCGTTTTCTGGAGAAGCATCTGCACATCGTCCGCAGACACAGCTCGGTGGGCATCATCGTCGGCGTCATCCTGCTGATCGTGCTGGGCTGCTACTATGCGTCCGTGTGGATCGTCCGGGAGGCCGGAGCGCTTCTGGAAAATTTTCCGGAATATTTCCGGACGCTGGAGTCCAGCCTGACGCAGATCGGGGAAAACCTGCAGGCGGCGGCTGCGAAAATGTCGCCGGAGATGAGCCGGCAGATCCAGGAGCTCGTCTCGGGCCTGACGTCCGGAATGGGAACGCTGGCCGGGAGCCTCGGAGGCGTCACGGTGGGAGCCGCGGGGAACGCGGCGAAAAATATCCCGTCCATGCTGGTGTCGTTTCTATTCATCCTGCTGTTTTCCTACTTTTTTATCGCGCAGCAGGATCGGATCCACAAAGCCGTGTCGGAGATCATCCCGCACGAGACGAAGGAACAGATGAAGCTGGTGTGGGATCGGATGAAGTACGCGGTGGTCGGATATTTCCGCGCGCAGTTCAAGATCATGTTCGTGGTGTTCGCGATCCTGCTGGCGGGATTTTTGTTTCTCAGGATCGGCTACGCGTTCTTTCTCGCTCTGCTGGTGTCGTTCCTCGATTTTCTGCCTATGCTGGGGACCGGTACGGTGCTGATCCCGTGGGCAGTGTATCTGCTGCTGTGCGGCCGGGTTCCGCTGGCGGCGGCGCTTCTGGTGCTCTACGCCGTGACGCAGGTGACCAGACAGCTGATCCAGCCGAAAATGGTGGGCGACAGCATCGGCATGGACACGCTGACGACGCTTTTGTTTTTGTTCATCGGCTGGCGGGCCGCCGGGCTGGTGGGGATGATCGTGGCCGTGCCGGTCGGGCTGATCGTGCTGAAGCTCTACGAGGCCGGAGCGTTCGACCATGTGATCCGGAGCGCGAAGGAGCTGCGGCAGGACATCCATACGCTGCGCAGAGGGCCGGACTGAGACGTATACGGGAAAGGAGCCGCTTTACAGCAGCTCCTTCATAAGATGCGCGTAGATGGCCTGGCTTTTGGACGGCCAGTGACTGCAGGCGGATTCGGCCTGCTTTTCCGACGGGACCTGAAAGGTCAGCTCGATGAGCGTCGAGTTCTGTTCCCTCACGCGGCAGCGCACCACATAGTCGCCGCTGCTGCCGGGAAAATATTCGGCGGTGGTGGCGAGGGAATTGCGGATGGAGATCCGGTGCTCCTCCAGATATCCCCGGATGTCCGACAGGATCGCGTCGGAGATCTTGTCGCCGAAAAATTCCAGCGTGCTGCGGCCGGAGTCTGTGATATGGTACAGAGAGCTGTTGCGGCTGGCGGTGACGGTGACCAGACCCGTCTCCTCCATCTCGGAGAGCGCCTGCTGGACCGTGAAATAATTCGTATATTCTTTTTCGAGAATAAATTCTGAAATCTGGGAGTTGGTCAGGGGAGCTTCCACCTGTTCCAGCATCTTCAGTATGATGAGCTTGTATAAACTCAGAGTATCAGCCATATTGGATCTCCTTCCTTTCGTTTTGTAGTTTGCTGACGATTCCGGCCTGTCACTCCAGGCTGGCTGAACTGTTGCAGCGCTTGCCCTGCCACGTATCGCGGCGGCGAAACTCCTGATGAATGGAATTGAGCACCGTGCGCTTGGCAAGGCTCCATTTCGGCTCGATCAAAAGGTCTTTCGGGCCGTCCCCGGTGAGCCGGTGGACGACGATGTCCGGGTGCAGGAGCTCCACGCATGAGGGGATCAGACGGACATACTCCTCCATCGTAAAGACCGGAAACGGATCGGTCTCATAGCGGCGCGCCAGCTCCGTCCCCTTCAAAATATGCAGAAGCTGAAGCTTTATGCCCTGAATATCGCAGGAGCTGAGATACCGGATCGTCTCCAGCATCCGGCCGCGGTCCTCGCCCGGGAGTCCGAGGATCACGTGGACGATCACCTCCAGCCCTTCCGCGCGCAGCCGACGCACGGCGTCCTCGAACACCGGGAGCGGATACCCGCGCCGGATAGAGGCGGCCGTGTCCTCGTGCATGGTCTGAAGTCCGAGCTCCACCCAGACCGGCTTTATGCGGTTCAGCTCTGACAAAAGCGCGGTCACCGGCTCCGGCAGACAATCGGGCCGCGTGGCCACGGAGAGAACGGCGGTCTCCGGGTGAGAGACGGCCTCCGTAAACAGCGGCCGCAGGTACTCCACCGGAGCGTAAGTGTTGGTGAACGCCTGAAAATAGGCGATGTATTTCCGGACGGGCCGTTTGGCGGAGAGAAGACGCTTCCCGGACTCGATCTGCTCCCTCACGGAGAGAGCGGGATCGGCCGCAAATTCGCCGGAACCGCCGCCGCTGCAGAAGATGCAGCCGCCCGTGCCGACCCGTCCGTCCCGGTTGGGGCAGGTCATTCCGCCGTTCAGGGCCAGCCGGTAGACCTTTTCCCCGAACCGTTGTTTCATCTCATAATCCAGAGAATGATAAGGCTTGTCGTTCCATGATCGCATGCTCGTAACCTGACGGTCCCGGCTTCGCTGCGGAAGACGGGCCGTGCTTCGTCTCAGTTCAAATTTACGGGAGGAAGCGGCGCGGACGCCCTGCGTTGTCCTTTGGAGTTTACTCCCGGTGGACAAAAAATCCGTCCCTTATCCACTGAGGGTAACATAGGAAAAAATAAAAATCAATGATTTCGGAAAAGTTTCCCTTTTCATTTGCGGTGAAAGATAGTATACTAAGGACAGTGCCGGAGAGAGGCAGATCGAATGCTCCGGCGGAAAGATTCCTTACAGTGAATCCGCTGCATCTGGCGGAAACTTTCCCAAAAGAAGATAGAGGATAAAGACAACAGACAGACAAATTTACAGGAGGATTATATGGCAGGAAATATGAAGGAAAAGTATGAGTCTCTTTCGCTTGCGGTTTTGAGAGATGTGGCCAAAAGCAGAGGGATCAGGGGAACGTCCACCATGCGGAAGGAAGCGGTGATCCAGGCGATGCTGGCGGAGGACGAGAGAGCGTCCACGGCGGAGACGGTGAAGACGCAGGCGGCGGAGAGCGGAAGAAGCGTATCGGATATGGAGCAGCTTGACAGCGGGCAGACGGTCACCGGCGTGCTGGAGGTGATGGCGGACGGGTTCGGATTCATCCGCAGCGACCACTATCTGCCCGGGGAGAACGACGTGTATGTGTCGCCGGCGCAGATCCGCCGCTTCAGCCTGAAGACCGGAGATATTCTCATGGGAAACACCAAGGTCAAGACCGAGAAGGAGAAGTTCAGCGCCCTTCTGTATCTGAAGAGCGTCAACGGCCTTGCCCCGGACGTCAATGCGAGAAGACCCAACTTTGAGGATCTGACGCCCATCTTCCCCAACGAGCGCATCCGCATGGAGCGCGCGGGCGGCAGTATGGCGGTCCGGATCATGGACGAGATCGCTCCGATCGGCAAGGGGCAAAGAGGCATGATCGTCTCCCCGCCCAAGGCAGGAAAGACGACGCTTCTCAAAGACGTGGCAAAATCCATCACCCAGAACAATCCGGAGATGTACCTGATCATCCTGCTGATCGACGAGCGCCCCGAGGAGGTTACGGACGTCAAGGAGGCCATCGAGGGCAAAAATGTGGAGGTCGTGTGGTCCACCTTCGACGAGCTGGCGGAGCGCCACAAGAGAGTGTCCGAGATGGTCATCGAGCGCGCGAAGCGTCTGGTGGAGGCCGGCTGGGACGTGGCGATCCTGCTGGACAGCATCACCCGTCTGGCCCGGGCGTACAACCTGATCGTGCCGCCCAGCGGACGCACCCTGTCCGGAGGTCTCGATCCGGCGGCCCTTCATATGCCGAAGCGTTTCTTCGGAGCGGCCAGAAACATGAGAGAGGGCGGAAGCCTCACGATCCTGGCCACGGCCCTTGTGGACACCGGAAGCAAGATGGACGACGTGGTCTACGAGGAGTTCAAGAGTACCGGCAACATGGAGCTGGTGCTCGACCGGAAGCTGTCCGAGAAGCGGGTGTTCCCGGCCATCGACATCCCCAAGTCCGGCACGAGAAGAGAAGACCTTCTCCTCAACGAGGACGAGCGTCAGGCCATGGACAATATCCGCAAGGCGCTCAACGGCATGAAGGCCGACGACGCGGTGGAGACGATCCTGAACCTCTTCTCGAGGACGAAAAACAACGAGGAGTTTGTGCAGAACGTCAAGCGGACGAGATTTTTCTAAAAATCCTTGCATCCGCAGGGGCGCTGTGCTATAATCATAAAGCTAATGGAAACGGCCCAAAGGCCGAGAACCGCAGGGACTTGCGGAGTTAGCCCGGGATAGCTTGCCGTGGAATTATCGGAGCGGCATTGGCCGGGAATCGGCGTCCAGCCGGAAGTTCACGAAAAATAAGAGAGGTGAATTAAATATGAGAGAAGGAATCCATCCGGAGTACTATCAGGCAACTGTGACCTGCAACTGCGGCAACACATTTGTGACCGGCTCCACCAAATCTGACATCCACGTAGAGATCTGTTCCAAGTGCCATTCATTCTACACCGGACAGCAGAAAGTAGCGGCAGCCCGCGGACGTATTGATAAGTTCAATCGTAAATATGGGATCGGCAAATAAGCTTGTCGGAAAAAAAGGTTGGGGTTAATCATAATCTCAACCTGTTTTTGTGTAACAGTTCAGCCAGCCGGGAGCAGCGGGACAAAATCGTGCTTGCACGAATTTTGGTCTGTTGCTTTCGGCTGAGGGAGCGCCGGATCATGAGCAAAGATAGCCGCGAAGCGGCGGGGAGCGCGACAGCGCGGCTTTGCGAATGGCGCGGGCTGAACGGTCACGGTGGCATTGCTATAGGGCGCAGCCCGCAGAAGCGTGCAGCAAGGAGGAACCCAATGAAACCATCAGGCATAGGCGGTCAGGCGGTGCTGGAAGGCATCATGATGAAGAATAAGACGCGTTACTCCGTGGCCGTGCGGCGGCCGGACGGAGAGATCGAGGTGAAGACCGGCGAATACAGAGGGATCGCCGCAGGCAGGGCGTGGGCGAAGCTCCCGCTGGTCCGCGGCGTGGTGAACTTTGTGGATTCGCTGGTGCTGGGGATGCAGACCCTCTCCTACTCCGCAGGCTTTTACGAGGACGAGCAGGAGCAGGAACCGGGAAAGCTGGAGACGTTTCTGCGAAAGACGCTGGGCGAGAAGGCGGAAAAGGTCGTCATGGGCTGTACGGTGGCGTTCTCCATCCTGATGGCGGTGGTGATCTTCATGCTGCTTCCTTATTTCCTGTCCGGTTTTTTCCGAAATTACATTGTATCCAACACCCTGCTGGCCGTCCTGGAGGGCGTGATCCGTCTGGGGATCTTCACGCTCTACGTGGTGCTGATCTCGTCCATGAAGGATATCCGCAGGACGTACATGTATCACGGGGCGGAGCATAAATGCATCAACTGCGTGGAGCGCGGACGGGAGCTGAACGTGAGAAACGTCCGCAAAAGCTCCCGCTATCACGCCCGCTGTGGCACAAGCTTTCTGTTCATTGTCATGGTGATCAGCATCATTTTCTTTATTTTCATCCGTGTGGAATCTCCCGCCATGCGCGTGGCGGTCCGCATCCTGCTGATCCCGGTCATCGCGGGCGTGTCCTACGAGTTCATCCGGCTGGCCGGAAGCAGCGACAATCTGCTGCTTAGGATCTTAAGCCTGCCGGGAAAGGGGATGCAGAAGCTGACTACGAAGGAGCCGGACGACGAGATGATCGAGGTGGCCATCGCGGCGGTGGAGGCGGTTTTTGACTGGAGAGCGTTCCAGGGGTATCCGCAGAGCGACGCGGACGGGGAGCAGGAGGAGACCGCCGAAGCGCTGACAGAGGCGGAGCCGTCCGCTCCGGAAGAGGAGCGCGGACAGTGACGGCAGGAGAGCTTCTGCGCGGCGGAAAGGAGACGCTCCGGCGTGCGGGAGTTCCGGAGTGGGAGCTGGACGCATGGTACCTGCTGGAGCATGTGACCGGCTGTACGAGAAACGAATATTTCCTGCATCCGGAGAGGAAGGTCTCTTTGGAGCAGGAGGAGCGGTACCGGGAGCTGCTCCGGAGGAGAAGCCTTCGGGAGCCGCTCCAGTACCTGACCGGAGAGCAGGAATTTATGGGGCTTTCGTTCCGGGTCTGCCCGGACGTGCTGATCCCGAGACAGGACACGGAGATCCTCGTGGAGGAGGTTTCCAAAACCCTGAAGCCCGGAGACAGAATTTTAGATCTCTGCACCGGATCCGGCTGCATCCTGATCAGTCTCCTGAAGCTGTACGGACAGAGAGGAGGCCTGACCGGAGTCGGGGCGGATCTGTCAGGAGCCGCCCTTGAGACGGCCCGGGGAAATGCGCGCAGGCTCGGCGTGGAGGCGGAGTTTGTGCAGGGAGATCTGTTCGGGCCGGTAGTGGGAGCGTTTGACGTGATCGTCTCCAATCCGCCCTACATTCCGGAAGCCGTTGTCGGGACCCTCCAGCCGGAAGTGAAGGATCACGAGCCCGTATGCGCGCTGGACGGCGGCGGGGACGGACTTTCCTTTTACCGGAGGATCGCGGTGGAGAGCCCGGCCTTCCTCCGGCCGGGAGGGCGGCTGTATCTGGAGATCGGATACGATCAGGCGGAGGCGGTGTCCGGCCTTCTGGCGGAGCGGTTCCGGGACGTGCGGATCGTGAAGGATCTGGCGGGCCTTGACCGGGTCGTGTGCGGCGTGATGGCGGAAGACTGACAGAGACGCGCCGGGGATGTTAGAGTGAACGTGTTTTTGATGGAGGAATAGAATGTTTGACAGATTAGAGGATCTGGTAAGGCGGTTCGAGGAGATCACCAACGAGCTGACGGAGCCGTCGGTGGTCAACGACCAGAACCGCTTCCGGAAGCTGATGAAAGAGCAGTCCGATCTTCAGCCGCTGGTGGACGCCTACACCGAGTACCGCAAATGTCAGGAGACGGTGGAGGACAGTCTTTCCATGCTGGAGGGAGAAACGGACGAGGAAATGCGGGAAATGCTCAAGGAGGAGCTGTCCGACGCCAGAAAGCGCGTAGCGGAGCTGGAGCAGCAGCTGAAGGTGCTCCTGCTTCCGAAGGACCCCAACGACGACAAGAACGTCATCGTCGAGATCCGGGCCGGAGCGGGCGGAGACGAGGCGGCGCTCTTTGCGGCGGAGATCTACCGCATGTACGTCCACTACGCCGAGTCCAGACGGTGGAAGGTGGAGGTCATGGAGGCCGACGAGATCGGCATCGGCGGCATGAAGAGCGTCACGTTTATGATCACGGGGCAGGGAGCCTACTCCGTGATGAAATATGAGTCCGGCGTACACCGGGTACAGCGCGTGCCCGAGACCGAGTCCGGCGGACGGATCCACACGTCCACGATCACGGTGGCGGTCATGCCCGAGGCCGAGGAGGTGGACGTGCAGATCGACGAGAAGGACATCCGCATCGACGTGATGCGCGCCTCCGGAAACGGCGGCCAGTGCGTCAACACGACGGATTCCGCCGTGCGTCTGACCCACTATCCCACGGGGATTGTGGTATACAGCCAGACTGAGAAGTCCCAGCTCCAGAACAAGGCGAAGGCGTTCGCCCTGCTCCGCGCGAAGCTGTATGACATCGAGTGCCAGAAGGCCCACGACGCGGAGGCCGCGGCCAGAAGGAGCCAGATCGGCACCGGAGACCGCTCGGAGAAGATCCGCACCTACAACTTCCCGCAGGGAAGAGTGACGGATCACAGGATCAATCTGACGCTGTACAAGCTGGACAAGATCATGGACGGCGACCTTCAGGAAATCATCGACGCCTGCATCGCGGCGGATCAGGCGGCAAAATTGAGCAGGCTGGACGAACAGGCTTGATCCGGCTGCGAAGAAAAGAGCGGGGAGACCTGCGGACAGAACAAAGAGAGACGGCGCAGACGGATTTTCCGGTCTGCGCTGTTTGTTTATGATGAGGGGAGGAGACAGTATCATGATAAAGATCGATCTGATCACCGGATTTCTCGGATCCGGAAAGACCACGTTCATCCGGAAATACGCTGCGTATCTGACGGGGCGGGGCGAGAGGATCGCCATACTGGAAAACGATCTCGGCGCGGTGAACGTGGACATGATGCTCTTGCAGGAGCTGATGGGAGACAACTGCGAGCTGGAGATGATCTCCGGCGGCTGCGACGCCGGGACGCACCGGAGACGCTTTAAGACAAAGCTCATTTCCATGGGAATGTGCGGCTACGACCGGGTGCTCATAGAGCCGTCCGGCATTTTCGATATGGATGAATTTTTCGACGCTCTGTGCGAGGAGCCGCTGGACCGCTGGTACGAGATCGGAAATGTGATCGCGATCGTGGACGCGAGGCTGGAGGAGGAGCTTCCGGCGGAGGCGGATCAGGTGCTGGCCTCGGAGGCGGCGTCTGCGGGCTGCGTGGTGTTCAGCAAGGCGCAGGAGGCGTCGGAAGCGGAGATGGAGCGCACGGCGGCTCATCTGAACCGGGCGCTGGAGGCGATCGGATGCGGCAGACGGTTTTCGCGGCAGGAGATTTTGCGCAGGGACTGGGACGACCTGACGGAGACGGATATGGAGCGGATCCTTGGGGCGGGATACCGGATGGAGGCGTACCAAAAGGCGGCGCCGGACGCGGGGAAGGATTTCTCCTCCCTGTGTTTTCTGGAGACGGGCATGACGAAGGAGCGAATCGGGGAGGCGGCGCGGCGCGTGATGGAGGATCCATCCTGCGGAACTGTCCTTCGGATCAAGGGCTTTCTGAAGGAAGGCGAAGGGTGGCTGGAGTTTAACGCGACCCGTCGGGAGTCGACCATGAAGCCCATTGGGACGGGGCAGGAGGTGCTGATCGTTATCGGGCAGGATCTGTCCCGGGAGCGGATCGGGAAGATCCTGGGAAGCGGCGAAGACTGACAAGGAAGGACGCCCGCGGCGCGGCGGGCTTTGGGAAAGGAGAAGGAGAGCCTATGAAGCTGATCCACTTGTCGGATCTCCATCTGGGAAAACGGGTCAACGAGTTTTCCATGCTGGAGGACCAGGAATATATTTTGACGCAGATCCTGCGGATCGTGAGGGCGGAGCGTCCGGACGCGGTGCTGATCGCCGGCGACGTCTACGACAAGTCCTCGCCGTCGGCGGAGGCCGTGCGTCTCTTTGACGATTTTCTCTATGAGCTGTCCTGTGCGGCCAGGGAGATCTTTGTCGTCAGCGGAAACCACGATTCGCCGGAGCGGATCGCGTTCGGCGGGCGGCTTATGGACCGGCAGGGCGTCCGTCTCTGCCCGGTCTATGCGGGAGAGGTGACGTCGGCGACGATGGAGGATGGGTACGGGCCGGTCCATATTTATATGCTGCCCTTTTTAAAGCCCGCCCATGTGCGTCGGTATTTTCCGGAGGAGCGGATCGAGAGCTATACGGACGCGCTGCGGCTGGCGCTGTCGGGGACGCCGCGGGAACCGGAGGAGCGCAACGTGCTGATCGCCCACCAGTTTGTGGCCGGGGCGCTTCGGACGGACTCGGAGGAGATCAGCGTGGGCGGCTCCGACCAGGTGGACGTATCGGTGTTCGACCGGTTCGACTATGTGGCCCTCGGACATCTCCACGGAGCCCAGAGCGCGGGGCGGGACACGGTGCGCTACTGCGGGACGCCTCTGAAATACTCGTTTTCCGAGGCGAAGCATGAGAAATCGGTGACGGTGGCGGAGCTGGCCGAAAAAGGCAGCGTCTCGATCCGGACGGTGCCGCTCGTTCCCCGCCGGGACCTCCGGGAGATCCGGGGGACGTACATGGAGGTGACGGCAAGGGAATTTTACGAGGGCAGCGCGACGGACGACTATCTCCATATTACGCTGACCGACGAGGAGGATGTGCCCGACGCGGTGGGACGGCTGCGGGCCGTCTATCCGAATCTCATGAAGCTGGATTACGACAACCGGCGGACGAGGGCGGGCGTTGTCCTCGACGGAGGCGGGGAGGTCCGGAGACGGACGCCGCTCTCGCTTCTGGAAGAATTTTATGAGAAGCAGAACAACCGGCCCATGAGCGAAGAGCAGGAACGGTACGCGCAGGGGCTGATCCGGGAAATCTGGGAGGGAGACGCATGAGACCGATCTATCTGACCATGTCCGCGTTCGGGCCCTACGCGGGACGGACGGAGCTTGATATGGAAAAGCTTGGAACCGAAGGGATCTATCTGATCGCCGGGGACACCGGGGCGGGCAAGACGACGATCTTCGACGCCATCGCGTTCGCGCTCTACGGGGAGGCCAGCGGCGGCGGCCGGGAGCCGGTCATGCTGCGGTCCAAATATGCGGCTCCGGAGACGCCCACGGAGGTAGAGCTGATATTTTGCTACGGCGGGAAGCGCTACACGGTCCGGCGCAATCCGGAGTACGAGCGCCCGGCCAAGAGAGGAGGCGGCACGACGACGCAGAAAGCCGACGCGGAGCTTTTCCTTCCCGACGGGCGGACGATATCCGGACTCCGGGAGGTGAACGCGCAGATCCGGCAGATCCTGGGCGTGGATCGGGAGCAGTTTTCCCAGATCGCCATGATCGCGCAGGGAGAGTTTCGGAAGCTTCTGTTCGCCTCCACGGAGGAGCGCCAGAAGATCTTCCGGCAGATCTTTTGCACCGAGCCGTACCAGAGGCTCCAGGGAAGGCTGAAGGCGGAGCACAGCGAGGCGTACTCCCGGTGGGGGGAGCTTCAGAAAGGGGCGCGCCAGTATGTGCAGGGGCTTGAGTGCCGGACGGGCGGGCCGCTGGAGCCGGAGCTTTCGCTGGCGAAGGAAGGGAAGCTTTCGTTCGCGGAGACGGCGGAGCTGGCGCAGAGGCTTCTGGACGCCGACCGGGAGGAGAAGGAGGCGCTTCTGGAGGAGACAGGCCGTCTGGATCGGGAGCTTTCGCGCCTCGACCGGCTTCTGGGGATCGCCGGAGACCGTCAGAAGGACAGGGAGCAGCTTACGAAAGAGACAGAGCTGAGGTCAGCACTGGAGGAAGAGCTGACGGCGCTGAAGGAGACATATGCGCGGGAACAGGCCCGGGAATCGGAGCAGGAAGCGCTCCGGGAGCGGGAGTTCCGGCTTAAAAATCTGCTGCCCCGCTACGGGGAGCTTGACGACGTCCGGAGGGAGGGCGAAGCGGCCCGCGAGAGACAGCGTAGGCTGGCACAGAAGACCGGGGGACTTCGGACGGCGATCGAGGCGTCGGCGGAGGGGCTGGAGGCGCTCCGCCGGGAATTGAAAGGATTGTCCGGCTCGGAGCTTCGTCTGGAACGGGCCGAGCAGGCAAAGAAGGAGCAAGGAGAGCTGTCCGGCCGCATGAGCAGACTGGCGGAAGCGCTCGGAGAGTGGGAGAAGCTTCGGGCGGATCAGCTGTCGAGGCAGGAGGAATACCGGGCGGCGTCCGGCCGCGCGGAGACGCTCCGGCAGGAATACGCGAGGATGCAGAAGGCATTTCTGGACGGGCAGGCGGGGATATTGGCAGAAGAGCTCCGGGAGGGCGAGCCGTGTCCGGTGTGCGGATCCACGGAGCATCCGGCCCCGGCGGCTCCCTGTCAGGAGGCTCCCGGCCGGGAGGAGCTGGACCGGAAGCGGGAGGCGGCAGAGCGGGCCGCAGAAGACGCGTCGAAAAAGAGCGAGGCCGCGGGTCAGGCGGGAGCGAAGGCGAATGCCCGGCAGGTGGAGCTTACGCGGCAGGCGGAGGAGCTTTTAGAGCCGTGCGCCTTCCCGGAGATCGCCGGGCGGCTTGCACAGGCGCGGGCGGAGAGCGAGGCACGTCGGGCCGAGCTTGCCGGGGAACTTCAGGAAGCGCGCAGACAGGATGGGCGGAGACGCGAGCTGGAACGCCTCATCCCGAAGGAGGAGCGGAATCTGGAAGAGGGCAGGAAAAAGCTTGCCGAAGACGAGACGGCGCAGGCCGTGGCGGAGGAGAACGCCCGCAGCGCCCGCGAGCGCGCTGCGCGGCTTGAGGCGGAGCTGGGGCTGGCGGGGGCGGAAGGATCCGGGCGTCCGGAAACGCCCGCGGATGATCGGCTCCGGAAGGGGCCGGGGCTGCCGGAGGCGGACGGCATTGAAGGAACGGAGCGGGCTTGCGCGGGTGATACCGCCGCAGCGGAAGGATCCCTGCCTCCCCGCACCCAGGGCGAGGCGGAGGCTCTGATCGGACGGCTTCAGAAAAACAGAGAGTCTCTCTCCAGCGCCCTTGCGAAGGCCGAAGAGGAATACCGGACGGCGCGCGAACAGATGACGGAGGCGGACGGCAGGATCCAGTCTCTGAGGAAAAAGCTGGAGGCGGAGCAGGAGCCGGACGGGGAGCGGCTGAAGGCGGAGCGAAGCGCAGTGGAGGAGCAGAGGAGCGCGCTCTCCCTTGCGGCAGGAGAGCTTGACCGGAGGATCGGCGTCAACGGGAAAAACCTTGCGGGACTGAAGGAACGTCTCGGCGAGCTGGAGCGCGCGGAGACGCGGCTTTCCATGATCCGCAATCTCCACCAGACGGTCAGCGGCAGTCTGTCCGGCAGAGAGAAGGTCATGCTGGAGACATACGTGCAGATGAGCTATTTCGACCGGATCCTCGCGCGGGCCAATACGCGGTTCATGGTCATGTCCGGCGGCCAGTACGAGCTGCTGCGCAGCAGAGGCGCGGCCAACAACCGGAGTCAGAGCGGGCTGGAGCTGAATGTGATCGACCATTACAACGGCACGGAGCGCAGCGTCAGGACGCTGTCCGGCGGAGAGGCGTTCAAGGCGTCGCTGTCGCTGGCATTGGGACTGTCCGACGAGATCCAGTCGTCGGCGGGCGGCATCCGTCTGGACACCATGTTCGTGGACGAGGGCTTCGGCTCGCTGGACGAGGAGTCGCTGCGGCAGGCCGTGGATGCGCTGGCCGGCCTGTCGGGCGGAGGCCGCCTCGTGGGCATCATCTCCCATGTGAGCGAGCTGAAGGATCGCATCGACCGTCAGATCCTTGTGACAAAGGAACGGACCGGCGGAAGCCGGGTGGAGCTGCGGGAGTAACCGTAACTGCTATTTTTTGACGCGGCGGGATTTTTGCGGGGCAGAGGCTGTCTAATAGATGTGAGAGAAACACAAAGGGGACGCCCTGTGGGACTCCGCGATCAAACGGCGCGCGCGGAAGGAGCTTTACGGATGCAGGACAGTAACATGGAAAAACTAATAGAGCAGGCGAAGGGGAGGGACCCGGATGCGTTTGCCGAGCTGATGCAGAGGCAGATGAAGTCGATGTACCGGGTCGCGCTGGCGATCCTCATGAACGACGAGGATACAGCCGACGCCATACAGGACGCCATCCTCGCCTGCTGGGAGAAAATGCACACGCTCAGAAAGCCGGAATATTTCAGGACCTGGCTTACGAGAATCCTGATCAACAAGTGCTATGATATCCGAAAAAGGAGGGGAGCGGTCCGGGATCCGGAGCCGTACCCGGAGCCGTCGGCCTGCGACGAGTACAATCTGGAGCTGAAGGAGGCGCTGGGTTCGCTGGATGAAAAATACCGCGTCGCCATCACGCTGTTTTACGGCGGAGGGTACCGGACGGACGAGATCGCGAGACTTTTAAAGATCCCGCGCAGCACGGTGCAGACAAGGCTGCAGCGGGGGAGAGCAAAGCTGGCGGAATATTACGGCAGGTAGAAAGGGGTAAAGAGATGGCTGAACAGCATATTTTCACGAAGGAAGCAGAGATACCGGAGAGCGTGCAGAGAAAAGCGGACGAGGCGTTTGCGAGGATCCGGGAAAGCGCGGGGACAAATCGTGTGAAAAAGGAGACGAAGGGACTGCGGCGGATGCTTCGCCCGATGATCGCGGCCGCCGCCTGCGCCGCGCTGGCGGCCGGCGTCTGCGGGGCGACCGGGATTTTCCGCCCCCTCTCCGGGCCGGAGCAGGGAGAAAACGCCGTGCTGGCGGCGGCAGATCGACTGTTTACCCTGCGCGTGCAGGCGGCGGAGCTTACGCCGGACCGGCCGGTCCCGCTGCTGACGGGAGGCCTGTCCGACGCATGGATTCTGGAAGAGACAGAGGAGGGAAACGTCAGCTACTGCATTCCTCTGCCGATCATCTGTGAGGGAGAGGGGATCGAGAGCGTTTCGTACCGGCTGAACAAGGGGGCGATCCAGGTCGTCGAGCCGGAGGATTCCCAGAGCATCATTGAGGACGGCGAGCTGTACGACGGCGAGCTGAACACGGGGATCGTCGGCGGAGACGCCGGGGAAGATCTGGCGATCCGCCTGTATCGCTCCTGCACGATGTCCTTTGACCGGCAGTCGGACGACCGCACCTGGATCAATATAGCAAATGCGGAAGCGATCCCGGAGGAGGAGCAGGCGGTTTTGTTCGGAGAGGACGCGTCGCCGGAGGAGACGGCGGAAGCCATGGGACGGCTGCTGGACGGCGTGACGATCACCTGCACGGTGCAGTTTGCGGACGGGACGGCGCAGGAAGCGCAGATAGAAGTCGGCAGCGAGGCGATGACCTTCGGTGAGGCCGGGGAACAGGCGGAGGACCCGCAGGAGCGGGCGGCGTTTGTGACGTTTGCGCTGGAGTAGACGGGGTCTGATCAGAGTCGAATCTCCCGGTTGAAAAATCGGTCCGGCTATGCTATGCTGATAGATAGTCGGAGGTTTTACGAATGAATTGGAAGAAAACGTGCTGTGCGGTTTTGGCGGGGATCCTGCTGGCGACCGGAGCGACGGCGCTGGCCAGCGAGTCTTCAAAGATTCAGAGTCAGAAATCGCAGAATGAGAAGGAACTGAAGGAAGTGCAGTCTAAGATCAGCAGCCTCGAGAGCCAGAAGAGCGCTCTCAGCAGCGAAGTCAACAGCTTAAATGACAGTCTGACGGACACGCTTCTGAACATCGAGGTGCTGGAGAGCGATCTGGAGGACAAGGAAGCGGAGATCGCGCAGGCGCAGGAGGACTATGAGGCGGCGAAGGCCACCGAGGAGAAGCAGTATGAATCCATGAAGCGAAGGATCCAATACCTGTACGAGTCGGGAGAGACAAGCTATGTGGAGATGCTGCTCACCTCGGAGAACGTGGCGGATCTGATCAATAAGGTGGACTACGCCGAGGAGCTTCAGGAGTCCGACCGGAGACTTCTGGACCAGTACAAGGAAGCGAAGCAGGCCGTCATCGATCTGCAGGCGCAGCTGGAGGAAGAGAAGGCGGAGCTTCTGGAGATGGAGGCGCAGCTGGAGGAGGAGAAGGCCAGTCTGGAGACGATGATCGCGGAGAAAAAGAGCGAGATCGCCGATTTTGACAGCCAGCTCAGCTCGGCCAGAGCGAAGGCCAGCGAATACCAGAAGAAGATCAAGGAGCAGAACGCGCAGCTGAAGAAGCTGCAGGAAGCGGAGGCTGCAAAAGCGGCCGCGTCCTCCTCGAAGGGGACGACGTCGAAGACGTCCTCTTCGTCAGGCGGAAGCTCGGCCACGGTGTCGGGCGGAAGCGGGACGGGAGCGTCCATCGCCTCCTATGGTCTGCAGTTCGTAGGCTACCCGTATGTGAGCGGAGGCAACAGCCTGACCAACGGAACGGACTGCTCGGGCTTCGTCAACCTGATCCACGCGCACTTTGGGATCTCCACCCCGAGACAGTCCGGGGCGCTGGCGGGATCCGGACGGGCGGTCAGCGATTCGGAGAAGCTGCCGGGAGACGTGGTCTGCTACTACGGTCACGTCGGCATTTACATAGGAAACAATCAGATCGTGCACGCCAGCACGGCCAGCACCGGGATCAAGGTCAGCAACATGTACTACCGGAGCGTGCGCTGCATCCGGAGGTACTGGTAGACGGCGGACAGGCGGTAAAAATTTGCGGATTTTTAGCGCGCGGCAAAAAATGAATTGACAAACGGAAAAGCAATGTTTATCATGGTAACCGATACAGAAATGTCTGTATCGGTTATTTTATAGGCAGAGGAGGAAAACATTATGAAAAAGTTAGTAAGTCTTGCACTTGCGGCGATGCTGGCTCTTTCTGTGGCGGCATGCGGAAGCAGCGACACAGCGGGAGAGCAGACCACCGGGAGCACGGATGCAGCCGGAACTGAGGCTGCGGAAGGCGGAGTCCTGAAGATCGGCGGAATCGGACCGATCAGCGGAGACGCGGCGATCTACGGACAGGCGGTCATGAATGCGGCGCAGATGGCGACCGATGAGATCAACGCTGCAGGCGGCGTGAACGGAATGCAGATCGAGTTCAAGTTTGAGGACGACGAGAGCGACGCCGAGAAGTCCGTCAACGCATACAACACCCTGAAAGACTGGGGTATGCAGATGCTGATGGGCACGGTGACTTCCACTCCGTGTACCGCAGTCGTGGCGAAGACCGCAGAGGACAACATGTTCCAGCTGACCCCGTCGGGATCCGCTGTTCAGAGTATCGCGCAGCCCAACGCGTTCCGCGTATGCTTCTCCGATCCGAACCAGGGACTTGCGTCCGCACAGTACATCGGAGAGAACCAGCTGGCCACCAAGGTCGCTGTGATCTACAATAGATCTGATGTGTACTCCAGCGGTATCTATGAGAAATTTGCACAGGAAGCTGCGAATCAGGGAATCGACATTGTGGCGGTAGGCGAGTTCACCGCCGACAACAAGACGGACTTCTCCGTGCAGCTTGGTAAGGCAAAGGAGGCCGGCGCTGAGCTGGTGTTCCTGCCGATCTACTACACCGAGGCATCCACGATCCTTGCGCAGGCAAAATCCATGAGCTATGATCCGATCTTCTTCGGATGCGACGGTCTGGACGGAATCCTGACCATGGAGAACTTCGACGCTTCTCTGGCGGAGGACGTGATGCTGCTGACCCCGTTCGCAGCGGACGCTGAGGACGAGAAGACCCAGAGCTTTGTGGCTGCTTACGAGGCCGCTTACGGCGATACCCCGAACCAGTTCGCGGCGGACGCATACGATGCAATGTACATCATCAAGGCGGCTGCGGAGCAGGCAGGCATCACCGCTGACATGAGCGTATCCGACATGTGCGAGGCGATGAAGACCGCCATGACCGAGATCACCGTGGACGGACTGACCGGAAACGGAATCACGTGGGATGCGGACGGCGAGCCCACCAAGGAGCCGAAGGCTGTGAAGATCGTAGACGGAAAGTACACCGCGATGTAATCGCGCGGAGCGATCCGGAACCGAAAAAAGGATCCTGCGCAGCAGGACTGAGAACAGAGGCGTTTCCCTAAAAGGACGCCTCTGTATTTTTGTGCGATACCACGGCTAAGCGCTATGTTTACCGCATGACGGGACCGCTGCCGACGCGGAAATCGAAAAGTGTCGGCTTGTGCTGAACGGAAAACTATGATATACTGAGCCGATAGGCGGTCAGTTGTCCGCCTGACGCATTCGCAAACACATTTAGAGCAAGAGGAGTTGAATGAAAATGAGTTTCGTATCCTATCTGTTGAACGGCATCAGCCTTGGCAGTGTCTACGCGATCATAGCGCTGGGATACACTATGGTGTACGGCATCGCGAAGATGCTGAATTTTGCCCACGGGGACATCATCATGGTCGGCGCTTACGTGGCGTTTGTGACCATTACAGGGATGGGTCTTCCTATTCCAGTGTCGATCCTTCTGTCGGTGATCGCCTGCACGGTCCTCGGCGTGGCTATCGAGCGGATCGCCTACAAGCCGCTCCGGCACGCTTCCAAGCTGGCGGTTCTGATCACGGCCATCGGCGCAAGCTATTTTCTGCAAAATATGGCGCTTCTGATCTTCGGCGCAAATACAAAATCTTTCACGTCCGTTGTGACGATGGATCCGGTCGTCCTCGCGGACGGTCAGCTTTCCATCTCCGGGGAGACGATCGTCACGGTGCTGGCGTGCATTCTGATCATGGCGGGCCTGATGGCCTTTATGAGATTTTCCAGGGCGGGACGCGCCATGCTGGCAGTGTCTGAGGACGACGGGGCGGCGCAGCTCATGGGGATCAACGTCAACGGGACTATCGCGCTGACCTTCGCCATCGGATCGGGTCTTGCGGCCATCGCAGGAGTGCTCCTGTGCTCGGCCTACCCGGCGCTGACTCCCTACACCGGCTCCATGCCCGGCATCAAAGCCTTCGTGGCGGCGGTGTTCGGCGGCATCGGCTCGATCCCCGGCGCGTTCATCGGCGGGATCCTGCTGGGCGTCATCGAGATCCTCGGCAAAGCGTATATTTCCTCCCAGCTGTCGGACGCCATCGTCTTTGCCATTCTGATCGTCGTGCTGGTCGTAAAGCCCACGGGGATCCTGGGCAAACAGGTGCAGGAAAAGGTATAGAGGGAGGCCGGAAAAATGAAAAATACAGCAAAAAGAATGAAGGGCAACACGGCCACCTACGGGATCGTGGTCCTTGCCTATATCCTCTGTGAGATCGTGATGCGGACCGGACATATGTCCAGTCTCATGAAAGGGCTTCTGGTCCCGCTCTGCGTTTACGCCATTCTGGCGGTGTCCCTGAATCTGACGGTGGGCATCCTGGGAGAGCTGAGCCTCGGACACGCGGGCTTCATGTGCGTGGGAGCGTTCACAAGCGCGGTGTTTTCCAAATGCATGGCGCAGACCATCACGGTCCCCACGGTGCGCTTCCTTCTGGCGGTGCTGATCGGCGTGGTGTGCGCCGGCGTCTGCGGCCTTCTGGTCGGCATTCCGGTGCTGCGCCTCCGGGGCGACTATCTGGCCATCGTGACGCTGGCCTTCGGCGAGATCATCAAAAACGTGATCAACGTCCTCTATCTGGGCGTGGACAGCAGAGGCTTCCACCTCTCTATCAAGGACGTCATGTCCCTGAACCTCGAGGAGGACGGCATGGTGATCATCAACAGCGCGCAGGGCATCACGGGAGCGCCCACGGACTCCAACTTTACGCTGGGCGTCATCCTTCTTCTGATCACGCTGTTCATCGTGCTGAACCTGATCGATTCCAGAGCGGGCCGGGCCATCATGTCCATCCGGGACAACCGGATCGCGGCCGAGTCCATCGGGATCGACATTACGAAATACAAGATGCTGGCGTTTTCCATCTCGGCGGCGCTGGCCGGGGCGGCGGGCGTGCTGTACGCGCACAATCTGTCCACGCTGACCGCCCTGCCGAAAAACTTCGGCTACAACATGTCCATCACGATCCTCGTGTTTGTGGTGCTGGGCGGCCTCGGAAATATCCGCGGCTCCATGATCGCGGCTGTGGTGCTCACCCTTCTGCCGGAGCTTCTGCGGTTCCTGAGCGATTACCGTATGCTGATCTACGCCGTCGTGCTGATCGTCGCCATGATCCTCGTGTGGAGTCCGGGCGGCATCGCGCTGCGGGAGCGGATCCTCGCGTGGAACCCGCTGCGCAAGAGAGAGAAGGAGGTACAGTGAACATGGCGATGCTGGAAGTAAACAATCTGGGGATCTCCTTCGGCGGACTGCGGGCGGTGGACGATCTGAGCATGACCATTGAAAAAGGAGAGCTCTACGGGCTGATCGGACCGAACGGAGCCGGAAAGACGACGGTGTTCAACATGCTGACCGGCGTGTATAAGCCGACCAACGGAAAGATCCTGCTGGACGGGGACGATATCACCGGAAAGACCGACATTGAGATCAACAAGGAAGGGATCGCGAGAACCTTTCAGAATATCCGCCTCTTCTCCAACCTGACGGTGCTGGACAATGTGAAGGCGGGACTGCACAACCAAAAAGAATATATTTATTCCACGCTGACCGGGATCTCCAGCCGGGTGTCACTGACAGACACGGCCACA
>JAUNHB010000044.1:19754-23356 GCA_030524125.1 Eubacteriales bacterium | reverse complement strand
TATGAGTCACACTTGCCCCTGTTTTAGGCTATCTATTTCCCGACAGCCCCTTCTTCTATGATCAGCCCAATACCTGTTCCATGACCCGCAGCCAGTTTCCGCCGGATATGAGCTTAAGTTCCTGCCCGGTAAAACCGGCGTCCCGAAGCTTTTCAAGCAGCAGCGGGACTTTCGAGATGCATGGCTGAATCTCACTGCCTCTCGCGTGCTGAACCGCCTCAGGTGAAAATCTTCCATAGTCCTGATAAAATCATGACTAGACAAAAATAGTTGCGGATTTTAGAATAAAAACAGCAGGGTGAAGAATCCTATCATATGAAAAAGAGGGGACAGATATGAAGATTGTAAAAGCAACGGATTACAAGGACATGAGCCGCAAAGCGGCCAACATCATCTCGGCGCAGGTGATCATGAAGCCGGACTGCGTGCTCGGACTGGCCACGGGCTCCACGCCCATCGGCACCTACAAGCAGTTGATCGAGTGGTTTGAGAAGGGAGATCTGGATTTCGGGGATGTGACCACTGTGAATCTGGACGAGTACCGGGGGCTGCCGCGGGAGAACGACCAGAGCTATTTCTATTTTATGAACCACAACCTGTTCGACTATGTCAACATCAATCCGGAGAGAACGCACCTTCCCAACGGCATGAACCCGGACGCGGACGCGGAGTGCAGACGCTACGAGGAAGTGATCCGCTCCACCGGCGGCGTGGATCTTCAGCTTCTCGGACTGGGGCACAACGGACACATCGGCTTCAACGAGCCGGGCGAGGCGTTTGAGAAGGAGACCCACTGCGTGGATCTTCAGGAGCGGACCATCGAGGCCAACAAGAGATTTTTCGAGTCCATCGACGACGTGCCGAAGCAGGCGTACACCATGGGCATCAAGACGATCATGATGGCGAAGAAGATACTGGTGATCGTCAGCGGAGAGGACAAGGCGGATATTGTGAAGCAGGCGTTCTTCGGGGCGGTGACTCCGCAGGTTCCGGCCTCCATCCTCCAGATGCATCCGGACGTGACGCTGGTGGCGGATGCGGCGGCTCTCTCCAAATGTGATCTGTAATCGGAAAGCAGGAGGCGGAATATGAAAATTATCAATGCGAAGGTGTACACGGAGGACGGAACCTTTCAGGTGAAGGACGTGTGCACGGACGGCGGACAGATCAGCGAGAAAAGCGGGGACGGCACGGTCGTGGACGGATCGGGCTGCTATCTGATCCCGGGTCTTACGGACATCCATTTCCACGGCTGCGTGGGACATGATTTCTGCGACGGCACCCACGAGTCCATCGAGGCCATGGCGGTCTACGAGGCGTCTCAGGGCGTGACGACCATCGTTCCGGCCACCATGACGCTGGCAAAGGAGACACTTAAGGGCATCTGCGAAGCCGCGGCGTCCTATAAAAGCGAGAAGGGCGCGGCTCTGTGCGGCATCAACATGGAGGGCCCGTTCATCGCCATGGAGCGGAAAGGGGCCCAGAACGGCGCGTTCGTGCACAGACCGGACGCGGAGATGTTCCGCGAGCTCAACAAGGCTTCCGGCGGCATGATCCGCCTTCTGGCCATCGCGCCGGAGGTGGAGGGCGCGAAGGAGTGCATCGAGGAGCTAAAGGACGAGGTCGTACTGTCCGTGGCGCACACGATGGCGGATTATGAGCAGGCGGCGCTGGCCTTCGACAGAGGAGCCCGACACGTCACCCATCTGTACAACGCCATGGCGGGGCTGTCCCACCGGAAGCCCGGCGTCGTGGGAGCGGCGGCGGACGACGAGCGGGTGAACGCGGAGCTGATCTGCGACGGCATCCATATCCATCCGGTCACGGTGCGGCAGACGTTCAAGATGTTCGGGGACGACAGGATCGTCCTGATCAGCGACTCCATGGAGGCCACCGGCATGCCGGACGGCGAATATTCGCTGGGCGGGCAGAAGGTGATCAAGAAGGGTCCGCTGGCGACGCTGGAGGACGGGACCATCGCGGGCTCGGCCACAAACCTGATGGACTGCCTGCGGGTGGCGGTGAAGAAGATGCATATCCCTCTGGAGAGCGCGGTGAAATGCGCGGCGGTCAATCCTGCCAAGATCGTCGGCATCTACGATCGTTTCGGGAGCATCACGCCGGGCAAGACGGCCAATCTGGTGCTGCTGAAGGAGGAGGATCTGAGCACGGTTCAGGTCATCCTGAACGGGCAGGCGCTGTAAACGAAATCCGCCGTGTATTTTCGGCGGGAAACAGGGAAAGCGATTCGGTCAGAATGCTGAAAAAACAGTGTTCTGACCTTGCTTTTTGTGGAAAAAGTTAAAAAATTGTTAAAAAAATGACAAAATGATCAAAAGCCGTATCTTTTTCGCCAAAACCGTGTTACAATAAGGCGCAGAAAAGGAAAGGAGAATATTATGAGCAGTAAGATTACGATTATCGGGGCGGGAAGCGTAGGAGCGACCATCGCCTACACCCTGTCCAACGACGATATTACTTCCGAGATCGTTCTGATCGACATCAACAAAGACAAGGCTGAAGGAGAGGTCATGGATATTCTTCAGGGAACCTGCTACCGCGAGCCTATCCATATGATCAGCGGAGATTACGAGGATGCGAAGGATTCTGACATCGTCATCATCACCTCCGGCGTCGCCAGAAAACCGGGCCAGACGAGGATCGATCTGGCGCAGACCAACGTGAACATCCTTAAATCCATCACGCCGCAGATCGTGAAGGCGGCTCCCAATGCCCTCTATCTGATCGTCAGCAATCCGGTGGACGTGATGACCTACGCGTTCACGAAGCTTTCCGGTCTTCCGGAGAACCAGATCATCGGTTCCGGCACGAGCCTTGACACGGCCAGACTTCGTTTCGGTCTGTCCGAGCACTTCAAGGTATCCCAGAGAAATATCCACGCGTATGTGTTCGGCGAGCACGGAGACACCTCTTTCGTGCCGTGGTCCTGCGGATTTATCTCCGGCGCCAGCATCGACGAGTATTCCGACCTGATGAAGACCTTCGGAAAGGATGTTCCGGAGCTTGACAAGGAAGCCATGACCGCCTACGTAAGAGAGTCCGGCGGAGTCGTCATCGCCCACAAGGGAGCGACCTTCTACGCCATCGCGGTGTCCGTGTGCCATCTGTGCAAGGTCCTTCTGGCGGCGTCCGACTCCATCACGACCGTGTCCTCCATGATGCACGGCGAGTACGGCATCGACGACGTGTGCCTGAGCACGGCTACGCTGGTGGGCCCCAACGGCATTCAGGGCAAGATCCCGATGAAGCTCAACGAGGAGGAGATCGGAAAGCTGAAGGCCAGCGCCGACGCTCTCAAGGCAGTGATCTCTTCGATTGAGATTTGAGGTAACAGTTCAGCCAGCCGGGAGTGACAGGCCAGAATCGTGCTTGCACGAATGAGGGCCTGTTGCTCCCGGCTGAGGGAGCGCCGGGTTATGAGCAAAGATAGCCGCGCAAGCGGCGGAGAGCGCGTCAGCGCGGCTCCTCGAATGGCGCGGGCTGAACGGGTTATGATTTAAGAGAGATCCGGTCACAAAATAAAACAGAGAGGGGGGGCGGCGGGCCGGCGCTCGGGGGCGGGGGGGCCCGGCCCGGGGCGG
>JAUNHB010000044.1:0-19744 GCA_030524125.1 Eubacteriales bacterium | reverse complement strand
TTAACAACAGGACCCCCCCAAACAAAAAACCCCCCCGCGCCCCCCCCAAACCCCCGGCGGTTTTTTGCGGCGGCCCTCTCTTATGCAGGCATGTCCGTCTCTACGGCTCGGAGCCGTCCGCGCCCATCCGCTCCAGCAGCGAGTGGATCCGCTCGGTGGGATCGTTGACGTGCTCGGTGGACACATCGTGATTGATGCAGTCGATGATCGCCGCCAGAAATTTGGTCATGGTGGCCTCCACATAGTAGGGCTTGGAGAGGAGCTCCGGGGCCCGGTAGTTGAGGTTGGTGGTCACGACGCGGCTGAAATAGCCCTGCTCGTAATATTCGTCGAATTTGTCAAAGCCGTCGGTGAACAGGCCGAAGGTGGCGCAGATGAACACCCGGCGGGCGCCCCGGTCTTTGATCTGGCGGGCTACATCCAGCATGCTCTCCCCGGAGGAGATCATGTCGTCGATGATGATCACGTCCTTGCCGCCCAGATCGTCTCCCAGAAATTCATGGGCCACGATCGGGTTCTTGCCCTTGACGATGACCGAGTAGTCCCGGCGCTTGTAAAACATTCCCATATCTACGCCCAACACGCCCGCGAAATAGACGGCCCGCTCCATGGCGCCCTCGTCGGGACTTATGACCATCAGATGCTCCTTGTCGATCTGAAGATCCGGCTCGGAGCGGAGCAGCCCCTTGATAAACTGATACGGGGGATTGAAGCTGTCGAAGCCGTACAGGGGGATCGCGTTGCACACGCGGGGATCGTGGGCGTCAAAGGTGATGATGTTGGACACGCCCATGTCGATCAGCTCCTGGAGGGCGAACGCGCAGTCCAGAGATTCCCGCTGGCTTCTGCGGTGCTGGCGGCTTTCGTACAGGAAGGGCATGATCACGTTGATGCGGCGCGCCTTTCCGTTGGCGGCCGAGATGATCCGCTTCAGATCCTGATAGTGATCGTCGGGGGACATGTGGTTTTCATGGCCGCAGACGCGGTAGGTCAGACTGTGGTTCGTCACGTCCGCCAGAATGAACAGATCTGCGCCGCGGACAGAGTCGTAGATGATGCCCTTGGCCTCCCCGGTGCCGAAGCGGGGGCAGGCGGTGGGGATGAGATAGCTCTCCTCGTGGTATCCGTGGAAATTCGGCTGGTGCTGAAAATCCTGATTGCTTTTCTGACGGAAACTCACCAGATAGCTGTCCACAGCCGCAGCCAGATCCCTGCAGCCCTCCAGCGCGGCCACCTTAAGCGGCGCGATGGGTAAAATACTCTCATATGAAAAATTCACGTGCAGCTCCTCCGTATTCTTTACTATCTGTATCATAGCATTTTGGCAGAGATACCGTCAACCACATCATTGCAATTTACCGTCGAATTTAGTATAGTTGTAATAGTTCAGCCAGCCGTGAGAGACAGGCCCGAATCGTGCCCGCACGAATGAGGGTCTGCCTCTCACGGCTGAGGGAGCGCCGGATCATGAGCAAAGATAACGTTACGATTCACAGCCGATATGGATCTGTGGACAGACTCGTCATGCTTGCATGTAAGAGGCTGGCGGCAGAGCCATATCGAGCCTGCGAAGCAGGAACTCCGCCCACATAAGCAGTCTTAGCTCCGAAGGAGCGGAACTGGAGCCTCGCAGAGGCGACGAATGCGCATGGGGCGGAGGACTGTGAATCGTAACAGCGCGTCAGCGCGGCTTTGCGAATGGCGCGGGCTGAACGTACAGTGAATTCAAGTTCAGCCAGCGCAGGCTGAACGGCAATCTGACAGTCAGGATGGATGAAAATGGAACATTTGATCAGTGCAGTCAGCCCGGGGAGCATCGCCCAGGAGATGGGGATCGAGCCGGGAGACGTGCTTTTGGAGGTAAACGGACAGTCGCCCGAGGACGTGTTCGACTATCGGTATCTGATGAACGAGGAGGAGGTCCTCGTCCTGATCCGCAAGCCGGACGGGGAAGAGTGGGAGCTGGAGATCGAGAAGGAGTACGAGGAGGATCTGGGGATCGAGTTTGAGAACGGTCTGATGGACGAGTACCGGAGCTGCCGGAACAAGTGCATCTTCTGCTTTATCGACCAGCTTCCGAAAGGAATGCGGGAGACGCTGTATTTTAAGGACGACGATTCGAGACTTTCGTTCCTTCAGGGAAATTATCTGACCCTGACCAACATGAGCGACGGGGACATCGACCGGATCATCCGGTACAGGCTGTCGCCCATCAACATTTCGTTCCAGACCACGAATCCGGAGCTGCGCTGCCGGATGCTCCACAACCGGTTCGCGGGGAAAGTGTTCGCGCAGGTGCAGAGGCTCAAGGAGGCGGGGATCGTCATGAACGGCCAGATCGTGCTGTGCCGGGGCGTCAACGACGGGGAGGAGCTGGAGCGCTCGATCCGGGATCTGACCGCGTACCTTCCCGAGCTTCAGAGCGTGTCGGTCGTTCCTGTGGGGCTGACCCGCTACCGGGACGGCCTGTATCCGCTGGAGCCCTTCACGAAAGAGGACGCCTGCCGGGTGCTGGATCTGATCCACGAATGGCAGGAGCGGCTCATGGAGCGGTGGGGGACCCACTTTATCCACGCGGGGGACGAGTGGTACCTTCTGGCGGAGCGCCCGCTGCCGGAGGCGGACAGCTACGACGGGTACCTCCAGCTGGAGAACGGCGTGGGCATGGTGCGTCTCTTAAAGGAAGAGGTGGAGGCGGAGCTTGCGGCCCATGAAGGAGACGGCCGCGCCGTCCGAAGGACGATCGCCACAGGACAGCTTGCGGCGCCGTTTCTGGAGGAGCATGCAAGGGCCGTGCGCAGAAAATATCCGAACGTGGAGGTGCAGGTGATCCCGCTTCGCAACGAGTTTTTCGGGGAGAGGATCACGGTGGCCGGACTGATGACCGGACGCGACCTGATCCGGCAGCTCTCTGGACGGGATCTGGGCGACCGGCTCCTGATCACGACGCATATGCTCAGGAGCGGCGAGCCGGTCTTTCTGGACGACGTGACGGTGGAGCAGGTACAAACTGCTTTACAAATCAAAGTTTCCATAGTAGAATCAAGCGGAACTGACTTAGTGAATGGGATGATAGAGAAAGAGGTTGAAATATGAGCAGACCAGTAGTTGCCATTGTGGGGCGTCCGAACGTGGGAAAATCCACGCTGTTCAACGCGCTGGCGGGGGAGAATATCTCCATCGTCAAGGATACGCCGGGCGTGACCCGGGACCGGATCTACGCGGACGTCACATGGCTGAACCATGATTTTACACTGATCGACACGGGCGGCATCGAGCCGGACAGCAGCGACGTGATCCTCTCCCAGATGCGGGAGCAGGCCCAGATCGCCATCGACACGGCGGACGTGATCGTATTCCTCGTGGACGTGCGCCAGGGGCTTCAGGACGCGGATTCCAAGGTGGCGGACATGCTGCGCCGCTCCCATAAGCCGGTGATCCTCGTGGTGAACAAGGTGGACAGCTTCCAGAAATTTATGGCGGACGTATACGAATTTTATAATCTGGGCATCGGAGATCCGATCCCGGTGTCGGCTTCCTCGCGTCTTGGCATCGGCGATATGCTGGACGAGGTAGTGAGGCATTTTCCGGAAAGCGACGGGGAGGACGCAGAGGACGACCGTCCGAAGATCGCCATCGTCGGAAAGCCCAACGTGGGAAAATCGTCGATCATCAACCGGCTGGTGGGCGAGAACCGGGTCATCGTCTCGGACATCGCGGGAACGACCAGAGACGCCATCGACACGGACATCCGCTGGGACGGCAGGGAATATGTGTTCATCGACACGGCGGGACTGCGCCGCAAGAACAAGATCAAGGAGGAGCTGGAGCGGTACAGCATCATCCGCACCGTCACGGCGGTGGAGCGGGCGGACGTGGTGGTCGTGGTGATCGACGCCACGGAGGGCGTCACCGAGCAGGACGCCAAGATCGCCGGGATCGCCCACGAGCGGGGCAAGGGCATCATCGTGGCCGTCAACAAGTGGGACGCCATCGAAAAGAACGACAAGACGATCTACGAGTTTACCAGACGGGTGCGGGAGATCCTCTCGTTTATGCCCTATGCGGAGATCCTGTTCATCTCGGCCCAGACCGGCCAGCGTCTGCCGCGGCTTTTTGAGACCATCGACATGGTCATCGAGAACCAGACGCTGCGGATCCAGACGGGCGTGCTCAACGAGATCGTTACCGAGGCCGTGGCCATGCAGCAGCCGCCCTCGGACAAGGGAAAGCGGCTGAAGATCTACTATGTGACGCAGGTGAGCGTCAAGCCGCCCACCTTTGTGGTATTTGTCAACGACAAGGAACTGATGCATTTTTCCTATGTGAGATATTTGGAGAACAAGATCCGGGAGGCGTTCGGCTTCAAGGGGACTTCTCTGAAATTTATCGTGCGGGAGAGAAAGGACAAGGAGTAGCATGGAACGCGTGATTTGTCTGGCGATCGGATATGTGTTCGGCATTTTTCAGACGGCTTATATTTATGGAAGGATGAACGGGATCGACATCCGGGAGCACGGCAGCGGAAACGCCGGGACGACCAACGCCCTGCGGGTGCTGGGCAAAAAAGCGGGGCTGATCGTGTTTCTGGGAGATGTGCTCAAGACAGTGCTGGCCGTGCTGGCCGTGCGGCTTCTCTTCGGGCGAAGCCACGGGGACATGCTGCCGCTGCTGGGCCTTTACGCGGCGGGCGGAGCCATCCTCGGACACAACTTTCCGGTGCAGCTGGGATTTAAGGGCGGCAAGGGCATTGCCTGCACGGCGGGGCTGATCGCCACGCTGGGGCCCGTCGTGACGGTGCTGGAGGCGGCCACGTTTCTTCTCGTGGTCGGGACGACGCGCTATGTGTCGCTTGGCTCCATCATCGTAGTCATCGAGCTGGTGGCGGATCTGGTCGTGCTGGGCCAGATGGGACACTACGGTATGAGCCAGGCGCACCTGATCGAATTTTATCTGGTGTGCGCGGCGCTGTCGGCCATGGCGGTCTACCGCCACCGGGCCAACATCGGCCGTCTTCTGAACGGGACGGAGAACAAGATTTTCAGCGGGAAGCCGAAGCAGTAGCGACGGCGGAAAGGAGGGGCGGTTATGGCAAAGACAGGCGTGATCGGAGCGGGAAGCTGGGGACTTGCGCTGGCGAGGCTTCTGAGCAAAAACGGACATGAGACGACGGTCTGGTCCCACAGGGAGGAGGGCGTCCGCGACCTGAGGGAAAACCGGGAGCACAGGACGAAGCTTCCGGGCGTAAAGCTTCCGGAGGATATCGTCTTCACCTCGGATCTGGAGGAGGCCGTGCGCGGGAAGGAGCTTCTGGTGCTGGCGGTCCCGTCGCTCCACACGAGGAGCACCTGCAGACGGATGGCTCCGTATGCAAAGCCGGGGCAGCTCGTAGTCAGCGTCTCCAAGGGGATCGAGGAGAGCACGCTGATGATCCAGACCGACATCATCCGTCAGGAGCTTCCGGCGGTCAACGCGGCGGTGCTGTCCGGGCCGAGCCACGCCGAAGAGGTGGGGCGCGACATTCCCACCACCGTAGTGGCGGGAGCGAAAGACCGCTCCACCGCGGAATATATCCAGAATGTGTTTATGAACCAGGTGTTCCGGGTCTACACCAGTCCGGACATGCTGGGCATCGAGCTGGGAGGCGCGCTGAAAAATGTCATCGCGCTGGCGGCGGGCGTGGCCGACGGACTCGGCTGCGGCGACAACACGAAGGCCGCTCTGATCACGCGGGGGATCGCGGAGATGAGCCGTCTGGGCGTGGCGATGGGCGGACACATAGAGACGTTCAACGGCCTCACCGGTATCGGGGATCTGATCGTCACCTGCGCGTCCCGGCACAGCCGCAACCGGCGGGCCGGATACCTGATCGGGCAGGGCATGACCATGCAGCAGGCCATGGACGAGGTGCAGATGGTCGTGGAGGGCGTCTACTCCGCCAGAGCGGCCAAGACGCTGGCGGAGCAGTACGGGATCAGCATGCCTATCGTACAGGAGGTCAACCGGGTGCTCTTCGAGGACAAGCCGGCGAGGGAGGCCATGGCGGACCTGATGCTGAGAGACAAAAAGATCGAGCATCCGGAGCTTCCTTGGGGAAACGCGTAAGCGCGGCTCCGTAAATGGCGCGGGCTGAATTGTTAGAAGCTGACGGACAGAACAGAAACGGACAGATGCTGCGGCCAGGGGCCGCGAAAAGAGAGAGGGAACGTAAGTGATGACAAGAGAAGAATTTCGGAAGCGGCTGGACGAAAAAGGAGTGCTCCTTCTGGACGGGGGAACCGGATCGGTCCTCCGCACCATGGGAATGCCGGCGGGCGTGAGCACGGAGCTGTGGGCGTATGAGCATCCGGAGGAGGTGGCCGCGCTCCAGCGCCGGTATGCGGACGCGGGAGCCGATATCATCTATGCGCCCACTTTTGGAGCCAACCGGATCTCGCTGGAAAATATGGGACTCGGCGACCGGACGGAGGAACTGAACCGGACGCTGATGAGAAGGACGGTGGAGAACGTGGGCGGCCGCGCGCTGGTGGCGGGAGACATGTCCACCACCGGAAAGCCCATGGAACCCTACGGGCCCATGACCTACGACGGGCTTCTGGAAAATTACAGGGAGCAGATCCGCCTGCTGGCGGAGGCGGGGGCGGATCTTCTGGTGGCGGAGACGCTCATGTCCGCCGACGAGGCGTCCGTCATCTGCGACGCGGCGAGAGAGGTGTGCGAGCTTCCGCTGATCATCTCCTTCACCTGCGAGGGAGACGGAAATCTGTATTTCGGAGGAAATATTTTCGAGGCGGCGGCTATGATGGAGGCCATGGGAGCGGACGCGGTGGGCGTCAACTGCTCGGTGGGGCCGGATCAGCTCCAGGCGGTGGTGAGAGGGCTCTCGGAGACGGTGTCGATCCCCGTGGTGGCCAAACCGAACGCCGGGATGCCCTCGATCACGGAGACCGGGGATGCGGTGTACAGCATGGGCGAGGAGGAGTTTACGGAAAACCTGCGCCTTCTGCGGGAATGCGGGGCCGGAGTGCTGGGCGGCTGCTGCGGCACGACGCCGGAGTATATCCGCCGGGTGAGGAGAGCCCTGTAAACAAGTCCCTCCGTTACGATTCACAGCCCTCCGCCCCCATGCGCACTCGTCGCCTCTGCGAGGCCGTTCAGCCCGCGCCATTCGCAAAGCCGCGCTCACGCACTCCTCGCCGCTTACGCGGCTATCTTTGCTCATGATCTGGCGCTCCCTCAGCCATGAGCAGCAGGCCTCATTCGTGCAAGCACGATTCGGGCCTGCTGCTCACGGCTGGCTGAACTGTTACTGCAAATCGTAACGCGGGAGACAAAAGAATTGACAAAGGCAGGGTTCGTTGATACAATATTTTGGTAGCAGTCTGACCGCAGGACCGACACGGACGGCGGACTGGGTAGCGTTTTGGAAACAATAAAGAGAAAGCAGGGGGAGTTATGCAGAAAAGAGTTTTTTCAATTCTTGTGGACAATACATCGGGTGTACTGAGCCGGATCGCGGGAATGTTCAGCCGCCGCGGATTCAACATCGACAGTCTGACGGTGGGCGTGACTGCGGACCCCAGATATTCCAGAGTGACGGTGGTGGCAAGAGGCGACCTGATTATTCTGGATCAGATCGAAAAGCAGCTCAACAAGCTGGAGGACGTGGTGGATATCAAGAAGCTGGAGCCGGGCAGATCGGTCTGTCGCGAGCTGATCCTCGTGAAGGTGCTCTGCGACGAGAGCAACCGGCAGAACATCATATCCATCGCTGATATTTTCAGGGCAAAAATCGTAGATGTTTCTATAGAGTCACTGGTCATCGAGCTGGTGGGAAGCCAGTCGAAGCTGGAGGCGTTTCTCCGGATGCTGAAGGGCGTGGAGATCCTCGAGCTGGCCCGCACAGGTCTGACGGGCCTGTCCCGCGGAACGTTCGACGTCAAGATCTTCGACGAGGACGGAAGAGCTATGGAGTACGATTTTATGCAAGAATAAACGCAGACACATTTTAGGATGGAGGCAAGAAAAATGGCAAAGATTTACTATCAGGAGGACTGCAACCTCTCTCTTCTGGAGGGAAAGACCATCGCGGTCATCGGCTACGGCAGTCAGGGACATGCACAGGCGCTCAACGCGAAGGAATCCGGATGCCATGTGATCATCGGTCTTTATGAGGGCAGCAAGTCATGGAAGAGAGCCGAGGAGCAGGGCTTCGAGGTATACACGGCGGCAGAGGCGGCCAAGAGAGCGGACATCATCATGGTTCTGATCAACGATGAGCTGCAGGCGTCCATGTATAAAAAAGACATCGAGCCGAATCTGGAGGAGGGCAACATGCTCATGTTCTCCCACGGCTTCAACATTCATTTCAACCAGATTGTACCGCCCAAGTTCGTGGACGTGACCATGATCGCGCCGAAGGCTCCGGGCCACACGGTGAGAAGCGAGTATCAGGTCGGAAAGGGAACTCCGTGCTTAGTGGCGGTGCATCAGGACGCGACAGGCAAGGCGCTCGAGTATGCGCTGGCATACGGACTGGCCATCGGCGGAGCGAGAGCCGGTATTCTGGAGACCACCTTCCGCACCGAGACCGAGACCGACCTGTTCGGCGAGCAGGCAGTGCTCTGCGGAGGCGTGTGCGCGCTGATGCAGGCAGGCTTCGAGACGCTGGTCGAGGCGGGATACGATCCGAGAAACGCGTACTTCGAGTGCATCCATGAGATGAAGCTCATCGTGGACCTGATCTATCAGTCCGGCTTCGAGGGCATGAGATATTCCATCTCCAACACGGCCGAGTACGGCGACTACATCACCGGGCCGAAGCTGATCACCGAGGAGACGAAGAAGACCATGAAGAAGATCCTGAAGGACATTCAGGACGGCTCTTTCGCAAAAGAGTTCCTTCTGGATATGTCCTCCGCAGGCGGACAGGCTCACTTCAAGGCCATGAGAAAGCTGGCCGCAGAGCATCCGTCGGAGCAGGTCGGCAAGGAAATCCGCAAGCTGTACAGCTGGAACGGAGAGCAGAAGCTGCTTGATAATTAATTGTAATGTGCCGCGGCATCTGGAACTATGTGCCGCGGCATTTTTTGTGCGATACGCCCTGCAAGCGGCTGCCGTGCTCGCACGAGCAGCCATTTGCAGGGCAACGGACAGCGAACAGCTTGCTGTGAGCTGGCCGCGGTATCGCGGCGGATAGGGAAAGAAAATCTTTCCCTATCCGATTATCATAGGGCGCGCCCCATGATACAAAAATGCCGCAAGGATCGCACTGCGGCGGAATGGAATGATGTCGCTGGCGCGACCCGCCGCAGGCGGAGAATCCTGCAAGGCAGGATTCATTTAAGATCATAACACAGACGACGAGGAGTGGAACAGTGAGAGAGAGAGGTCTTTCGGTGAGGCAGGCGAAGATCCTGTTTTTGATATTTCATATGGCGGCGGTAGCCTACGCGGTCTTTTTTCTGCATCCGTACTATGGCTCCAACGATGAGTTTACGCTGGCGGCCATCGCCTCCGGCGCTTACGGCTCCAGTCCGTGGTATTTTATCTATATCAATTTCCTGTTCGGGTGGCTTCTGCGGTGCTTTTACCTCCTTTTCCCCGCATGGAACTGGTACACGCTGGTCATGTACGGGCTGATCTTTCTGTCGCTGACGGCCATCGGCTTTACGTGGATCGGCCGCTTCCGGAGGACGGGGTGGATCATGGCGGCTGTGCTGACGCTGGCGGCCTTAAGTCCGCTCTATGTGGAGATGCAGTACACGAAGACGGCGGCCATAGTGACGGCGGCCGGATATGTGCTGCTCTTTTATGGCGGGGGAGACGCTTCCGCGCGGACGGAAGGGGAGGATGAACAGAGGGAGACCGGCCGGAGAGGGAGCGCGGGCAGGGCTCTGACGATGGGGGCCGGGATCCTGTTTCTACTGATGGGAAGCTGGATCCGCTTTCAGGCGTTCGGCATGATCAGTCTCGTGGCGTTCGGGATCTGGCTCGGACGGGGCGTGCAGGCGGTCCGCAGACGGGAGCTTCGGGTTTTCCTGCGCCGGGACTGCGCGCCGTGCGTGGTGGCCTTTGCGCTGGCGCTTGGGAGCATCGCTCTGGAAAATGTCCTTGTCTACACGCCGGGCAGCCCGCAGGAGCATTACCGGGAGTATGACAGGGCCAGACAGGAGCTTCTGGATTACGGCGTGCCGGAGTGGGACGACTATCAGGAAGAATACGAGGCGCTGGGGCTTACGAGGACTGACGTGATCAATCTGGAAAACTGGCTGATCGCGGACTATGACCGCTATACGGCGGAGACGTTCCGGGCCATCGTGGCATTCCGGCAGGACAGGCCCTTCCAGTGGGAATATCTGAAGGATTATCTGGTCATCCTTGTGATGAAGCCGCTGTTTTTGCTGGGGGCGGCGCTGACGCTTCTCTGGCTTCTGCCGTTTCCGGCCTCCGGGAGGAAAAGGGACTGGATCCCGGCGCTCTGGCCTTACGCGGCGCTTCTTGGGATCTATCTGTATTTTATCAAGATCTACCGGGTGCTGCCCATCGTGGTGACGGCATGCCTTCTCGGCTTTCTGATCTTTGCATGGTCCGCGGTGCAGGAGGAGCTGGGGGAGCGCTGGGAGAAGCGGCTGCGCGGAAAACGCTTCCCGGCGGCCTGTGCGGCGGGCGTCGCGGTGGTCTGCGGCCTGTGCGTGCGGATGCTCGTGCTTCCCATCTGGCAGCAGCCGCTGCAGCAGTCGGACGAAAGCGTGGCGTTCCGGAAATTCTATGACACCATCAGCAAGGACAAGGAGCTTTACTATGTGTTCGATCCGCTCAGCGGCAACGGCATGGAGCTGGGATACTCGATCTTTGAGCGCATCCCGGAGGACTATATGACCAATATTTTCACGCTGGGAGGCTGGGAGACGGAGTCGCCGCAGGTGGTGAAAAATCTGGATGCCTACGGACAGAGAAATCTGATGACCTCGCTCTACACCAGCGACCGGGCGGTGCTGATCGCGGATCCGCTGCTGGAGCATCTGATGCAGCATCTGGACGAGACCTACGACGGACTTTTTCTCACCTATTCGAAGGTCAATCAGATCGACGGATTCAATCTGTATACGCTCAACTACAAGATGAGCAATCTGAAGGACGACGGGCATACGGCCCGGCTTTCCATGACCTATACGGCGGAAAACGGGAGGTACGACGTGTTTGAGGGAACGGTGGACATGACGCCGGAGGAGCTGGAGGGAAAGAGCGTCTTTCTCTGGATGGAGAGCAAGGAGAGCGGAAAGCGCCGGATGTATCAGGGAACGTGGCTTCAGCAGGACGAGGACGGGCTGTACTCGCTCCTCTACGACGGAAGCCTTGCGGAGACGTCGCAGGTGCGTTTTACGATCCCGAAGCTCAGCTATCTGCTGGACGACCGGTATGAGGTCCATATCGTGATCTACGACGGAGACAGGGGACATCAGCTTCAGACAGACAATCTGCTCTATGAGGACGGGAGCGCACAGGGAGAGGAGCCATGAAAAAGAGACAGGTAAACTTTGAGCTTCTGCGGATTTTGTGCATGTATATGATCGTGGTAGGGCACTGCCTGTTCCACGGGCGCGTGACGGCGAAGCTGGGCTACGGGACGGTCAACTATTTTCTGTCCTATCTGGTACAGTCCTTTTCCGCCGTTCATGTGAACTGCTTCGTCATGATCGGAGGTTATTTCGCTGTGGACCGCGCGTTCCGGGCGTCGCGCCTCGTCAGGCTGTGGCGGCAGGTGGCGTTCTACTCGATCCTCATCTGCCTGCTGTACGGTCTGGCGTTTGGCGTCACGGGCCGGGATGTGGTGACGGCCATCCTGCCGATCTCCGCCAGAAATTACTGGTTTGCGTCGGTCTACATGGGACTTCTGGCCGTCATGCCGTTTGTGGGGATGCTGGCCGTGCGGCTGACCCGCGCGCAGTACCGGTGGCTTCTGGCGGCGCTGGCGCTGTTTTTCAGCGTCAATCACATGATTTTCCGGGTGGACGCCTACGGGAGCTATACGGGAAGAGAGCTGCCGTGGTTTGTATTTCTGGTATTTCTGGCCGGATATATCAAGCTTCACACGCGGCAGGACAGGAAGTATTTCTGGTATGGACTGGCTGGCTATATAGCCGGTTCGCTTCTCATACTGGCCAGCGTCTACTGGTCGGTGGAGACGCGGCAGGAGGACATCGGATATTTTCTCAACTACAATTCGCCGCTGGCGCTGCTGTCCACGGCGTCGCTGTTCCTCTGCGTGAAAAATATGCCGTGGCGGGAGTCGAAGCTGGACGGCCTGATCCTGAAGGCGGCCGGAGCGGCCTTCGGCGTGTACCTGATCCACGACAACTATCTGATCCGCTATCTTGTCTGGGACACGTTCCGGGCCAGCAAGGTAGCGCTGACTCACTGGGCGGTCATTTATGCGGCCGCGGCCGGGGCGGTCGTCTATCTGCTCTGCATGGCGGCGGAGCTTCTGAGACAGCGGCTGTTTGCGTTTGCGGGACGAAAGCTGTCGGGAACCTATTTATATAGGAAAGAACAGGAGCTGTGCGGCCGGATCGACCGGATCTTTGCGAAGGAGTGACAGGCCAAAATTCGTGCAAGCACGATTTTGTCCTGCTGCTTCCGGCTGGCGTGAACGTTCAGCCCGCGCCATTCGCAAAGCCGCGCTGACGCGCTTATCGCCGCTGCGCGGCTACCTTTGCTCATAAGCTGGCGCTCCCTCAGCCGAAAGCAACAGACCAAAATTCGTGCAAGCACAATTTTGTCCCGCTGCTTCCGGCTGGCTGAACTGGTATTTACATAAATGCTTTCGGAATTGCAGATACTGTGCAGAGACAAAAAAGAAGGAGATTCCATATGAAAAAAAGATTTGCAATGATCCTGACGATGACGTTTGTTCTCGCGCTGACAGGCTGCTCCGGTGCGGCGTCTGATGCGGAAGATCAGTCGTCCGGCGTGCAGGAGGAGCCATCGGACTCCGGTGATTCCGGAAGCTCCGGGGAGGAGTCGTCCGATGCGCAGATCCAGTCCTACGGCACGCTGGTGGAGGTGGACGGCGGAAGGATGAACGTGCTGGTGGTCGGAGAGGGGGATACGTCCATCGTCTGGATGCCCGGATTTTCCGACATCGCGCCGGGGTTAAGCTACACTAAGATTCTGGAGGAGCTGTCCCCGCGCTACAAGGTGTATGTGGCGGAACCCTTCGGCTACGGGCTGAGCGATGTCACGGACAAGCCGCGCACGATGGAAAATATCACCTCTGAGATCCACGAGGCGGTCCGGAAGCTGGGAGCGGACAACTATGTGCTCGTGGCGCATTCCCTGTCCGGTATCTACGCGATGGAGTATGTCAATGATTATCGGGACGAGATCATCGCCTATGTGGGCCTCGACACCAGCACGCCGAATATGCGGGACGAGATCTCCATGGATGTGGAGCTGGGAGAGATGACGGACGTGGTCATCCCGGAGGTCAGCGACGAGATCAACCGGCAGTATCAGCTGATTGCGGAAAAAGTGTCCATGAACGCCAACTGGATCGATGAAAACGAGCGGATGACGGAAAATTTTGAGAAATCCAAGGAATACTCCCTGCCGGAGGATCTGCCGGTGGCCTTCTTCCTCGCGCAGGACGGAGTGGACGATTGGGCGATGATGCCGGTGGAGAACAACGACTGGGTCAAGATGCATCAGGACTTGATCCCGGAGGGCGCGTACTCCCAGATCCTCGTCATGGACGGCGGCCACATGCTCTATCAGACCAACTACAAGGAAGTCGCAGAGGCGCTGGACCGCTTTCTGGCGGAAATGCCGTGAAAATCCCGCTTGACATAAAAGGGACTTTTTGGTATCATACTTTCTAACGACATAAGCAAATGCGTTGATGAGGAATAGTACATTCTGACCTGATTTCAGAGAGCTGCCGGTTGGTGCGAGACAGCAGAGGGAACGTCTGGAACTCGCCTCGGAGCGGCTGCCCCAAATCTTCTTTTTATATAGAAGAAAGTAGGCGCAGACGGAATCTCCGCCGTTACAAGGGGAAGGATATAAGAAGAAATTTCCGTATCCGTTGAGAGTGTGATCGATTCACAAAATGAGAGTGGTACCGCGTGGGATATTGAGCTCCCCCGTCTCTCGGTCAAAGACCGAAAGACGGGGGAGCTTTTTGTATTACAGCCGAGCCGCGCGGGAATGGATTTTATCCGCCCCGTGGAGGCTTGCATCCACGGGGCGGATAAAATCCATTCCCATGGGGCGAAGCCCCCACACTGAGATGGAGCGAAGCGGAATCGAAGTGCGGGCGGCGAGGCGTCCGGCTGCCGCGACCCGCTCCATCCCCCTCAACAACGCAAATGCAGCAGAAATAAGGAGAGAAGAGAAATGATGGATTACAGAAAGTATACGAGACAGTATTTTATGCCTCCCGAGAGATGTATGGACTGGGCGGATAAGGAGTATGTGGACCGCGCGCCGGTGTGGTGCAGCGTGGACCTTCGGGACGGCAATCAGGCGCTGGTGGTTCCCATGACGCTGGAGCAGAAGCTGGATTTCTTCAAGCTTCTGGTAAAGATCGGATTTAAGGAGATCGAGGTGGGATTTCCGGCGGCCTCCGAGACGGAGTACGAATTTCTCCGGGCGCTGATCGAGCAGGATCTGATCCCGGACGACGTGACGGTGCAGGTATTGACGCAGGCCAGAGAGCATATCATCCGCAAGACCTTCGAGGCGCTGAAGGGCGTGAAGAACGCCATCGTCCATGTTTACAACTCCACCTCCCTCTCCCAGAGAGAGCAGGTGTTCCGCAAATCCAAGGAGGAAATCCTCGCGATCGCCGTCGAAGGAGCGAGACTGTTAAAGCAGCTCACCGAGGAGGCCGGGGCGGATTACCGCTTTGAGTACAGCCCGGAGAGCTTCACGGGAACCGAGCCGGAGTACGCGCTGGAAGTATGCAACGCGGTGCTGGACGTCTGGAAGCCCACGGCGGACCGCAAAGCGATCATCAATCTGCCCGTGACTGTGCAGCACTCCATGCCGCACGTGTACGCTCAGCAGATCGAGTACGTCAGCAAACACTTAAAATACAGAGAAAACGTGTTGGTTTCCCTGCATCCTCACAATGACCGCGGCTGCGGGGTGGCCGATACGGAGCTGGGACTTCTGGCCGGAGCGGACCGCGTGGAGGGCACGCTGTTCGGAAACGGAGAGCGGACCGGAAATGTGGATATCGTGACGGTGGCCATGAACATGTACGCGCAGGGTGTGGATCCCAAGCTTGATTTCTCCAACATGAACGAGATCTGCGAGGGCTACGAGCAGTACACCGGCATGAAGGTCAACGAGAGAAATCCGTACAGCGGAGCGCTGGTGTTCGCGGCGTTCTCCGGATCCCATCAGGACGCCATTGCCAAGGGCATGAAGTGGATCGACGAGAAGCATCCGGAGCACTGGACCGTGCCGTATCTGCCCATCGATCCGACGGATGTGGGAAGAAGCTACGACGCGGACGTGATCCGCATCAACAGCCAGTCCGGCAAGGGCGGCGTCGGCTATATTCTGGAGCGCAATTACGGTCTGGTCATGCCGCCGAAGATGCGGGAGGCCATGGGATATGCGGCAAAGGCCGTGTCCGACGAGCAGAACAAGGAGCTTCTTCCGGAAGAAATTTATCGCGTATTTCTCGAAAAATTTGTCGGAATCAAGGAGCCGTACCAGATCACCGAGGTGCATTTCAGACAGGAGGACGGCATCACGACGGAGGTCACGACCTGCTATCAGGGAGAGAAGAAGGTCACAAGCGCTACCGGAAACGGACGCCTCAACGCGGTCAGCAATGCGCTTAAAAAAGCATACGGCTTCGACTACAAGCTGGTCACCTATCAGGAGCACGCGCTGACGAAAAGCTCCAGCTCCAGCGCCATCGCGTACGTGGGGATCGAGACGCCCGACGGCAAAGTGCACTGGGGAGCGGCCATCGATCCGGATATTATCCGCGCTTCGATCGATGCATTATTGACGGCGATCAATCATTCGCTGAAATAAAAATCAACAAAAAATGGGAACGCTTTTCATGAAAAACTGTGAAAAGCGTTCTTTTTTTGCATATTTTGTTAGAGGAATGAAAAAAATAGTTCATAATACTTAACAAAATTGTAATATTTCTATTGACACGGGGATTTGTCCCGGGCTATAATGCCAAACTGTAGCGCGGAGCGGAAGATCCGCTTCGAGAACGCCGGCAGCCACAAAGGCGCCGGTAACAGAAAGGAAAAGGAGTGTATGTATGCGTAGATGCTATCGGGGCGCCGCGCTTGTGCTGGGAGGATTTCTCCTGACAGGCATTGCACCCACCGGCTCCTGCAGCTTTGGAGCGTTGACTGTATATGCTGCAGAAGATACTCTGACCGGAGAGCTCCCAGAAGCGATCCAAGAAGGAGTCTACACGGAAGAAAACGTCGAAACAGAAGCACCGGCAGAAGAAGCTGCAGCGCAGCCTCAGGCGGAGACGGCACAGGAAGCGCCGGCGCCTGATCCCACTTTGGCGGCGGGCAGCAGTTTTAGTTTGGAGGAACAGGAGTATCAGGTGCTCCTGAAAATAGTAGAGGCTGAGGCCGGAGGGGAAGATACCACCGGCAAGATGATGGTAGCCGGAGTGGTCATGAACCGGGTGCGGGACGGATATTTCCCCAATACGGTGACGGAGGTGGTCTACCAGACCCATGACGGGACCGCGCAGTTTTCTCCGGTAAAGGACGGACGGATCGATCAGGTCAGCGTGTCGCAGGATACGGTGGACGCGGTGGCGCGGGTCATGAACGGCGAGGACGTGTCGTCCGGAGCGCTGTTTTTCCGGTCGGTGCACAGCAAAAACGGCTGGTTTGACCGGGCGCTGGAGAGAGTGACGGAGCACGGAAATCACATTTTTTATACGATGTAGGAAGGAAAGAGGCGGAAAGCCTCTTTCTTTTTTTGGTGCGGTGTGGTACACTGCCTTGTAGTAAGAGCAAAAACGCAGCGATTCAGCGATGCATCCCGAAAACCCGCGTGGCTGGATCGTTACGCAAGAACAGAAAGAGGAACGACGTATGGAATTGTTATACAGAAGTACCAGAGGAACCGGGGAGCCGGTCACTGCGTCCCGGGCGATCCTGCAGGGACTTGCCAGAGACGGCGGACTGTTTGTGCCGGACGAGATCCCGAAGCTTGACTGCCCGATGGAGAAGCTCTCAGGGATGTCCTATCAGGAGACGGCCTACGAGGTGATGAAGCTGTTTCTGACCGACTACACGGAGGAGGAGCTCAAGGACTGTATCCGCAGAGCCTACGACGAAAAATTTGACACGGAGGCCATCGCGCCTCTCGCAAAGGTGGACGGCGTCTACTATCTGGAGCTGTTCCACGGGGCGACGATCGCGTTCAAGGACATGGCGCTGTCCATCCTGCCCTATCTGATGACGACTGCGGCGAAGAAAAACGGCGTGGAAAATGAGATCGTGATCCTGACGGCGACCTCTGGGGACACAGGCAAGGCGGCGCTGGCAGGATTTGCGGACGTGCCCGGCACGCGGATCATCGTGTTCTATCCGAAGAACGGCGTAAGCCCTATTCAGGAGAGACAGATGGTGACCCAGAAGGGCGAAAATACATTTGTGGTGGGGATCCGCGGAAACTTTGACGATGCGCAGAGCGGCGTGAAGGCCATCTTTGGCGACCGGGAGCTGGAAAAAGAGCTTTCGCAGGCGGGATTCCAGTTTTCCAGCGCCAATTCCATCAACATCGGACGTCTCGTGCCCCAGATCGTCTACTATGTCTATGCGTATGCAAAGCTTCTGGAGGGCGGTGAGATCAAGGATGGGGAGACCGTCAACGTGACCGTCCCCACCGGAAACTTCGGAAATATTCTGGCGGCGTACTACGCGAAGCTGATGGGCGTGCCGATCGGGAAACTGATCTGCGCCTCCAACGACAACAAGGTGCTGTACGACTTTTTCCGGACCGGCGCATACGACAGGAACCGGCCGTTCATCCTGACCAGCTCCCCGTCCATGGACATTCTGATCTCCAGCAATCTGGAGCGGCTGATCTACCGGATCTGCGGGGCGGACCCGAAGAAGGACAAGGAGCTGATGCAGGCGCTTGCGGGAGAGGGAAGATACGAGATCACGGAAGAGATGCGGGGGCAGCTTCAGGACTTCTGCGGATATTACGCGTCGGAACAGGAAGCGGCGGACATGATCGCCAAAACATGGCGGAGCACCGGCTACGTCATGGATACGCACACGGCGGTGGCCGCCTGCGCCCATGAAAAATATGCGGCGGATACAGAGGACGGGACCAAGACGGTGATCGCGTCCACGGCAAGCCCGTACAAATTCACGAGAAGCGTGATGGAGGCCATCGACCGCGAACGGTTCAGCGGCATGACCGATTTTGAGCTGGTGGACGAGCTTTACGCGGTGTCCGGCGTGGATGTTCCGAAGGCCATCGAGGAGATCCGGATCGCCCCGGTCCGCCACAACAACGTATGCGAGACCGCGGACATGGAAAACATGGTCCGCCGGTTCCTCGGCATGGAATAGGAGCGGCATATGAACGATATGTGGTCGTTTATCGACATACTGATCCTGGGCTGCGGCGTGTACGCGCTGTACGCGGCCTATGTGCTGAAAACGCAGGGCAAGGTGATCAAGACGTTTCTCGTGTTCAAGGACACGAACGTGGCCGACTGCAAGGATCTTGCGGCGTACGCCCATATGATGTCGCCCCGCCTGTCCGCTCTCGGCGGCGTGATGATCGCCTACGGGGCGGTGGCAGTCATCAATAATTACATGGTGGACGTCACCGGACTGTATCTGGCCATGCTGGTCGTTTTCATCTTAACGCTGATATGGTACGGGATGCAGACAAGAAAGGCGATGAAAATATACTTTTGAGCTTGACTTTTTTTTCACAAGATGTGATAATGTGACTTGGAGAAAGCGGAGCTTTCTCCAAGTCAACGAGAGAAAACATGAAATGTTTTCCCGAGTCTGACATTTATGAATGAACACCAACACTATCAAAAGAAAGAGGTCGAGTGAAGCATGGGAAAAATTGATTTAAGCAAGTATGGTATCACAGGAACTACCGAGATTGTACACAATCCTTCCTATGAGATGCTGTTTGAGGAAGAGACCAAGACGAGCCTTGAGGGCTTTGAAAAGGGTCAGGTAAGCGAGCTGGGAGCAGTGAACGTTATGACGGGTATCTACACCGGACGTTCCCCCAAAGACAAATTTATCGTAATGGACGAGAACTCCAAGGACACCGTGTGGTGGACCTCCGATGAATATAAAAACGACAACCATCCGGCAAGCCAGGAGGCATGGGATGCGGTAAAAGAGATCGCAAAGAAAGAGCTGTCCAACAAGAGACTGTTCGTCGTGGACGCGTTCTGCGGAGCGAACAAGGACACCCGTATGGCGATCCGCTTCATCGTCGAGGTGGCATGGCAGGCTCACTTTGTGACCAATATGTTTATCCAGCCGACCGCTGAGGAGCTGGAGACCTTTGAGCCGGACTTCGTTGTTTACAACGCTTCCAAGGCGAAGGTTGAGAACTACAAGGAGCTGGGACTGAACTCCGAGACCGCCGTGATGTTCAACATCACCACCCGCGAGCAGGTCATCGTAAACACCTGGTACGGCGGAGAGATGAAGAAGGGTATGTTCTCTATGATGAACTACTACCT
>JAUNHB010000043.1:3015-23624 GCA_030524125.1 Eubacteriales bacterium | reverse complement strand
TTCAGGAGCTGTTTCTGCGCATGATCAAAGGCTCCGTCACAGCGGAGGAACTGGATGAACTGGAGGAGGCCGGCGCGCTTCAGGACGTCTCCCACATGCCCGCCCGGGTCAAATGCGCCGTTCTCGGATGGCGCACGATGGCGGAGATGCTGAAGGATCAGTAGGCGCACCTGCGGCGGCCCGTCAGACCGCGAGAGCCGCCCGGCTTCTCCCGCCACCTAGCTCAGAACCGGAAGGATACAGGTCGTCCAGAGCCAGCTTACGGGGAACACCAGCACCATGGAGGGGATCATATCCGCAGTGGGGAACATCTTCACTTTGATCATGCGAAATCCGGTGGCCAGCATCAGAAAGCCTCCGGCCGCCTTAAAATCGTTGACCATCGACGGCGTCGTCAGCGGATAGATCACTCCCGCGCAGGCAAAAAGCGCCAGAAAGATCACCAGCTGGGGGATCGCGACGAACGACACCACGCCGCCCAGCACGCAGGCAAAGATCAGCGCCGTAAACAGATCCAGAACGGATTTCGCGATCAGGATGCTGTGGTCCCCGGTCATTCCGGACACGATGGAGCCGTAGATCCCCGTACCGCTGGCGCAGAACAAAACGATCACCGTGACGAGCGTTTCCATAAATTCTTTCTCCGAGAGCGTGCCCGTACTGCCCCGGAACAGTCCGGATACGGCCCGCTGCATCAGCCCGGCTCCCTGTTCCAGCCGGTCGCCCAGCCGGACCGCCAGCCCGAAGGCCGTGCCGACCACGATCGAAAAGATGACGGCGGGCATATTTTCCATAAGAACGATGGAGCTGATCCCCATTCCCATGGAGCACACGCCGAACACCATGCTCAGATTTTCCTTAAAAGCGGCGCTCAGTCTTTCCTTTATCAGCACTCCCGCGATGCCGCCCGCCGCGATGGACACTGTATTCACGATAACACCTAACGGCATATTTTTTCACTTCTTTCTAATAAATATTCATTCCTTTTCCGCACAGTATTTATCATAACACAACGCCCGGCCTGCATCAATATGCAAACCGGGCGTCAAACGACCGATGATCGCGCTTCCGTCTCACAGCGTCCCAAAGCCGGCCCGGAGATTGTAGAGGTCCGCCAGCGCCTCGATGGGGAGCACGCACAGCAGAGCGAACAGGACCGCTCCGGTCAGGACGCAGATGCGGACCATGGGGAAGGTTTTCCACTGCCGCAGGATCTGGCAGACGAAGACGACCGCCATCCAGATCATGAACACCATGGGCAGGATCCGATTACAGGTGAGGCCGTAGGCGCTCATGTACATGGCCATCTTTCCGGCTGCGGCCAGGATCAGCAAAAGCGTCAGAGCGGACAAAAGGACGTTCACAATCCGCAGTCCTCCGTGCGTCCGGCTGTCCGTCTGGGAGAAAAGTCCCGCCGCGGTCAGGAGGAACATGTTCCACACCCCGGCCTGGCACAGCTCAAAAAATCCTCTCCGCGCATACTCCGCGTACGTGAATTCCGCCGGAAGCCGTCCCGCCATGGCGGAAAAGAGATAATTTCCCTGCAGCCCGATAAACAGAACGTACACCAGACAGATCACTGTCAGCGCCGTGCACACCGCCGCGTCGGGAACGATGCGGATCCGGCTGCCGGCCTCCCGAAGTTTCTCCGGATCCATGCGTCCGGTATTTCTCCCATGGATCCCGCCGAAGACCAGGCCGAACAGATAAAAGGAGACCGGCACGGCGAAGAGGATCCGGAAAAAGATCGCCAGCAGATGTCTCTGGATCCATTCCGCCAGTCCGCCGATCAGCCGCTCAAAGCCCATGTCCGCGCTGGACAAAAGAGGCAGGAGCACGCACAGGACCGGCAGCGCGATCACGATTCCAAGGAGCACCGCTCCCGCGCTGCCGCGGTGTCCGTCCTTCTCTTTTGCGCCCGCAAACAGCGCCCCCGCCTGGCACCCGAAGTTCAGAAACGGCACGGCCCCCAGCGCGTTCCAGCAGTCGAAAAACACCCACCGGGACGTCTTCCCTCCGTCCAGAAGCCTTCCTGCCGCCGCCAGCGTCCAGTAGGCCGCCGTCCCCATAAGGATCAGCGTCTGAAGCAGCGGCATCGCGCTGTAAAAGCCGAGCGGGATCCCTACGGACAGCATCACCAGAAGCCAGAACCAACTCTCCTTCGCCGGCTTAAGCTCCTTCGCCCACAGATACAGAAGCACCGCCGCCCCGTAGAAGACCGTGAACGCAGAGATGCCCCACGGCGCGAACGAGGAAGAAAACAAATAGACAAACCCATAGCCCATGACCAGATACACCGCCGCAAACAGCCGGTCCGCCGGCTCCGTCTTTGGAAATTCACTCATCCTCTTCTTCCTCCTCCGTATATTCCAGAATGTCCCCGGGCTGGCACTGAAGCGCCCTGCAGATGCTGTTCAGCGTGCTGAGCTTGATGGCCTTCGCCTTCCCGTTTTTCAGGATCGAAATGTTGGCCATCGTGATACCCACCCGCTCGGAGAGCTCCGTGACGCTCATTTTCCTCTTGGCCAGCATCACGTCAATGTTGATGATGATCGCCATCTTTCTTCCTCCTTTATATCGTCCAGTCGCTCTGATCCTGAAGCTGCGCGGCTTTCCGGATCAGATGGGACAAAGCTGCGGCGGCCACAGAGACGCCGATGCCGATCAGAGCGATCAGAAAGGACGCCAGAAGCACCGACATATGACTGCCTCCCGCCAGCAGAAACGCCGCGTTTCCCAGCACGAGCAGCGCCGCATCCGCCGCGGAGAGAAACGAGATCCGCTCCATATGATCCGCGTTTTCCACAGAAAACGCCCGCTCCTTTTCAATGTTGGAAAAAATCCTCCACGCCAGAGAAAGCGCGGAGAAGCAGGGCAGCGAGATCGCCCACAGAAATACCAGCCACGGCCAGAAGAAACCTGCAAATTCCGGATAGTCTCCCGCCATCCGCATCCCGGCCACAGGCAGCACGCCAAGATCCAGAGCCAGCCCGCACGCCGCCGCAAAGATTACCAGAAATTTCAACCATCTCACCAAAGTACGCTGTTTCATATCCATCTCCATTCCGCCGGTTCCCGATGATTCGGTCCGGCTTTTTATGAAGACAGTATATTCCATCAAAGTATAAATGTCAATATATTTTTATTGTTTTACGATAAATAATCAGTTTGTCAATCCATGATCACACGATCCACAGTCACGAACTCGAAGCCTTCCGACCGCAAAAGCGGGATGAGCCGCTCCACGGCCCGCACGGTGCTCTCATAGCTGTCGTGCATCAGGATCACGGCGTTCTCCCCGGCGTCCGCCATCGTCCGTTCCACGATCCAGTCCACATTTTCGGTGGTCCAGTCCAGCGTATCCACCGTCCACATGACCGGAATCAGATCCAGCCGGTCCTCCAGCCCCTCGTTCCACGTTCCGAAGGGCGGGCGCACATATTCGGTTCCGCTCCCGGTCAGCTCCTCGATCAGACGGCTCGTCTCATCGATCTCCAGACAGGCCTGCTCCTCTGAGAGCGAAGTGATCTCCACATGGTGATAGGTATGGTTTCCGATCAGATGCCCTTTTCCGGCGATCTCCTCCACCACCTCCGGATACGCCTCCACATTCTGGCCCAGCAGAAAAAATGTGGCCGGAACCTGCTCTTGTTCCAGAAGCTCCAGCAGCTTCGGCGTATACACCGGGTGCGGGCCGTCGTCAAAGGTCAGCGCCACGCGCTTCGCCGACGCAAACGCGTTCCCCCGGCTCCCGGCTGTCTCCGGCGCTCCCTCCTCCGAAGACGGTCCGCTCTTCCCCTTGTCCGCCGTCGCCGGGACCGCTCTGCTTCCGTCCCTCTCTGCCGTCCACAGTCCCGCCGCCACGCAGAGCGCCGCTCCCGCCGCCAGCATCCCCCGTCTCCATCTCACACGCAGCCCTCCCGAAGCTATCGTCTCACGAAGCCGCGCTCTTTTTCCCCGCGCGCCCCGCCGTCCTCTGCCCTGTCAAAGCCGCCTTCCGCGCCTCCGGCAGAGCCTTCCTCCTACTCTATGCAGGAACTCCTTCAGAAATGCTTCCGCAATTCTTTATTTTTTTTATAATTCTTTTAGAACAGCGCCATATTTTGGACATATTTCCCTGTTATGATAATACTCGTAAGGACGACATATCCGTATTTCATTCATAACACTTGGGGGACTCGCAAGAGTCCTCCACTCCCTCGAACAGTCAGAGGCTCCCGCTGCGGCGGAAGCCTCTTTTTATCGTAACCGTTTTATTTTTTTAAAAAAGAACTTGTCTTGTTCTTCCATATATGCTACCTTAAAGATAAGAATTAAGGAAAACAACCGCCCACAAGGTGGGTTGACCAAAAGCAACGTAGAACAGCCACCTTTTACTGGTCAAAGTTTTGGGGTGGCTTTTCTATGCTTAATACACTATCTGATAAACGTAAAAACGAATGTCAGTAATGCAAGAGTAAACATTCCGAAAGCCATAAGATTTTTAAAATCAAAATGTCTCATCTGCACCACCCCCATTCTATGTAAGAATCGAGGTCATCCACCCTGCAACACGATTGTCTTCCTTGTCTCAAATCACATCATACAGTTTCTTATTTTGCAATTTCCAGTTTTAAATCTTCCAGTTTTTCAATTCAAAACAGCAGAAACCATCTCCTTCTGGACTTTCTGCGGCGGTCGTTCAGCCCTCACCCCTCAGAAATTCAAGGAACCGCGGCACGCCTCCGCCGACATGCTGTACGCCGTCCGGACGGACGCCGGGCACGTCCGACACATCGAAAAATGCACCCGCCTTCGTCAGCTCCGTGCGCATAAAGCTGTCGCTTCCGAAGATCCCCGGCTCGATGCCCACATACTCGTCCCCCCAGTAGGCGCATTCTTCCGGACGGATCCCGCACTCCTCCGTCAGCCGCGCCAGGATCGTATCCACATTGTCGCTCTTGCTGGAGATCCCCACCTCCAGATATTTGGCGTCGCAGGTAGGTACCACTCGTATCCCATACTCCCGGCCGATCCGGACCGCCGTCTCCATAAGGCTCTTCAGTCCTCCGTCGATCCCGTGGACGCGCAGACTGTCCTTCAGCCGGAGCAGCTCCCCCTCCTGCATGAAAAGCTGCTCCCCTCTCTCACAGGCCGCCATCAGATCGATCTTGCAGTAGTTCGGCCTGCTGAATACAATGTCCGTGTCAAAATCATAGACGCGCTTCAGCTCCATATGGATCTCAAAGCATACCCGGTGGATCTTCTCCAGCGTCTCCCCGTCCGGGAGACAGTCTGCGAACAGCTCCGGCTCCTTCCCCCGGAACCGGTAGTTGTACGCGCCCCTTCCAAGCCCCAGATAGAGGCCGGACAGCTGTTTTTCCGTAAAGAAATCCCCGATGCGTCCCCCCGCGATATTCTCTATCGTCGTGCCGCTGACAATGACAAGCCGGATTCCCTCCTCCAAAAGCGGCCGCATGGCGTCCGCCGCCTCCTTTGCCGGAGCCTGTCTGGACAGCACCGCCGTGCCGTCCCAGTCAAAAAACACCGCCCTATAATGCTTCAACAAAGCTTCCTCCCTCCTGTTCGATGGCCGCCCGGCGGCCGTTGATCCAAAATTCGATGCGTTCCCCTTCCAGCAGCGTAAATTCCGCCCTCTCTCTTTCGATCCTCACGCGCAGCCTCCGTCCGCGGTAACGCAGGCAGAACGCGTATGCGTCCCAGTCCTCCGGCAGATACGGCCGGAAGCTCAGTCCGGAATCCTGACATCTCACCCCTGCGAAGCCGTTGATGACCGCCTGCCAGGTGCCCGCCATATTGGCCGCGTGGATCCCCGCGTAAAAATTATCGTGATAATCGTCCAGATCCATTCGCGCCGACTGCGAGAAATACCGGTAGGCCTCCTCCCTGTACCCGATGCCGCTGGCCACGATCCCGAAGATGCAGGTGGACAGCGAGGAGTGGTGAAGCGTCACCTCCTGATAGAAATCGTAATTTCTCCGGATCTCCTCCTCCGTAAAATAATTTCCGTACAGATACATTCCAAGGACGGCATCCGCCTGCTTGGACATCCGGTGGCGCATGATGAACAGCGGATGGTAATTCTCATAGAGCCACGCCCGCTTTTCCGGAGGAATCTTCGACTCGTCCCACGGCTTCCGCATGAGAAATCCGTCGTCCATCGGATAGATCCCCCGTTTTTCATCGTACGGAAAATACATGTTCTCCGCGATCCGGTCCCAGAGAACTGTCTCCTCCTGCGAGAAATCCAGTCTCCGCTCCAGCTCCTCCATGCGCTCCGGCGCGTGCTCCCTCAGATACCGGACCGCGCGCGACGCATTTCGCAGATTTTCCCGCGCTGTCAGGTTCGTATAGAAATTGTTGTCCACCAGCACATTATACTCGTCGGGCCCGGTCACGCTGCAAATGCAGTATTTCCCTCCGCGGCACTCGGCGAACGATCCCACGTCGGCCCACACCCGGGCCGTCTCGATCAGAAGCTCGGCCCCCTTTTCCTTCAGATACTCCACGTCCCCCGTAACCTGAAAGTAGAGACACAGGGCGTAGGCGATATCCCCGTTGATATGGTACTGGGCCGTCCCAAGAGGATAGTAGGTGGACGCCTCCTCCCCATTGATGGTTCGCCACGGGAACAGCGCTCCCTTGTCGTGCCCCAGCACTCTGGCCCGGTCCCTTGCCTCCGGGAGCTTTGCGTAGCGGTAGTCAAGAAGAGCCTTTGCCACCCCCGGCTCTGTATAGATGAAGACCGGCATCACATACATCTCCGTGTCCCAGAAATAGTGCCCCTCGTAGCCTTCTCCCGAAAGTCCTTTCGCTCCCATCCCGGTCCGCCCGTCCCGGCCCGCCGACTGAAAAATATGAAACAGGTTGAAATGAAGCCCCTGCCGGAGCGCGTCGGCCCCCGCCCCCTCGATGTCGATCCCGGCGGTCTCCCAGAAATGATCCATACAGGCGCGCTGACGTTCCTTCAGCCCTCCGTATCCAGTCGCCTCCGCCTCTGCGAGCAGTTCCTCTGCCCGTCTCATGGACACTTCGCCGTCCAGATAACAGATCATCTTCTCAAGCGCGGCCGTCTCTCCTTTTCTGACCGCAAGCGTCAGGGAGACCGACGCTTCCAGCTCCCCGGTCTCATACGACTCCCTCGCGCCCGCCGGTTTTCCGTCCAGCCAGAGCCGGTGGCTGCTCCCGCATCCCATCGTCAGCCTGCTCCCCTTTGTGATCCCTTCATAATACAGCCTTCTCTCCTCTGCGGTCAGGCGAAGAGGTTCCAGCCGCCTGCCGAAAGGTCCGTAATCCACAATAGGATTCGTCTTTCTCGTATGGTTTTCCACATCGGCCTGAAGTCTGGACACAAATGTCAGCTCCCCGTCAAAATTCAGCGGCTCCGCCTCATAGCGGATCGCCAGAATATGGCGCTTCTCAAAGGAGACCAGCCGCCCGATGCGGATCCTGATCCGCCGTCCTCCCGGCGAAGTCCAGATAAGACTTCTCTCAAGCGTCCCCTCCTTCATGCGGAGCGTTCTGGCATATTCCGTCACCGTCCCCTCGTCCATCCGGAACTGCTCTCCGTCCGCATAGAGCAGCGTCTCCTTCAGATTCGGCAGGTTCAGAAGCGACTGGCTCCGAAGCGGCGATCCAAAATTGGCCTCCCCGTACCGGATCCTCCCGCTCTCGTAAAAGCCATTGATAAAATTTCCCTCCAGACCGGTATCGATGTCAAAATCATACGCCTCCTCAAACGTTCCCCTTGTGCCGATATAGCCGTTGGAGAGCGCGAAGGTCGTCTCGTTCCGATAATTGTTCCGCTCGATCGCGGAAAAACCGTTGTCTCCCCGCGCCGTCTCTTTTTTGAAAAATGCCGTCTCCGTGACCTCCCACGGTTCCACCGGATAGATCGGCTCTTTGTCCGTTCGCATAAGCTCACCCCTTTACCGCTCCGGCGGTCAGACTTTCCATCACCTGCCGCTGAAGGAGAATAAACACCAGAATGGTCGGAAGCACCGTCACCACCACCGCGGCGAATAGCGCCGAATAATTGTTCGCAAAGGTTCCCATATAATAGTTGAGCGCAATGGGCACCGTCCTGGCCGTATCTCCGCTGGTCAGCATCAGCGCAAAATAAAACTCGTTCCACGTGTTGATAAACTGAAGCATGGCGATCGTCACGAGTCCCGGTTTCGCCAGCGGCAGGATAATATAGACGAAGGTCTGAAGGAACGTGGCCCCGTCGATGTAGGCGGACTCCTCAAGCGCCGTGGAGATGGTCTGATAGTAGCTGGTCATGACAAAGAAGGACATCGGGATCCCCATAGCCGAGTAGACGATGATCAGCCCCAGCTTCGTATCGTACAGATGAAGCTCTTTAAAGATGGCGAACAACGGCTGGGAGATGGCCTGCGCAGGAAGCATCAGCGACGCGGAGATCAAAAGGATCAGAAGCGGCTTCAGCGCAAACCGGAACCTCGCCGTCACATAGGCGCACATGGCCACAAAGCAGACCGTCACCGCCACGCTCAGCCCCACGATCTCGATGCTGTTCAGAAAATATTTCCCGATCGGCGCGTACCGGAACGCGTCCGCATAGTTTTTCAGGTTGAACGAGCCAGGCAGAGACAGCGCCGACGAGTTGATCTCCGCGTACGTCTTAAACGAGCTCAGAAAAGCCCACACCATCGGCCCCACCGAGATGAGGACAAAAAACAGCAAAAACAAATATTTGGGCGCTCCAAGAACCCGCCTGACAAATTTAGAATCCGTTCTCATGCGCTATCCCTCCTTCCGCTCTCTCTTCTGCCGGAACAGTCTCTGGATCAGGATCACCAGCGTCAGCCCCAGCGCGATCTGCACCACGCCTACCGCGTTGGCCTTTCCATAATTATTTTCCAGCGTCACGATCTTGTACAGGTAGGTGGGAAGATTCAGCGTCGCGTTTCCCGGCCCTCCCTTGGTGGTCATGTAGATAATATCAAACTGGGACACCATGGCCACGGAGGCCAGCGTCACGCAGGTTCCGAAAATATTTTTCATCATGGGAATCGTAATGTACCGGTCCAACTGCCACGGGGTCGCGCCGTCCACCACGGCCGCCTCGTAGATCTCCTTGTCCACCGCTCCCATCTCCGCCAGAAAGATGATCGTATTGAATCCGGCGTAGAACACCCATGTGGCCGTCACCGTCCAGAATGCGTATCTGGAATTTCCAAACAGATTGACGATGTAGCGGGTATCGAGCCCCAGCGCCTCATAGACCGGTTTCAGGACGCCGAAGGTCGGATTTAAGAGAAGTGTAAACATCACGCCTGTGGCGGCGGTCGGGATAATATTGGGGATCATATAGGCCGTCCTGACGATCTTCCAGCCCTTCGGCTTCCTGCGCAGGATGAGGGCCATGACAAGCCCCAGCGTCACATGGAACGTGCTCTGGATCAGCACCCATTTCAGCGTGTTCACCACCGAGACCCGGAAATCCGTATCCCGGAAGATCTCCGCAAAATTTTGCAGGCCCTTCAGCACCGGGCTTGTGGAGACCGTGTACTCGCAGAAGGACGTATAGAGCACCATGAGGATCGGAGCCGCGTAGACCAGGCAGAACAGCGCCACGCACGGCAACGTGAACAATACGATCCATTTCTTTTTGTTTTTGTTCGACATGGAATATCCTTTCTTTTCACAAAGAATGCTGCACGGTGAAGAAACGTGCAGCATTCTCTCGTCCGCAGCCTGTTCTGGCTAATTTTTCTGAGCGGCCTCCGACAGCAGCGTGCAGAACTGCTGCGCGTCGATGTTTCCGTACGCCAGCTCGGGAAGCTGGACGGAGAACGTGTCGATGACGTTCTGGTACCAGTATGCCTGATTCTGCCCATACGTCCATCTGGCCTTCGACTGGATCTCCAGCACGTCCGCCATGAGCGGGTCGGATTCGGTCAGGGACGCCGGAATGTCGATCTCGGCGGCCACCGGCTGAAGCCCCGCCATCTCCAGACCCTTCAACTGATTTTCCGCGGACGTCTCAAACTTCAGGAACGCCACGGCAGCCTCGATCTTCTCCGGTTCGGTGGCTCCCACCATATCGCCGGGAGTCGGCACCATCTCCATGCCATACTCCGGAAGCAGCATGATGCCCACCTGATCATAGAAGCCCTCCGGCGCTTTCTCCGTATTCCCGATGTCCGGGATCATCCACGGCCCGTTGGGGAGCATGGCGACCTCTCCGTTGAAGAAATGCGTGGCCATCGTATCGTATTTTCCTCCGATCGCATCCGCGGTCGTGTACGTGGAAAGCATCGTCTGAAGCGTCTCTGTGGCCGCCTCCACCTCCGGCGTGTTGTAGTCCGTCGGATACATGGTGTTCATAAACTCGTTCCCGGTCTCCCCTTCTGTGCCGATCAGGGCGCTGTACCAGAGGTTGCTGAGCCATCCGAGATCCCCCGTGTCCATGCTGACCGGCGTGATCCCGTGCTCCAGCAGCGTGTCGCACGCCGCGAAGAAATCCTCCCACGTCTCGTACGCCGTCTCCGGCGCTTCCAGTCCGGCCTCCTCGAAAAGCGTCTTGTTGTAATAAATATAGGAGATCTCCTTCGATACCGGCACTCCGTAGATCTTGCCGTCCACCGTGTTAAACGCAAGCGACGCCTCGTCAAAGGTGGACTTCCATTCCGGATCCGCGTCAAAGTACGGCGTCAGGTCCGCGACCTTTCCCGACTCTGCCGCCATGGCGGTAATATTGTTGCCCCCGTTGAGCACAATGTCCGGAAGATCCCCGCTGGAGATCAGAAGCTTGATCTTCTGATTGAAGGCGTCCGTCGTGGGAATCTCCTCAAAATGGAACTCCACATTCTTTCCTTCCTCCGTCTCCTGAAACGCCGAGAATAAATATTCGTAATATTCCGCCGCGTAATCCGTTCCCACGTGATAGTTGATCACATCGAGCACGACCTTGTCCCCGCTGTCCGCGGCGCTCTCCGCCGTCTCCTGCGACGGCTCCGCCGCTCCTCCCGTGTCCGCTCCGCTTCCGCATCCTGCGGCCAGCGCCGCCGTCATACTCATGACAAGCATGGAACAAATCATTTTTCTTTTCATTTTCGTCTTCCCCTCCGTTTTTCTGCTACATCGTTCCTGTTTGCTGATGCTCTTATTATAAGACGGAATTTCAGTAATTTTAATAGAATCTCTTGACCGTCCATCCAAGGATTTTGTCTTATTTTCTCTCCTCCTTCTTCTACCCGGAGGTGTCCCCCTCTATTCTACATGAATTTTTTTACTTTTTACCAAAATATTTTGTGCACTTTTCCGCCATCCACCCTCAGACGTCGCTTTTTGTGGTACAATAAAGACGCAAGAAGACCGAACGGAGGGAACAGCGCACATGAGATTCCGTTTTTGCAGCCGAAGTCTGCGTTCCTATATTACGATGATGATGACCGGCATCCTTACGCTGGCCCTGACCGTCTGCGGCGCGCTCTTCTACGGTCAGACCTCCTCCACGCTGAGAACGGTCTATCAGCAGCAGATGGTGCAGCAGCTCAACACGACCATGCAGCAGATCACGGAACAGATCAGTCTGATCGATTCCTTATATATGCTGTTCATGTCCAACAACCTGATCTACGACGCGCTGGAGAACGCCGGAGCGGACGGCTCCAACGCCGCCGCAGTGGAACGGCAGATGACCCATCTTCTGATCACCAATTATATATGGGAGGAGCAGTTTATCGACTCCGTCTCCATCTATACGGACGGCGGACAGGCCTTCCATGTGTCCTCCATCGACTCCGACGCAAAGAGACGGCAGAGCCGGGCGATCCGGGAAGCTTCCGATCAGAGTTATCCGCATCTTCAGATCATCACGCCGGACTCCCCGTCCTCCGGAGAGCTTTATTTTGCCCGGAATATTTTCAGCGCCACGACTGGACAGGCCATCGCCTCGATGATCGTCTCCGTCGACCGGGACGTCTGGATCGAATACCTTGGAAGCTCGCTGGACAACGGCTGGTCCATCTGCCTGTACAATGACGACTTCCACCTGCTCTCTCTCCCGCAGGCCGGATTCCCGCCGGACGAGAACGCCTATCTGACCGTATCAAAAAAGCTTTACAATCTGGATATGTACGCCGTGGTCATGGCTCCGAGGGCAGCTCTTGCGGATCGGCTGAACGGCTCTCTTCAGGCTTATCTGTTCATCATGTGTCTTATGATACTGACGGTTCTCCTTGCCTCCTACATGCTCAGCAGGGCGGCTACCTATCCGATCCTGCGGATGATCCGGCACATCAACCGGATCGCAGACGGCAACTACGAGGAGACGATCCCTGCGGACAAAATGTATGAGGAGTTCCGCTCTCTCTCCGCCGCCTTCAACCACCTGCTGGCCGAGATCAACACATACCACGCCGACCATCTGGAGAAGCAGCTGCTCCTGAAAAATGCCGAGATCCAGGCTCTGCAGTCCCAGATCAATCCTCACTTTCTCTTCAATACACTGAATACGCTGGCATGGAAGGCGCAGATGTCCGACAACCCCGAGCTGTACCAGATGACCATCTCGCTGGGTCAGCTTCTGAAGACCAATGTGCTCTCCCGCTCCTCCTCGTTCATCACGCTGGCGGAGGAGCTGAAATATATTAAATTTTATGTGTATCTCCAGAAAATGCGCTTTGAAGACCGCATCCGCGCCGGTTTTGATATCGCTCCCGGACTTCAGGACGTACAGCTTCCCTGCTTTTCGATCCAGTCGCTGGTGGAGAACGCGTTCGTCCACGGACTGGAACCAAAGGCGGACAACGGCGAGCTGCTGGTACGCGTCCGCATGGAAGACGACGCGGTGAGCGTCTCCGTACAGGATAACGGGATCGGTTTTCGTGAAATTCCGGATCTGGCAAAAATCCAGCCCTCCGGAACAGACTCCCACACCCATGTGGGGCTTCGCAATCTGGACCGGAGACTTTATCTGCTGTACGGAGAAGCTTCAAGACTTCAGATCGTCAGCACGCCGAACGTACAGACCACCGTCTCCTTTCGGATTCCGAAGGAACCGGGTCATTTTCTGTTGTAAGGGGGAAAATTTGCTATGAACTTTCATCTGCTGATCGTAGACGACGAGGCCACCATGAGAAAGGGGCTCTCCTCCTTCATCCACTGGGAGGCCATCGACTGCACGGTGTCCGCCACCGCATGCAACGGCGCCGAGGCCATCGCCATGATGCAGGAATACCCTGTGGATATTGTGATCACCGATATCAAAATGCCCGAGATGGACGGTCTGACCTTATCCCGGTACATTTACGAGAACCGTCCTGAGATCGCCGTGATCCTGCTGACCGGCTACGCGGAGTTTGAGTACGCCCGCTCCGCCATCCGCTACAACGTCACGCAGTTTCTCGTGAAGCCCACCTCCAAGGACGAGATCGTGGCCGCGGTCAAGGAGGCCCAGCAGCGGATCATCGTCTCCAAAAAGCAGGACACCATCGCAAGAAGCGAGCTGGCGTTTCTGAAGGATCAGTTTCTTCAGGAGCTGATCTACACGCCCGTGGTGCCCGAGATCCTCCGGAAGCTGGAGACCTACGGTCTGGATCTGGAGCACTACTGCATCGCGGCGTTCCAGCTGCTCGGCCCGCCGTCCCATGTGAACCAGCTCAAGGAGCTGATCATCCGGCAGAAGGTGGACAGCTACTGCTTCCGGTACAATAATCTGATCCTCTCCCTCTACTTCCACCCGGCGCTTGACTCCGTCGTGGACAACTGCGCCGAGATCGTCCGTATTCTGGATGAGCTCTATGCGCTCCCGGTGTCCGTCGGGATCAGCCGGTTCCACGGCGGGGCAGAGTCCTTTCAGACCGCGGCCTCGGAGGCGATCCGCACACTGTCCCTGAATTTTTATTCAGACTCCAGCATCGCCGTGTTCTCCGGGCAGAACATCCAGTCCGGCCAAAGCCTGCCCGCTGAAACCGCGCTGTCTCTCTATGAGCTGGAGACCGCCATGCTGAACCGGGATTTCACACTTGCAGTCTCCATCGTGGAATCGCTGTTCATGAAGCTTCAAAGCAGCTTTGCGGACGCCTCCGAGGTCAAAGCCATCGGCTCGCAGATCTACTGTCTGGCATTCCGGGTGCTGGCCAAAGCAAAACTGCTCCTCCCGCCGGAGGATTTCCCCGACCAGATCAGCCGGGCCTCCGATATTTTCCAGCTCGAGTCGGTCATCAGGCGGCTGCTCTCCACGGTGCAGGACGGGCTGACCAGCTCCGACAGAAGATACAGCCCGCACGTCAGGGACGCGGCCGCCTACATCCAGGCGCACCTGTCCGAGAGCCTGTCTCTCGAGGACATCGCCCGTCACGCTCATGTGAACGACTCGTATTTAAGCCGCACCTTCAAAAAGGAATGCGGCTATTCCATCACGGAATACATCACGACGCTCCGGATCGAGAAGGCGAAGGAGCTTCTGTCGGATCACCACATTCTGACCTACGAGGTGTCCTCCCGCGTGGGTATACAGGACCCCTCTTACTTTTCGCTGCTCTTCAAAAAGCACACGGGCCTGTCTCCCAAGGAATACCGGAACCAGTTCGTGCCGTAGAGCTACGTAACCGTTCAGCCAGCCGGGAGCGCGTCGGCGCGGCTTTGCGCATGGGGACGGGCTAGATCTCCGTAAACGTATATTTCTGCAGGATCCCGCTCGTCTCCACGCGGAAGACGACCGTTCCGTCGTCCAGATCCTCGCGCTCCAGCTTCAGTTCCTTGTCCTTGTGGCGGCTCCGGATGAACTGCTCCGGATCGTCCAGTTCCGCCTCCTCGAAAAACACGTCCCGCATCTGGTTGTTTGAGCAGGAATTAAAGATCTCGTGCACCACTTCATATTCTTTCATGACATTTCCTCCTGCGCGCAGCTTTTCAGTCGCGCTCGTCCACCTGTTTTCTCAGATACCGGCCCACCACGTGGGCGAATGTGGAGATCTCGCGGATATAGGCGAAATCCTTTCCGAAGATCCTCCGCTCCGCCGTCAGATCCTGCTCCTCCCCGGCGAAGACGCCCAGCACCGAGATGCCCAGCGCCCTGAGCTTTCGCACCTCCGAGGCCGTGTCCTTCACCGCGTACTCTCCGGTGTAAAGCGCAGGATTCGCGGCGTTGGGACGCTTGACCACCAGATCGTTGGGGCGGCCGTCGCTCAGGACGATCAGCACCTTGTTCTCCTCCGGCCGGGCCAGAAGACCGTCCGCGGCGGCCCGCAGAGCCAGTCCGTCCCGGTTGTTGGAGGAGGACGTAAACTCCATGAGCCGAAGATCCGCCTCTGCCGGCTCGTCATATTCCCGGAACCGGCGCATGACCGTATAGTCCCAGAACGAGCAGAAGCTCAGCACCCGATGGGGGATCCCCGCCCGCGTCAGCGCCGCCGACAAAATGTACCCCTGAAGGGCGATCAGGTGCTGACGGCTTCGCTGGGAGCCGCTGGCGTCGATGAGCACGTCCACCACGAAATCCGAATTGTGCTTCTTAAATTTCCGTTCAAAGAGCCGCGCGTCCTCCGTGCGCCCCACCTTCCAGAGACGGGCCGGCAGGATCGTCCCGTAGGTGGCCAGAAGCGCGTCGTCCTCGTTTCTCGCCTGCAGGGACCGCTTCAGAATGTCCCCCAGCGCGTGGATGTTGTTTCTCGCCACTCTCCGGTTCTGGCGGAAAAACCGCTCGTTCATCTCGCTGGTGCGCCTCGCCAGCACATACGTGTTATTCTCCCGGACGCAGCCCTTCAGGATGCCGTCGGTGAAATACAGCTTGCAGTCCGCATGGATCCCGCGGCAGAGACGGCGGTTCAGCCGTTCCTGACTGAGCTCGTCCATGTAGGAGGTTCCGAAATGCAGCTCGATGTACGAGTACATTTTCTGAATGTCCTCCTTTGTCACCAGGATCTTTCCGGCCCGGCGCTCTTTCTCCTCCTCCCGCTGCTCCTCGGCAAGGCTGCTGTTTCCGGTCTGGCGCATCATCTCCTCCAGCGACGCCTCGGTGGCGTTCTCGTCGAGAAAATCCTGCCAGTTGAATTTTTTCAGATCCTCCGCGCTGACCGAAAGGACCTGCTCAAGCGTCCCGTGCTCCCGCTCGAAATCCGGATCCACGAGACGGTTGTAGAAGGCGTCCACCTGCCGGATCACCTCCATCGTATCCGAGGCGTTCCGCAGGGCCAGAAGCTCCTCCACCTGCTCCCGTACCCGCCGCTCCGCCGTATAGCGGCCGTCGATCCCGTGCTGGAGCATGGCGATCTTCATGCGCCCCACCGGATTGTTGCGCCGGGCCAGCCGGTCGAAATCCCGCTCCAGCAGATCCTCGAACGCCTTTCTGCGCAGGGTCGCCACGCCTTTTCGTTCCGCCGTCACCTTGTCCGCCACCGCCTGATCCACGCACATCTGCGCCAACCCCAGAAGGGACGGCTCGTCCGCTCCCATGTAGATCTTCTTGACCAGATACAGGCCGAAGGCGTCCTTGGAAAAAAAGCGCGCGAAGGCTCCCTGCTTGACCGCGTCGTACAGGGAGATGTATTTGGACTGACGGAACGAGTCCAGATCGAGGCTTACGTCCAGCCCGTAATCCCCGCTGACGGTCCAGAGAAGATTTTTCATCCGATTTTCCAGCTCATAGCGGTACTCCTCGTCCGCATAGGCGTCCGGCCGTTCTTCCATCAAAATACGTTCTCCTTCGTCCACTCCTCGGGGATCCGCGTCATCACCATGTCCGACACGATCTCCCTCTCAAAAATGTCAAACGCCTTGTTGGTGATGCCCATCTGCACCGCCTGCCACGGACGCAGGCCGGTCTTCACCGTACCGAGAGCCGCCAGAAGACCTCTTAAATCCATGGCTTTTGTGGAGATCTCGCTGTTCTGCGCCTTTTCCTGCAGATCCAGGAAAAGTCCGCCGAACGCCTCCAGCGCTTCGTCCCGGATGTCCGGATAGTCGTGCCGGATGATCCGGTACAGATTTTCCGCCGTCAGGGCCGGCATGTCGATCACGAGAAATCGGGATACCAGCGCCTCGTTCAGCTCCTTCGTGCCCGCATATCCATAATTCATCGTCCCGATAAAACGCGCGGCCGGATGCAGGTCGATCCGGTCGTAGCCGGGCACGTCGATCATCCTGCGGTGATCCAGCGTGGCGTGCAGGACGCTGGCCGCGTCGTTTTTCGCCATGTTGATCTCATCGAAGATGCCAAAGCCGCCCTCCTCGGCGCACCGGTAGACGCTTCCCTTGCGGAGCTTCACCTCGTTGTCCGCAAAGGTGTCCGTGCCGATCAGCGTGCTGCTGTCCGTGTTGACGTTGAACGAGATATTGTAGGCGGGCCGCCCGAAGATCCATGCCAGATTCTCTGCCAGAATATTTTTCCCCGTGGCCTTGGGCCCCGAAAGCAGCAGGTTCGAGCCCTGAAGCAGCGCCGCGATGGCCATCTCCAGTATTTCCTTTCCAAAAAACGGGATGCCCGGCCTGTTCACTCTGCGCCCGTCCGTTCCTCCCGCCGGATACTCCTCGCGGAAACGCTCCACTTGTTCAAGAAGCGCGCCGTCCACGCCCTGTTCTTCCAAAATTTTTAATTCTTCCTGCATCGCTCTCTCCTCTTCAGTCGTCCAGAAACTGCGCCAGCACATAGTTGCTTATATCGATCCCGTAGTCCGTCAAACAGACGCTTCCATCCTTTTCCGTTAAAAGCCCCTGCGCTTTCAGCTTTTCCAGCAGCGCCCCATAATGCTGCCGGTAAGGGCCGGGATCGACCCCGTCCGTCTTGCGGAGTCCCAGAAAAAAATATTCTTCCCGGACGTCCTGTTCGGACAGCCGCCCGCTCGTCCCCGCAAAGTTTCCTTTTAAATATTCCGAAAGCTCCGTCTGGTTCGTGCTGCGCACGCCGCCCAGAAGCGACGCGGCCCCCAGTCCGAAGCCCTTGTAATCCGTTCTCTCCCAGTAACCCAGGTTGTGGCGGCAGGCGTACCCCGGCTTCGCGTAGTTGGAGATCTCGTACCGCTCATAGCCGCGTTCCCGCAGAAATTTCTTCGTCATATCATACATGCTCCGCTCCGTGTCCTCGTCCGGCAGAAGCTCCGGATGCTCCGCGTACCGCCCGTAGAAGGGCGTTCCCTCCTCGATGATCAGGCTATAAGCAGAGATATGCTCAGGCTCAAGCGCCGCCGTCCGCTCGAGGGTGCGCCGCCAGCCATCCTCCGTCTGTCCGGGCAGCGCCGACATGAGATCCACGTTGAGATTGGAAAATCCGGCCTCTCTGGCCATCCGGAAGCTTTCGAGAAACTGCTCCCACGTGTGGATCCGCCCCAGCCGCAGAAGCTCCTCATTATCCGCGGACTGAAGACCGAAGCTCAGACGGTTGACGCCGCATTCCCGGTAGACCCGCAGCTTGTCCCGGTCCACCGTACCCGGATTGGCCTCGATGGTGACCTCCGCCCCGTCCCTCCACGAGAAAACCTCTCCGAGCGTCTCCATGATCCGGCGGATGTGCTCCGCCTTCAGGATGCTGGGCGTCCCGCCCCCGAAAAAGGCTGTGACCGCCTCATACTCCTGCGCCAGACCGGCCGCCTGACGGATCTCGCACAGAAGCCTGCGGACATACTGCTCCTGTACTTCTTCCCCGGCCGGGGCCGAGAGGAAGTCGCAGTAGGCGCATTTTTGGACGCAGAACGGGATGTGCAGATAGAGCTCCAGCGGCTTTTTCATCATTTGTCGTCCAGCTTCAGGACGCTCATAAACGCCTTCTGCGGGATCTCCACGCTGCCGATCTGCCGCATCCGCTTCTTTCCTTCCTTCTGCTTCTCCAGAAGCTTCTTCTTTCTCGAAATGTCTCCGCCGTAGCATTTTGCCAGCACGTCCTTGCGCATGGCCTTGACGGTCTCTCTGGCGATGATCTTGCCGCCCACGGCCGCCTGGATCGGGATCTCGAACAGGTGGCGCGGAATCTCGTCCTTAAGCTTCTCGCACATCTTCCGGCCGCGCTCGTAGGCGGAATCCTTGTGAACGATGAACGAGAGCGCGTCCACCTCCTCCTTGTTGATCAGGATGTCAAGCTTCACCAGCTCGGACTGGACGTAGCCCTTGAACTCATAGTCGAAGGACGCGTAGCCTCTGGAGCGGGATTTGAGCGCGTCGAAGAAATCGTAGATGATCTCGTTGAGGGGCAGATCATATTTCAGGAGCGCTCTTGTCTCCTCGATGTAGTCCATGCCTTTGTAGACGCCTCTTCGCTCCTTGCAAAGATCCATGATGGAGCCGATAAACTCGGTGGTCACCATGATCTCTGCGCTGACCATGGGTTCCTCCATGTACTCGATCTCGGACGGGTCCGGCAGGTTGGACGGATTGGTCAGCTCGATCATCTCGCCGTTGGTCCTGTGGACCCGGTAGATCACGCCCGGAGCCGTGGTGACCAGATCCAGATTGTACTCCCGCTCCAGACGCTCCTGGATGATCTCCAGATGAAGGAGCCCCAGAAAGCCGCAGCGGAAGCCGAAGCCCAGCGCGATGGACGTCTCCGGCTCAAACTGGAGGGAGGCGTCGTTGAGCTGGAGCTTTTCCAGCGCGTCGCGGAGATCCGGGTATTTGGCTCCGTCGGCCGGGTAGAGGCCGCAGTATACCATGGACTGTACTTTTTTGTAGCCGGGCAGCGGCTCGGCGCACGGGTTGCTCCGGTCCGTCACCGTGTCGCCCACCCGGGTGTCCTTCACGTTTTTAATGCTGCCGGTGATGTAGCCTACCATTCCGGCGCTCAGCTCGTCGCAGGGGATGAACTGGCCCGCGCCGAAATATCCGACCTCCACCACGTCGGCGTCGGCTCCGGTGGCCATCATGCGGATAGGAGTTCCCTTGCGGACCGTGCCCTCCTTGATCCGGCAGAAGATGATGACGCCTTTGTAGGAGTCGTAGACGGAGTCAAAGATCAGCGCCTGAAGGGGCGCGTCCGGGTCGCCGGTGGGGGCCGGGATCTTTGCGATGATCTGCTCCAGCACCTGGTCCACGTTCTCGCCGGTCTTCGCCGAGATCCGCGGCGCGTCCTGCGCCTCGATGCCGATGATGTCCTCGATCTCTTCGATGACCCGCTCCGGCTCGGCGCTTGGCAGGTCGATCTTGTTGATGACCGGCATCACGTCCAGATCGTGGTCGAGGGCCAGATAGACGTTGGCCAGCGTCTGGGCTTCGATGCCCTGCGCCGCGTCCACCACCAGAATGGCGCCGTCGCAGGCCGCTAAGCTTCTGGATACTTCATAGTTGAAGTCCACATGGCCCGGGGTGTCGATCAGGTTGAAAATGTATTCTTCTCCGTTTTTTGCACGGTATACGGTGCGGACCGCCTGCGCCTTGATCGTGATGCCGCGCTCCCGCTCCAGCTCCATGTTGTCCAGCACCTGCGCCTGCATCTCCCGGCTGGTCAGAAGGCCGGTCATTTCGATGATGCGGTCGGCGAGGGTGGATTTGCCATGGTCGATGTGGGCTACGATGCAAAAATTGCGGATTTTGGTCTGGTCTATTGACATGGTGTGTATCCTCCGTGGGGGTGGTGATTGGTACGTGGGGGACCGGACGCCCGCGGCTTTTCAAGCGCGGGCTGGGGGGTTGGGCCTGCGGCGCGGTGCGCG
>JAUNHB010000043.1:0-2915 GCA_030524125.1 Eubacteriales bacterium | reverse complement strand
CGCCCGCGGCTTTTCAAGCGCGGGCTGGGGGGTTGGGCCTGCGGCGCGGTGCGCGGCAGGCGGGGGTGGTACGTGGGGTTCCGGTCGCCCGCGGCTTTTCAAGCGCGGGCTGGGGGATTGGGCCTGCGGCGCGAACGCGCGGCAGGCTTGTTTGGTACGTGGCGGACCGGACGCTCGCAGCGCCACGCTCGATTCCGCTTCGCTCCATCTCGCTATGGGGCTTTCGCCCCATAAAAGGGGACGGATAAAACGCTGCTTACATGCAAGCATGACGCAGCGTTTTATCCGTCCCCTTTTGCGCTGCTCAATGCTTATAATATATCATACCCCAAAGACCTTCGCAAGTAGGGTGGAGAGGGGTTCCATGGTGTTCAGGATCTCCTGGACGGTGTTGGTCTGGGCGCCGACTTCGATGAGGAGGGCTTTGTCGGACAGGTGCAGGTTGTAGCGCAGGCTCTTCAGATAAATGTTGCGGGAGAGGCCGGGGTAGTATTGTTCGCACTGGAGCTTGAGCTGCAGGGTGAGGGCCAGATTGTCCTGAATGTAGGGGTTATATAGATAATCAATGTTTCCGTTTTTCTTTGTGCGGCTCAGGCCGTTGAAGAACATGAAGCGGGCGGTGGGTTTGCCGTCGATCTCGGTGACCAGGCGGGTGCTTTCGTCTACGCCGTCGCGATGGAGGTCGATGACGGCCTGGATGGACGGGTTTTCGGCGAGGATCGCGCTGATCTCTTTCTCTGCGCGGCTGTACGCTTCGCTGCGGTCCAGCTTGCCGTCGATCAGGTCGTAGACGCTCGTCACATGCAGAACGTCAAAGCCCTTCTCCCGCAAAAGCTCCGCCAGATATTCTCCGGCTCCCACGATGGTGGTGGAGTTGTCGCCGGGAACGGAATCTACGAAGCCTTCCTGCGAGTGGGTGTGATAGATGAGGATCTGCGGGCCGTCCACGTTTCGGTCGATAGTCATATCTTTTGACAGCAGCGCCTCCGCGTTTAAGTCCGCCGCGCTGATGGACGTATTGGTCTCCACCGTGTAGAAGTGATCCATCAGAAATTCAAAATCCGACAGCTCCTCCAGATTGTAGATGGTTCCCGCCGTCACGGGTTCGGAGATTTCAGCCGTCTCCTGCGGGATCGCGGCGTCCGCCTGCTCCTGCTCCAGCATGACCGCTTTTTCATTTTCCTCCTGCGCCAGCTCGGACAGGTCGTACTCGTCTCCGGCTTCGTCCACCTCGTTTTCATCGTGCACGCCTCCGCTCACCAGCATTTCATAAGTGGCGGCGCTCTCCAGACGGTCCATCTGTCTGGCGCCGTATTCCAGCCTGCGAAGCGGGTGCATGGCCAGCGCCCACTCTATGTACCATTCCTGTACGGACAGCTCCTTCTCCTCACCGGATTCCAGAAACAGTCCCGGATACAGGCAGCGCGCCGCCTCCTGGCTGACCGCGCGCTGCGCCGCCTCGGAAGCCTGGCGGAGAAGCTGTCCCGGACTGTCGTTTACGAACCGTCGGCTTCCTGCGAACACAATATAGAAACCGGCTCCAAAAAACAGCGCCCATAGAAGCCGGTTCACGCTTTTTGATAAATTTCCCATATGCACCACCGCTTTATGATAGTAGCCGTTCAGACAGCCGGACGACTGTAACTTATTATATGGGCGTCGGAAGCGCTCTATGCTTCTTTCCGGACCTGAAAGGCGATGTTGAGCGCTTCGGACAGGGTGAAGCTGAGCTGTTTGATCGTCTCGTCGATGTTTTTCGGAGTCACAAACATTCCGTTTAAATGGGGCGGCATCTGTTCGCAGTTCCCCTGCGCGTCGTAGACGATGGCGGCCGCCTCCACCACCGTGGGAACGCCGATGGCGATGACCGGGATCCCGAGATTTTCCTTCGTCAGACTGCCCCGGTGGTTTCCCACGCCGGAGCCGGGCTGGATCCCCGTGTCGGTGAGCTGGATCGTACGGCTGAGCCGCTTTGTGCTTCTGGCCGCCAGCGCGTCGATCACGATCAAAAGCTCCGGTCTGGTCTGCTCCACGACGCCTTTTATGATCTCCGACGTCTCCATTCCGGTCTGGGCCATCACGCCCGGCACGATCCCGCTGATCTCGCTGCTCCTGCCTTCCCCCATGGCGCTTTTTCCGTATTCCCGGATCAGATGTCTCGTGATGAGCAGATTTGACACGGTCTTCGGCCCCAGCGCATCCGGGGTCACGTCCCGATTGCCAAGCCCGGCCACCAGGATCGACCGCTCCCGTTCCTCGCCCATCAGCTCCTTGATATAGAAGGCAAGGGCCTCCGAGATTTCCCGGTGGTAATCCTCGTCCGGCACCGCCATGGCCGGAGCCTCCAGCGTCAGGTAGCTTCCCATGGGCTTGCCCATCTCCCGCGCTCCGCGCTCCGACTCGATGCGTACTCGCGTCAGCCGGATATCCCGCTCTTCGTCATAGTCCTCCTCCACGACGACCCCGTGAACCTCCGTATCGCTCCCCGCAAAGCTCTCCCGCACCTCCAGCGCCAGATCCGTCCTCACTCTCATGTGTTCCATTCTCTTCCACTCCTCGACATTGATTTCCTGATACGCCGCTATTGTCACTGTTCGCAGCCCTCCGCCCCCATGCGCACTCGTCGCCTCTGAGAGGCTCCAGTTCGTAACAGTTCAGCCCGCGCCATTCGCAAAGCCGCGCTGGCGCGCTTCCCGCCGCTTCCGCGGCTATCTTTGCTCATGATCCGGCGCTCCCTCAGCCGAAAGCAGCAGACCAAAATTCGTGCGAGCGCGATTTTGCCCTGTTGCTTCCGGCTGGCTGAACTGTTGTCACTGTTCACAGGTTCCCTGTAAACAGTGACATTCGCGGGCTCATTTTAAAGTTTTGCTTCGCAAAAGGAGCCCGCTCACACCTGAATCATGTTCTCACGCCTC
>JAUNHB010000042.1 GCA_030524125.1 Eubacteriales bacterium | reverse complement strand
TCAATGGAATTTTATACGCCGGTTCTCCTAAAGATATGATAAAAATTCAGGATGCAAAGATCACCGGGAAGATGATGATGCTGGTTACATTCTCATCCGGCGAGAAGCGTGTGTTTGATGGAACGATTTTAAAAGGCGAGGTATTCGCTCCGCTTGAGGATGATACTGTTTTCCGAAACTTCACGATCGAACACGGCGTTCTTACGTGGATGAACGGAGAGATCGACTGCGCGCCGGAATATGTATACGAGAACAGCTATTCGTACAATGAAAATATGGCAATATAGATATTTGACGCGGCCGTCCGGCAATTTGTCCACGCCTCAAAAGGCGCGGGCAAATCGCGGACAAACAGACAGATAGCGAAGGCGGGAAGCTCCTATTTTCCTTGATTTTCAAGGGTTAGAAGGCACACCACCTCCACATCATCGCACCACGGAAACATATCCACCGGCTGCACCGCTTCCACCCGGTACTCGCCCGTCAGGAGCTTCAGGTCGCGGGCCTGGGTCTCGGGGTTGCAGGAGATGTAGACGATCTTCTTCGGCTTCAGGATCAGCAGGGATTTTAGGAAGGCCTCGCTGCTGCCGCTGCGGGGCGGGTCCATGAAGACCACGTCCGCCTTCTCCTCCCGGTCGGCCATCCCTTCCAGAAAAAGTCCGGCGTCGCCCTGCACAAAGCGGATATTTTCCATGCCGTTCTGTCGGGCGTTGGCGGCCGCGTCCCGGACGGCTTCGGCGTTCAGCTCCACGCCGATCACCTGCCGGACCGTCTTTGCGGCCACCATGCCGATGGTGCCGATCCCGCAGTAGGCGTCCACGACCACGTCCCGCTTGTTGAGCCGGGCCAGCGTCATGGCCGTCTTGTAGAGCCGCTCCGTCTGCGCCGGATTGATCTGGTAAAAGGAGGTGGGCGAGATCCGGAAGGTGCAGCCGCACAGCCGATCCTCGATGTATCCCCTGCCGTACAGCGTGATGTTTCTCTGGCCCAGCACCATGCTCGTCTTTCTCTCGTTGACGTTGAGCACCACCGTCGTGATCTCGGGATGGACGGCCCGGAGCGCCTTTACAAAATTATTTTTGGACGGGAAGACGGGCGACCGGGCCACGAGCACCACCATGATCTGTCCGGTAGCGCGTCCGGTCCGGATCAGCACATGGCGCAGCAGTCCGAAATCCGTGTCCTCATCGTACACCTTGATCTTGAAGGACCTGAGCAGCTTCCGGATCGAGACGATGATCTCGTCCGCCTTCTGATCCTCGATCATGCAGGAGTCCACCGGCACGACCTTGTGGGTCCCTTCCTGATAGATCCCGGAGACGATCTGTCCGTCTCTTTGCCTTGCAAAGACCGCGTGCACCTTGTTCCGGTAATGCAGCGGATCCTCCGCTCCGATGATGGGCCGGATCTCCCCGAATTCCTTCAGGAGCTTCTGCACCGTCTTCTCTTTTTTCTTCAGCTGCTCCTCGTAGGTCATCCCCTGATAGTCGCAGCCGCCGCATTTTTTTGCCAGCGGACAGGCGGAGCGCTCCTCCTGCGGCCGGACTGCGGGGCGCGCCCTGCGCGCCCCTGTCGTCTTCTCGTGTCTCTCCATCTCTAGTTCATGATCACTTTCTTAAAGCTCTTCTTGCCGCGCTTCACCACGAGCCCGGCTCTCACCTGTTCCTCCGTGTAGAGCGCTCCGATGTCCGTGACCTTCTCTCCGTCCACGGTCACGCCGCCCTGCTGCACGTTTCTCCGTGCCTCGGACCTGGACGCCGCCAGACCGGACCGGTGCACGATGGTCAGTATGTCCGTCTTGCCGTCCCGGAAATCCTCCGCGGTCAGCTCCGCCGTGGGCATCTCCGCCGCGTCTCCGCTTCCGAACAGGGCGCGGGCGCTCTCCTGCGCCTTTTTCGCCTCCTCCTCACTGTGCACCAGCTTGGTCAGCTCGTAGGCCAGAATTTCTTTTGCTTCATTGAGCTGGCTTCCCTCCCAGCGATCCATCTCGTCGATCTGTTCCAACGGCAGGAAGGTCAGCATCCGCAGGCATTTGAGCACGTCCGCGTCGGAGACATTTCTCCAGTACTGGTAAAATTCGTACGGCGAGGTTTTCTCCGGATCCAGCCAGACGGCTCCCTTGGCGGTCTTACCCATCTTGTTGCCCTCGGAATTCAAGAGCAGAGTAATGGTCATGGCGTGGGCGTCCTTGCCCAGCTTCCGGCGAATCAGCTCCGTGCCGCCCAGCATGTTGGACCACTGATCGTCTCCTCCGAACTGCATGTTGCAGCCGTATTTCTGATAGAGCATCAGGAAATCATAGCTCTGCATGATCATGTAGTTGAACTCCAGAAAGCTCAGGCCCTTCTCCATCCTCTTCTTGTAGCACTCGGCGGTCAGCATGCGGTTCACGCTGAAATGCGCTCCCACGTCGCGGAGCAGCTCGACATAATTCAGCGGCAGCAGCCAGTCCGCGTTGTTGACCATCAGCGCCCGGTCTTCGGAAAAATCGATAAATTTGCTCATCTGCTTTTTGAAGCAGTCGCAGTTATGCTGGATCGTCTCCGGCGTCATCATCTGGCGCATGTCGGACCGTCCCGACGGGTCTCCCACCATGCCCGTTCCTCCGCCGATCAGCGCGATGGGCTTGTTTCCCGCCATCTGGAGCCTCTTCATCAGGCAGAGCGCCATGAAATGTCCCACGTGAAGGCTGTCCGCCGTGGGGTCGAAGCCGATATAAAATACCGCTTTCCCGTTGTTCACCATCTTTTTGATTTCTTCCTCGTTGGTCACCTGCGCGATCAGCCCGCGGGCCACCAGTTCCTCGTACACCTGCATCCTTGTTTTTCTCCTTTTCTTGATCTGTCAGGCGATTCCGGACGGACCGCGATTGGACATGGAAAGGTTTTCTTTCTCAATCCTCCGCAGCGCGATCCCGCGGAGCTTTTTTATGTTATAGGAATATTACGAGGTAATTTCCTATAACACAAAAAAGCTCCCGTCCTTTCTGTAAAGGACGAGAGCCTGAATCCCGTGTTACCACCTTTGTTCGCCGCGCGCTCACACGCGCCGCCTCATGAGGTACGTGCCTTCTCCCCGCGCGGACGCTCTTCGCGCCGCCCGGCGATCCGTCAGATACCCTCGCACGATATCGGGTGCCGCCGTCTCCTCCTACCCGCGGGCAAGCCGTTTCAGAGGGAAGCTCCAAGAGGTATTCATGATCCCTTTTCCCCGCGCCTCTCACCGTCCGGCCGCTCTCTGTGGGTTCCGCGGATCACTACTTGTTCTTTTCATCGCCTGCATATATGGTATCTATCTTAGGATACAATTTCTGCCTTGTCAAGCCCCCAAAAATACGGATCACCGTTCAGCCAGCCGGCAACGCGGCTTTGCGAATGGCCGAGCTGAACGGTTGCCCGCCCCGTCCTTTTCCCGTCCTCACTCCACCACCAGCGTGAAGCGGTAAGACTCGTCCGCATGTTCATCGGATACGCCGGAGTCTGAAAACGGGTCGGGAATGACATATCCCATCACCTCATATCGCCCGGGCGTGTCCGGCGTGCTCATCTGACAAAACCCCGCCGCCATTTTGCGGGAAGGCAGATGTTCAAAATAGAGATAGTTTTCCCCGTTTAATCGCATTTGCTCATATCCCGCAGTCACGAAGATCAAAAAATCATTCTCTGTATATCCGCCCGCGTGATATTGAAGCGTCAGCTCTTCTCCGGCGTTTACATGGACCTCTTTTTGCGGAACTTTACTTGCGATCTCATCCGTGAAGGTGTTGATCACGATTCCAGATCCCTGTGTGTCGTACAGTTCTTCCTCCGTTTCCGCTTTATGAGAAAACGTTGTCATGTCTTTTGCATCCCCGATGATCAGATCAAAATTCAAAATAATGGAATCCTTTGTCGAAAACGGCACATCGTCCTGATCTGCCGTCAAAACATCAGAGTACGCGGTCATGATCGCGGTCAATTTATGTATCTGCCCCTCTTCCGGTTCCCTGCCCAGCGAAAAACTGTATTCTCCGGAATCATTTCCATCAACATAAAAGGTCTGGCAGACGCTCCCATTGATCTCCATGGGAATCTGCTCGTAATCGCAAAAGAAAGAGACTGCGAATTCCCTGTCATCGCCTGCGCTCTCAACTTGAAAATTGAATTCATCATCCCATGAACTCAGCCTGATCTCCCCGGGCTTCTCCTCCGGAAACACCGAGAAATAGTATCCCGTCGTGTCGGATACCGTCTCCTCATTTCCCCCGCAGCCGCAGAGAACAACGGCGGCCAGCATACAGAGGATCCATCGTCTGTTCACTTTCATCATTCTGCCCCTTTCTTCCGTAGATGCTTAATTTTTTTCAGTAATTACTGAATTTTTGGGTATAAATAGATTCGCAACCGTCCTGCCGGGCGCTCACTTTATATAACTTCCCGTCACCCTCACCTCCCTGACGCTCCGGTTCTCGACATAGATCCGGTACGTCCCTTTTTCTTTTACCAGAAACCGATGCTCCAGATGGTCGGAAGCCGTGACATACCTCTTTGTTCCGTCCGGTTCGATGATCCCCACGTCAACAGTGATATTGCCGGGCGTAATGTCGGCGCTCACATCTATAAAATCCGCCGTTTCCTTCTTGAAAGCAGCGCCGGATTTCCACATCCGCGCATCCAGTTCCCATGTAAACTCATCCGCACCGGAAGCCTCCTGTATGTCAAAATTCCCGTCCGTCAGCTCCCGGAACGTGACTTCCGTCTCGTTCTCCCATTTGACATAGCCGTCCACGAGCATCCCGCCCGCCGCATAGGAGACGACCGCCGCCATGCAGACAAACAGCGCCGTCACCTGCTTCGCAAGAAAATGATCCGGTTTTTTCAGAGTTTCAAAATTTTTTATATCCTGCACCCTGCGGAGCACCTCGCATCTGGTCTCCGCGATCCCGCTGCCGAGCACGTAACGCCTGTCCGCACCGGCGATCGCCGTCTTCAGGAGCACTCGGATATAGGCGTCCCTGCTTTCCGCCTGACAGACCGTATCGTCGCAGTATTTCTCACTGACCCGCTCATAAATATCCTCAAAAATCCCGGTAAAAAAGAGCGGATGGAACCAGAACAAAATCCGTATCAGCAGATAGCACCTGCGAAACCACAGGTCGCCATGCTTGTAATGCGCCAGCTCATGGCGGAATACGATCCGAAGCTCTTCTTCCGGATAGGCATGCCGTCCCAGATAGAGGCGGGTACAGACCAGTCCGCCTATGGCCGGCGGAAGATGATAGCTCCCGATGCGGACAGGGATTTCTTTCCTGATCTGCATGGACCGGGCAACGGAACGCAGCGCCGCCTCTTCCTCCCCGGAGCCCTTTTCATAGGTCCTGAATATCGCATTCTCCCGATATAAGTCTGCCCCGCACCACAGACTCTGAACGATCAGTCCGCAAAACCAGACCAGCCCCAGCGCTGAACCGACCTTCAGGATGCCGGGCGTGCTTTGAAGAAACGCTCCGTTCCATGCGCCGTCACAGCCGCGGAAGCGGATGCACTGCAAAAAATACATGACAGGGACCGCAAAGGAAAGCAGCACCCATTTCAGTCCTGTGTGCAGATATTGTACCGCGGCGAAGCCTTTTCCAAGCCGCGCGAAGCACAGCCACAGGAAAAATGCCAGACTTCCGGTGATGAGGTTCAATAACAGCATGACTTCAAGCCTGATCAGAATATTCATCCAGAAGTTCCCTCATTTCCTGCAGCTCCTCCTCCGAAATATCGGTATCCCTAAGCAGCGACGCCAGCATACTGCTCTTCGAGCCGTGGTGCCATAGATCCAGAAAAGCATCCGTCTCCCGGTCGCGGTACTCGTCCATGTCGATCTCCGGATGCCATTGATACGAGTGGTGCACCTTAAAGCGGGTGACCATGCCCTTTTCCAGCATACTTTTCATAAATGTGGCGACCGCGCTGTTGGTGTAATCCCTCTGGTACTGCGTCCGGAGCCTCTCTGTGATCTCATATACCGTCAGATCCTCTCCCGATTCCCAGAGACACTGCATGATGATCTCTTCCGTCGGCGACATGCTTCTGCTCATAGTTATGGCACCCCTTATTTCAAACTTTTCTGAAATTTTTTCAGTAATTTCTTAAAATTATTATATATGCAAAAAGCAATGTCGTCAAGACGATTTTCTTCTGATTTTGTGGTAATTATAACTGTTCAGTCCGCGCCATTCTGCATAAGGGAGCGCAAACAGCTTGACCGATCGTAAGTGCCCATTTACAATATGTGTACAAATCAAGGAAAAAGAAGAAAAGGAACAAAACAAATGATTGAAAACAGGAATGTAAATATCATAACGGACGCCGATGGTAAAAAACTCGTTCTGATTAACGATGTCCGTTTCAAGGCAAGAGTCCGCGATGACTGGAACGCTGTTGAAGAATATCTGAAAGAGTATATCGGAGATTTTTATAAAATAGAGGAAACCTCTGAAAAAATATTTATTTCTTCAGATTTTCCCGATGAATATGCAAGTTCCGAAAGCCGCATTGCATTAAAAGGCGCAGTGGCAAAGGCAAAAGCGAACGCCGCGCAGGCGATTCCGGAACTTATAAAAATAGCTGTCAATCCGAAACATGAGACAAACCGGAAAGAAAAGCATAAGGCAGATGCGGTATATGGGTGGTATCGATATAACATCAGGTTTGCGCTGCCTGTATATGATGACAAAACGGGTGGCATCGCAAGGCATAATATTTATTCGGCAAATATACTGGTTCGCCATGCAAATGATGACAGAAAATACCTGTATGATGTCCTTGCAATAAAAAAAGAAACGAGCAGCCCGCTTGAGTAAAATACTGTACGGTAAAAACCCATCTCTTTTCTTTCTAGCAATGGTAAGCCATTTTCTCCGTCCTGTCAATCCCCGATTTTGGTTTTTTCAAGCGTTCTCCGCAAAAAATATCACTTACCTTCCAAATATAAGTAAGCTGCGCTTCCCTTCTCGCCACTTCGTTTACCCGGCCGCACTCAACAGCAGGATTAGCAGTATAATGATGACTATGAAAATGCAACCGATTTTAACACAGCTCCATATGCGCCGGTTTCTTCGTGTCTTTTCCGAAAGCTGGGAATTGATTCGCGATAGTTGTTCCGCTATTGCATTTTTATCACTTATCTTTTCTTTGCCGTCGATGGTTTGTCCCAAAAGTGTGCTCACTGGAGTTTCCAGTATTTCTGACAGGCGGATCAGAAGTTGGGCGTCCGGTACGGAAAGCCCCTTTTCCCATTTGGATATTGTTTGACGCACAACGTTCAGCTTTGCGGCAAGTTCTTCTTGCGAGATTCCTTTTTCCTTACGCAGCTTTTTGAGATTCTCATGAAACATGACCTACCACCTCCCTGTCTCAAACTATAGGGCTATTATCGCCGTTGCGGCAAGCAACGCGAATTTACATTTAAGATTGTGGGATAAAAACCGCCGTTGAGGGAGCGTCTGCTCCCACGGCGGCAGCTCTCATTTCACCTGCAGTCACAAAAGTCCATTGAGGACCGCTGAAATAGCTTCCGGAGCGGATTGATTGAGTTCGTGTCCTGCGCCGGGAATGATGTGCAGCTCTGATTGCGGCAGGAGCGCCTTTAGCCGTCTGGATGCTTTCAGATTTGCATGATCTTTTTCTCCGCAAAGAATCGTTACCGGACAGGATATTTCGCATAGCCTGCGGCTGAGATCTAAGGAACGCATGGAACGTGACAGTTGTATCATTTGATCTTTTGATACCCCCATGCGGTCGAAGGATTTGGCCGGCATAAGGCGGAACATCAGATTTTGAACATCGATCAGCAGGGTTGGAACCTGATACTGTGCGCCGATCAGCACGAGAGACGATACTTTATCTTGATGCCGGATCGTATAGTCAAGCGCCAAAAGCGCCCCCAAGGAAAGCCCGCACAGCGCAAACGGCTCCGCTGTTTCCTCGTACCGCTTTTCCAGTCCGGATAACATATGGGAGTAGGTAACCTCCCCGTCGACCAATGAAAACAGTTCCGGACAGTCCGCGTCAGACAGCGACGTATGTCTGACAACCGTTTGCCAGTCCCGCGCTGTCTGCCCTAAGCCATGCAAAAAAACAACCTTCATTTTCGCGTTTCCTCCTTCCTGCGGGAACGCAGACCATCCATGCCAAAGCACCCAAGCGATAAGACAAGGGTAATTCCGCTGTTAAATACAAAAGAAGTCACATCGCGCGGCGTCTCCTGAAGAAAGCCGGACACGATATACAGGATCGCGATCGGGACGGGGATCATGACCAGCAGGGCGCAGCCCACGGCCCGCCACAGGTTCTTACGGCATTTGCGAAAAATCCCATAAATCGCCCAGACAGCGAGAATCGAGACAAGGGCGATGCAGGCCCCCATTGTAAAGATAAGCGGCCGATCCAGAAGCAGGGCAAGGATCGCCAGCAAAGGAATGGGAACAGCGCTGACGGCAAATAAAGTTTTCAAAATGATTTTTCTTCTGGCCGTCAGAGAAGGAAGAAGCACAAGCCATACTGCCGCCATTGCGGCGGCGGCAATCATCGACCACGAGAGCCTTTCCGACGTAAAGTAATCGCAAATAAGGCATATGCAGACCGCAGAAAGCGCCGCCGCAGAAAACAGCGCAAGAACAATCCCTTTCCCTCTTTCAGACAGGCGATATTGGCGCTTCTTACAGGGCGGCTCGTCCGGTTCGGTCCTGTCTTCTTTGATCAGATAATCAGCGGTCACACTAAAAATATCGCTGAGCTGGGCGACAAAATCCAGATCGGGGGTCGATTGTCCCAGTTCCCATTTTGAAATGGTCTGGCGTGTGACGGTTACCTTCTCTGCAAGAGCCTCCTGCGAAAGCCCCTGTTGTTTTCTCAGCTTTTGTATTTTCTCTCCGATTGCCATCATGTCTCCTCCTGTTACTGCGAATATGGGAAAATCATAGCAGACAAGCCGTTTCCTATCCACCAACGCACGTAGGAACAGGCGCAACGAACCGTTGCCATAGACGTTTATCGACGTTTCTGTTTCCATTATAACAACATTTCTGCGAACTCACAAACATTTCCTGACGCAGCCGTCCGCTCTCTCTGCCTTCCCGAAGCTCTCACGGCAGCATCTTCCGAAAATAGTCCAGCACGCTTCTCCCCAGGAGACTTCTGACGTCCTCCTCCTTCATGCCCCGCTGCAGGAGGGCGGCGGTCAGCTCAGGCGCGCGGCTGTGGTTCCCCAGACAGTCGTCGGGCGGCGGCTCCTTCCCCGGCTCGCTCCCGGCGGCGTTGTACGAATCGCAGAAATCAAATCCGTATCCTACGTGCCGCGCCCCGATCCGGCTCACGGCGTGCTCCGCATGTCTGCACAGAAGCTCCATCGCGCCCGCCCCCGGCGGACAGCCCACGATACAGCCGCAGCCGTTGAGCCCCAGCACGCCGCCCTGTTCTGCCAGCCGCTCCAACTGCCGGTCGTCCAGATTTCTGTAATGAAAATACACGGACCTGCAGTTGGAATGGGTGGCGATCCACGGCCGTTCGGCGACCCGGCGCAGATCCTTGAATCCGTCGTCGTTGAGATGGCTGACGTCCACGAACATCCCGAGACGCTCCATCTCCCGGACCGCCCTGACCCCCGCTTCTGTCAGTCCTCCTCTGACGTTGATCCGCTCCCCGCCCCGGCAGCAGCCGGACGCCAGCGCATTTTTCCGGCTCCATGTGAGGGACGCGCCCCTCACGCCCCGTTCCCACAGAAACCTAAGAGCGCCGACGTCCTCCCCGATGCAGTCCAGTCCTTCCATATAGAGCAGCACCCCGGTACGCCCTTCGCAGACAGCCCGATCCAGCTCCTTTGCCGTCCTCACTATCATAAATTCCGGATTTTTCCCGATCTCCCGCTCCAGCGCCCGGATCTGCTGGAACGCCGCGTCCATTCCGCCCTCCCGGAGCTGCCGGTCCGTCAGGTAGACCGACGAGACGATCAGACCAAACCCTCCCGCCCGCAGTGTCTTCAGATAACGGTCCCGCAGCGGATCCTCTTCTCCCCTCTCAAGCCGGAGCAGCAGCTCCCCCGCCAGATCCAGATGCGCGTCCGCCGCCGGGAACGCCGCGTGGAGCGCCCGCGCCCGCTCCAGATACCTCTTCTCCAATTCCATTTTCCGTCTCCCTTGCATACGCTATCATAACCGCCTTCTCAGGAGTATTGTATGAACGTTCTCATCGCCGGCATTCCCGGAAATACGAAAAATTATGAAGCCGCTCTGTCTGCCTGCCATGTCTCCTTCCTCACGTCTCTGGACCCGGCATGCGCCTCCTCCTTCGGCCGCCTCCTGCTCCCCGGCGGCGGCGACCTTGCCCCGTCGCTGTTCGGCCAGCCGGATCTGGGCTCCCGGAACGTGGATCCCGGACTCGACCGGGCCCAGCTGACCCTGCTCGACGCCTTCGTGCAGGCTGGAAAACCAGTCCTTGGCATCTGCCGGGGCCTCCAGCTCATCAACGTCTATTTCGGCGGAGATCTGATCCAGGAGCTTTCCTCTGCCGCTTCCCACCGCCAGACAGAGGGCCGCGATCAGACTCACCTTGTCCGATCCCTGCCCGGCTCCATCCTCCACTGCCTCTTCGGCGTCTCCTGCACGGTCAACAGCGCCCATCATCAGGGCTGCGGCAGGGCCGGAAAAGGGCTGCGCGCGACGCAGTTGGCCCCGGACGGCGTCGTGGAGGGAATGGAGCATGCAGAAAAGCCCGTCCTGGGCGTCCAATGGCACCCGGAACGGACCTCCTTCTCCCTGCGCCGGCCGGACGCGTCCGGCGGCGAGGCTCTGTTTTATTATTTTCTCTCCCGCTGAGATTCCCCATGGTATCTTCGCGGGCGCAAGGCTCCGGTCTTTGGCCTCGGCGCGGATCCGTCCTCCGGCGGATCGCCGTAACCTTCGCAGCGGTGCGGCGCTCACGGATGCAGTCCGCTACCTGTCCCCGCGCGCTCCTCCAGAAGCTCTACGATCCGCTCCACCACGCCGCGGATATCCAGGTTCTCCTCCTCCACCGTCAGATGCGCGTATTTCTCGTACAGCGGCTCCCGCTCCGCCATCAGGTCCTGCAGCGTCTGTCCGGGCTTTAATACGACCCCTCTTTTTTTCAGATCGCCGAGACGCCTCTTCAGCGCCGGGTACGGAAGCTTCAGATAGACCACCGTGGAAATCCCGCGAAGGTGGGCCATCGCCTCCTCCCCGTACACGGCGCTCCCGCCGGTGGCGATGACCGCCCGCTCCGCCTGAAGCGACGCGTTGATCCGGTTCTCGATATCCAGAAATCCCTCGTCCCCGTGCTCCTCTATGAGCTCATGGAGAAGCTTTCCTGTCTGCTCCTGTATGACGATGTCCGAATCCACAAACCGGAAGCCCAGCACCTTCGCCAGCACGACGCCCACTGTGCTCTTGCCCGATCCGGGCATTCCGATCAGCGTTACATTTTCTCTGTTCATCCTGTCCTCTCCTTCGCGTTTGTAACTGTTACTTGTATTTTGAAGTTTTACCCCTATCCGCCGCGCCATTCGCAGAGCCGCGCTGACGCGCTTCCCGCCGCTGCGCGGCTGCATTGTTACGATCTGCGCCTCACTGCCAGATCCGCAGATGCCGCACGAGAAACGACAGCGCCCGGTACCGCAGATCTTCCAGCTCCCGGGCCGCGTTCTCCAGCTCCCGGCGGACGGCGATCTGCTGCGGACAGTGCTTCTCGCATTTCCCGCAGCGCACGCAGCCGGACGCCGGATTCTGACGCTTCCGGAACGCGGTGGTCATCAGATATTCCTTCTTCCCCGCCCGTCTGCTGCCCGTGTAGAGCTCGTTGTAGCACCGGAAGGTCCCGGGAATGTCGATCCCCTGCGGACATGGCATACAGTAGCCGCAGGCGGTGCAGCCCACCTTGATCTTTTTCCGGATCTGCGCCGTCACCTGCCCGTACAGCTCCCGCTGCTCCGGCGTCAGCTCTCCGGCCCGCGCCTCCGAGGCGACCCGCACATTTTCCCGCACCATCTCCAGCGAATTCATGCCCGAGAGCACCACCGTCACGCCGGATTGGTCCCAGAGCCACCGGAACGCCCACTCCGCCGGCGTCCGTTCCGGATCCGCCTCCGCGAAAACCCGCTTCGCCTCCTCCGGAAGAAGCTGCACCAGCCTTCCGCCCCGCAGCGGTTCCATGATCACGACCGGGATCCCCTTTTCCTGCGCGTACAGAAGTCCCTCGCGCCCGGCCTGCGTATGCTCGTCCAGATAATTGTACTGGATCTGGCAGAAGTCCCATTGTCCCGCGTCCAGAAGCGCCTTGAAATTCTGCGTGTTCCCGTGGTAGGAAAATCCGACGCTGCCGATCTGCCCCGCCGCCTGCTTTTCCCTGAGCCATTCGTCCACGCCCTTTTTCTTCAGGCTTTCCCAGGTGTCCGCATCGTTCAGCATATGCATCAGATAATAGTCCACATGGTCGGTCTTCAGACGGCGAAGCTGCTCCTGAAAGCATTTTTCCAGCCCCGCCTTCGACTTGATCAGATAGTGCGGCAGCTTCGTGGCGATGTACACCTGATCCCGGACCTGATTCCGGCTCAGGATCTCTCCCAGCGCCGCCTCGCTTCCCGCGTAGACATAGGCCGTGTCAAAATAGTTGACGCCGCCCCGGATCGCCTCCATGATCTCGCTCTCCGCCTTCTCCAGATCGATCTTTCCGTTCTTCTTCGTAAATCGGAGACATCCGTAGCCCAGCACGGACAGCGGCCTTTCGTTTTTGTCGCATCGATACTGCATGGTTCCTCCCTGTCGGTTCCGATCTTCGTTTTCCCCAGTCTATCAAAGCCCCGTCCGGCTGTCAATCCGTCAGCATCCTCTCCTCCTCTTATTTATCAGATAATTTAATTTTTTTCAAAAAATAAGTTGACAAATATTTTTTTCATGCTATAATAAACTCATAAAATAAATGAACGAGAAAACAAAAAATAATCCGGGAACGGGAGCAGGAACAGGAGGCGAGTCCAATCAAAACTTAACGGAACACCCCATAATATGACAGAAAGGAAGGTACGGACCACCGGCAATTTAAATCTTACATAAGGAAAACTGAATACCGAACCTATATTTTTTATAAGATTGCTGATACAGCAAAAGAAGTGATTGAGAGAAGGTAAAGGAAACATACCTTGTTAATAAAAAAACCGAATGAACATCACATTTTCTCAGAGAAACCGTGATGGGAAGGTCATAAAAGACCATAAAATAAGGTCGGAGGCGACCATAAAAACATAGATTAAAAGAAAAGAGGTTACAGTCCATTGGAAATTACAGTTCAATAGGCGGTGCAAGAATTTTTAGAAAAGATTCCTGCATCGCCTGATTTATGTTCTGCTCTCTACTCTCAGATCCGGATGCCGTGTTCCAGAAGCTTTCTGCGGACGCTTGGATACCGGCTGCTGTCCGTGTGCGGCAGCGCTCTCGCCGCTCCCATCAGATGAATGAAATCCTCCACCTCCCCGAACTGCACATACTCCATCCGCTCCATGATGGAATCCACCTCCAAAAGCCGGTCCTTATGGAGCAGCATGATCCGCGCGCCCTCAAGGGACGTATTTCCGGCCGAGACCAGTTTCTTCCGGTCCAGATCCGGATACAGGCCGATCGTGACCGCCGACTCCTTGTCCAGATAAGTGCCGAACGCCCCAGCCACCACAAACTCTCCGATGTCCTCCATGGGGATCCCGGCCAGCCCCAGCATATATTCCACCATCGTACCGGCCGCGGCCTTCGTTCTCAGAAACTCGTCCAGATCCGTCTGGTAAAAGAAAAGTCCCGGCGCGTAGCGCACCGCATACTCCTCCCCGATCTTTTCGATCCTGCCGGACGCCTCCGGGACCAGTCTTCCCCGGATATCCACCCAGCCGTTTAAAAACATCTCCGCGATCAGATCCACGATCCCTGACCCGCAGATCCCCTTCGGCTCTCCGCCTCCGATCACGTCCAGCTCAAATTCCCCGTTTTTCAGCTTCACATACTGCACCGCGCCCTCGCAGGCTCTCATGCCGGTCCTGACGCTGCCGCCCTCCAGCGCGGGGCCCGCCGCCCCGGCGCCGCACAGGAGGAAGTCCTTGTTTCCGACCACCAACTCTCCGTTCGTGCCGATGTCGAGAAAGACGCACAGATCCTCCCGCCCGGCGATCCCGGTCGCGATGAGCCCGCTTAAAATGTCGCCGCCCAGATAGTTGGCCAGTCCCGGATAGAGATACACATATCCCTCGAAGGGCATTCCCAGCTCCCGCGCGGGCAGAAAGCCCGGCCGGGACGCGCGGACCGCATAGGGAGCCTCGAAGATACAGAAGGCGTCCAGTCCCAACAGAAAATGGATCATCGTCATGTTCCCCGCCACCGTCATGGACGCGTATTCCTCCGGAGCGACGCCGGTCTTTTTCTCAAGCGCCGCGAACGCCGTCCGGAACGTGCGCGCCGTGGCCCCGGCGATCTCCTCCAGCCGCTCCGGACAGTCCTTCGCATAGAAGATCCTCGTCAGGATATCCTCTCCGAACGCGATCTGTTCGTTGTAGACGCTCTCCGACGCCATCACCTGCCCGGAATTGCAGTCCACCAGCTGCACCACGACCGTCGTGCTCCCCAGGTCGGCGCAGACGCCGTAATGCCGTCCGGAGCTGTCGCCCTCCTCCAGACCGGTCGCCTGCCAGACGCTTCCCGTCCACGCCAGCGTGACCGTCACTCTCCATCCGGCGTTCCCGCACAGCGGATAGAGCTTCCGCATGACGCCCAGCGACATCTGCGCCCCCTCATATTCCTGCGGCAGCGCTCTTAGGATCCGCTCCTGCGCGGACGCCGCGTCCTCTCTGGAGGGAGGCTCCAGCTCCAGATAGATTTTTCTCGATAAGCCGTTCATTTTGTTTTCTCTCCTTTTCCTTAAAGAAATGATTTCTCTTACCGGCCAAACAGTGCTATAATGGGGCATGCAGGAGGATCAGAGCATGTTGGATTTTTTGAAAAACGAGGGGATCGACCCCACACTGATACAGGAACTCCAGGAGTTCCGCCGCACGTATCCGGCCGACGGCGCGGACAGCGCCCGGATCCGGACTCCGCGCTATTTTTATTATGGAAAAAACATATGGGAGGAGGCCATCGCGGCACTTCTGTGCGGGGAGCATCTGCTCCTGACCGGGCCGAAGGCCACCGGGAAAAACGTATTTGCCGAAAATCTGGCCGCGGCCTTCGGCCGTCCCATCTGGAACATCTCCCTTAGCATCAACACGGACGCGGCCTCGCTGATCGGCGCCGACACGTTCCGGGACGGACAGGTCGTTTTCCGCGAAGGACCGGTCAGCAAGAGCGCCCGGCTGGGCGGCTTCGGCGTGCTGGACGAGATCAATATGGCCAAAAACGAGGCGCTGGCCGTTCTCCACGAGGCGCTGGACTTCCGGGGCAGCATCGACGTTCCGGGCTACGACCGCATCGAGCTTCACGGCGCCTCCCGCTTTATCGCCACGATGAATTACGGGTACGCGGGGACCCGGGAGCTGAACGAGGCGCTGGCTTCCCGGTTCGTCGTCATCGACATGCCTCCCATCTCGGAGGAATATCTGACCAAGCTTTTCCAGAGCGAGTTTCCGTCCCTGTCGCCCAAATGGAGCGGGCAGTTCTGCCGTCTGTTCCAGGAGCTGCAGGCGAAATGCTCCAGCTTTGAGATTTCTCCCAAGGCGCTGGATCTAAGAGGACTCCTCTCCGCCGTCCGGCTCATGGAGAAGGGACTGAACGCGCAGGAGGCGCTCCGGCTTGGCATCGGCAACAAGATCTTCGATCCCTACGAGCGGAAGCTGATCGGCGATCTGTTTGACGCCAGGATCCCCAAGCGTCTGGAGCGCGGCGAGATTTTCGGAGGAGCGTGACCGTATGAACACCACCGCCATGCAGGAGCAGCGGGCCAAAAATATGATCTGGAACGCGGCCGGGGATTATTCCTTCCTGCCGGACTTCGCCTCCTATGACAGGGACGGCGAACCGGATCTGTATTTTAACTGCATCATCGGGGCCGTGCACCGCTACTACGACTACGCGCCTCTCCACAACGCGCTCATGCGCATGAGAAGACTCCGGGAAGCCAATCTCTACCAGGGGCTTCTGTGGCTGGGGCTGGAGCAGTGCGCTTACCGCCGGGCCGTGGCCGACCGGCCGCTCCTTCGTTCCCTGCGCCGCGCCTACGCCGAGGGAGTCATGGCCAGACGGAAGGCTTACTGGGATCAGGAGCTCTTCGACCGGCTGAACACCGCTCATTTTGCGGAGGTGGTCGGCGAGAAAGCGCGGCTTGGCCGGAAGGAGCGCCGGCTTCTCGCCGAACTCCGGTTCGACGACGGGATGGACGCTCCCGCCATCGCCCGGCGCATGGAGTCCATCCTTCTCCGCTATTTTAAGACGCCGCTTCCGCCTCTTCACGGAAAAGCGCGCCGCCCTCTCCTGCCCATCCGCTTCCGGAGAGCCGCCTTTTACGGCGGAGGTCTGGTCACCGCCTCCTCTTTCGGGGAGAGCGAAAAGGAGCACGCCGGCCCCAAGTGGCTGACGATCCTTCTGCCCGTCCTCTACGCCAGCACGAAGAATCAGCGGAAACGCCAGTTTCTCGAGGATAATTTCGGCGTTTCCCTCTATTCCCCGCGGGAGCTTGCGCAGCTTGAAAAAAAGCTTTGCCGGGACGGACACAGAAACTGCCATCTCCACGTGACCCGGGGCGAATACCGCGCGCAGGCCGGCCTGTCCCCGGACGGCTCCCTGAAAGCCGCCTGCGCGGCGCAGCGGATGAAAAATCTCAAATACCACCAGGATCACATGGCGCAGCACATGCTGAGCGTCTCCCGGCTCACCGAGCGGATCCGGAACGTCCTGCAGTACGACACCGGCGGGGAGCCGGACGACAGCCGGTACGGAACGCTGAACGCCGGACGGGTCTGGCGCGCCGGGCTGCTCCGCGACGCCAGAGTGTTCCGGCTGAACGATCCTTCCGCCAAGGGAAATCTGTCCGTAGATCTTCTCGTGGACGCGTCGGCGTCCCAGCAGAACCGGCAGGAGCTCATCGCCGCCCAGACCTATATTATCGCGGAAAGCCTGAGCCGGTGCAGTCTGCCGGTGCGGGTCTCTTCGTTCTGCACGGTGGACGGCTGCACGGTGCTCCATATGTTCCGCGACTACGACGAACCCCAGTACAACGACCGGGTCTTCAGCTATCTGGCCACGGGATGGAACCGGGACGGGCTGGCCATCCGGCTGACCGGAGAGCGGATGGAGGAGTCCGGCTGCGACAACCGGATCCTGATCGTACTCTCCGACTGCAGTCCCAACGACGACCACCGCCTCTATGTCAAGGACGGGCCGATCCCGTTTTTCTACGACTACGGCGGCCCAAAGGGGATTCTGGACGCCTCCAGGGAGGTCAGCGCCCTGCGCCGCAGAGGCGTCAGCGTCATGGCCGTCTGCACCGGACGGGAGCGGGATCTGGACGCGGCCAGACAGATCTACGGGGACGACGTGGTGTGGGCAAGAGAGCCCGAACGCTTCGCCGACGCGGTCGGATACCTGATCCAGCAGAAGATCCGCTGACGCCCGGCTGATCCGCTTCGCCGGAACGCGCCCGTCACTCTCTCAGACTCAGGGTCAGCATCCCTCCGTAAAACGGGACGCAGAACATGACCGGCATGATGTAGCGCATCTGGTAGTTGAAGGTCGGCCCGGCGATGCAGACCAGGATCGCCGTCAGAAGCGGCGCCAGCGGGATCAGATATCTTTTTTTCCCGGCGCCGATCCAGACGGACGCCAGCAGGATCGTCAGCCACGATACGATCCCCGCGTTTTCAAACCAGTTGAGCACCGGGACGCGGGACAGAAGCTTCGCCACCCGCTCCATCACCTGGCGGACTCCCGCCAGCTTTTCCGGCTGGACGATCTCCCATCGGACCTCCTGTCCTTCTATCGTGGACGTCATCATGTAATTGTGCGCGTAACCCTCCTGGTAGAACCATCCGTATACATTGTTCATGGTGGCCTCCACCGCGTTTCCCGGATGCTTCAGAAGCTGCGCCAGCCAAACGCCAAAATAGTCCGCCAGCTCCTGCATATTTTCCGCATGGTACGTGTACTTGACCGGGTCCGAGGTGACCGGGTCATAGAGCTCGGCCAGATTCTCATAGTCCAGCACCCTTCCGATCTTTTCCGCTTCTTCTTCCGTCACCTCGTCCCCATAGTCTCTCACATAGCGGGCCGTCTGCTGGAACGGGATGGACAGCACCTCCCTCAGACCATTGTCCTCCACGCCGCAGGCGGGAAGCAGTATCTTCTGGTAGCCCACGACCAGCGCCACCGGCACGAGAAGGGCCGCCAGAATGCGCGCGCCCTTGCCCCGATTGTCCCGCCCAACCAGACGCCACGCGTAGACGCACATGGGCAGCGCCCCCGCCAGCACAAGATAGATCCCTTCATTCCGGAAGCCCGCCGTTCCAAGGCAGGCGAGCACGAAGCCCGCCATGCGCTTCCACGAGAGCTTCCGCTCCGACCGGAGCGTGCGCATGGTCTCCGTCAGCAAGAGGACGAAAAAGAGGACGCAGGCCGTATACGGAACGTCCTTCTCGACCACGGTGGACTCCATGGGGAAAAACTGCACGATACAGATGATCGCCAGTCCGAAAACCCGGAACACATACGGGGTGCGCCACCGCTTCATCAGCACAAAACCGTAGGAAAAGGCCGACAAAAGCAGCGCGAGCTGCAGCGCGAGATTCAAGAAAAACCCAAAGCTGTAAGACGCCAGCGCGTTGCCAAACTCCATGACGAGTCCCTGCAGGATCGTGTGCAGCGGCGGATAGTAGTTGTTGATGGTGCCCCAGTAGTACTGCCGCATCTCGGCCAGCGTCTCGGGCATGGCCGCCCCCGGGTACTTCGCCGCTATATAAGGAAGCCAGAAGAGCAGGATGATGAGAAACGGTCCCGCGAAGGGATGTCTCTCGAAGATCCACCGGACCGCTCTTCCCGCCGGGCGCTCCTGTCCGGACGCCAGCTCTGTCAGATAACCGGCCAGCAGCTGGATCAGCCGCACCGCCAGCGCATAAAAGCCCGCCATCTGCAAGGCGGACGCCAGCAGATGGAAGGAGTCCATAAAGACCAGATCCCATGAATTTGTGTGGCGGAAGCTGAATCCGAATACAAGAAAGAACGAGATAAGCGCCGCCGGGATCCGGACCGCCATACGGGAGATTCCCTCCGGCCACCGCTCCTGCACCCGCAGGAAAAAGAAAAGAATAAAAAAGGCCAGCAGCGCCTCCCGGTAGGAAAACGTGGGCAGCAGATACTCCAGCTTTTTGATGTTCGCCGCCAGTACGCCCCACAGACTTCCTCCTTCCGCCGTGACACCGCTCAGATCTGTGTTCATGGCAGCCATCACCGCAAAGCAGGCCAGCGCCGCGCAGGCCCAGTTTTTCACACCGTTCAGTCGTCTTCTGTCCAATCCTTATTCCTCCTCTGATTCTTTCACTTTATGATTCTACCCTATTTTTGTCAACCAGACATTAACCTTTTGTCACATTTTCTTCTTTTTTCTTGAAATTTATCTTTTGTTTATATAAACTTTATAGGATGATCATGATTACGGGCCGGGACTTACGGTCTCTGCCCGGACAGATAGGATACTTTATGAACCGTAAACTGATTTCTCTTTGTCTGCTCCTCGCCTCCGCCGCGCTGGCGCTTTTGTGCCTCGGATTTTCCCGGAAGGCGGACGAGCTTCCCGGCATACCGGCCCTTTACAGCCGCTCCACGATGGATCCCTGGCAGAGTCAGATCCTTGAGAGCCGCGACCAATTTCACAATCTGATCGTCTCCATCGTGGCGGACGACGACGCCCTCTACGGGGAGGAAAACGGCCTTTTGTCCGCCCGTTACCGCCTTCAGGGCATGGACGGCGAACAGGAGATCCAGGTGTTCGTCTACGACAGCGAGGGCGGCCCCCTCATCGCCCAGCGGGCGGGACTGCGCATCAGCGGCGCCACGTCCCGGAACGCGATCCGCAAATCCTTCCGGGTCATTGCCAGAAAGGAATACGACCAGCAGTACCCGAAGTTCACCTACGACCTGTGGGGCGGGCGGACGACCGTGGACGGCTCCGGGGAGCCCATCGAAGAGTACAGCTCCTTCATCCTCCACTCGGTCCGTCTGGCCATGGATTCCACCGGCGTCCACAACAGCGTGGGATACCGTCTGGCCGAAAAAGCCGGTATCATTGACGCCTCGCCCACCACTCCGGCCGCCGTCTACATCAACGGCGTCTATCAGGGCGCTTATTTCATCATTCCCGCCAAGACCGACAACGCGCTGGCGGAGCTGTACCACATCGAAGACAAGGACGACATTGAAGTCGTGTCTGTGTTTGAGGAGGAAAAGACCGGCGTGCAGACCGCACCCGAGGTGTTGGAGGAATATCTGGATTTTGTAGAATTTCTGCGCGAAGCGGATCTGACCGATCCTGAAACGGTCGCGCAGGTGGAAGCGCAGCTGGATGTGCGCCAGTGCCTCCAATACTATGCAGTCAATCTCCTGCTGGCCAACGGCGACTGGCTGAACAACAACCTGCGGGTATGGCGCTGCAAGGACAACGGCCTCCCCTATCAGGACGGAAAATGGCGATTCTTCCTGTTCGATCTCGACTGGATCGGCAGCTTTTCAGAGCTGGCCGTCATGAACGTGGATCAGGCGGCGCTGGACGACAGCGACTACAACATCCTGCCTGATCTGCTTGAAAATCCCGACTATCTGGAGGAATTTCTCCGGATCGTGGCCCAGATGGAGGAGGACGCCTTCAACCCCGATACCATCGAGGCGGTATTCGCCGGGGAGGAGGCCCGTATGCTGGAGGAGGCCGCCTTCGACTTCCAGTCGGACGCCTTCGCCGGATACATGATGTATTCCGTGAACAGCACTCCGGTCGGCGAGGAGGAATATCTGACGCTGGAGGACCGCCAGTTTCTCATCGAGGATCTGAAGGCGCATCTTCTGGAGACGCCGGCGCTCGTAGACGCCCGTCTGGAAGAGCTCTTCCCGCGCTGATCACACCACGCCCATGCGCGCAAGCTCGCGGATGACGCCGTCCTCCCGGACGGACTCGCACACCCGGTCGGCGATGGCCTTCAGCGCCTCGTCCCCGTTTTCCATGACGACGCCGCAGGCGGCCTCCTCGATCATCTGGTAGTCGTTCATGCTGTCTCCGAAGGCCACCGTGTTCCGGACGTCCTCCCCGAGAAGCTGCGCCGTCCGACGGATGGCCGTCCCCTTGTTCTCCGTTCTGGAGATCAGCTCCCCATTGTAGACTCCTTTCGTGGAGGACTGGAAAAACGCCACATAAAAATCCTCTCCAAGCTTCCTTCTGACCTCGTCCATCTGCTCCCTTCGCCAGACGATGAACGTCACCTTCGGGATCGGAGACTGCTTCGGATCCCACTCGCTTAAGCTTCGCACGTTGGGTCTTCTGCGGAAATACGATTTCCAGCGGGCCAGCTCGGAGTTGTCTCCCGGCCTCACCTCCTCCGTCAGGATCTCGGTGCCCTTCCGGGACATGAAGGTCTCCTTGAAGCCCTCGAGCAGACAGACCGCGTCCATCTCCTCCAGGATCCGGCAGGCCTTTTCGATCAGCTTCGGGTCAAGGGAGCAGCTCCAGCGATTCTCCCCGCCGATCCAGATGTCGCTTCCCGCGCTGCAGATCTGCCCGTCCAGCTCGATCCGGTCAAGCTCGTCGGGAAGGCTGCTGTGCGCCCGTCCCGTGCAGATAAACACCATATGCCCGTTCGCTCTCGCCTTTTTCAGGCCGTCGACCACCGTCTGGCGGATCTGCTCCCCCGGGATCAGGATCGTACCGTCAATATCCAGAAAAATCAGTTTTCTCGTCATCTCTCCACTCTCCTGTAATACCAAGAAAAATATATCTTTGTCACCGCGTAGCACAAAAACGCGAGACTGTGCCGCATCAAAAACAGATACAGCTTCACGGACAGGCCGATCCGGTCCATGGTATGCCGCTTTAGCGCCTCCCGCACCTGACTGTCCCGGCACATGCGACGCACGTTCTGGAGCACCTGCCCCACCGGTTCTTTTTTGTTCCTCCAGATCTCGTTCTTTACGGCCATGACCGCGAGGCTGAGAAAATCGTTGCGGATCTGCGGCCGGAAATCAAAGACGCCTTTTTCGTCGGAGATGGCCTCCATCCGCTTCCGCAGAAGCTTGATCTTCTCCAGATAGTCCGGATCGTACTGCCCGGTCATGGAAGACATGTTGTACCAGTAGTGATAGGGATAGTAGTCCGGGACCGCGCACACGCGCTCCGCGTCCAGCGCCGCCGCGAAGACCATCTGCAAATCCTCGCCCACCGTCACCCGGTCGTCCCACAGCTCCAGATTGTCCTCCACCAGTCTCCGGCAGAAGAGCTTGGTCACACGGGACGGCTGAAGCCTCCGGCCGATGAAGCTTCCGTCATTCAAGAGCGTCGGGAACTGTCCGCGCCACGCCTCCCGGTCGTAGAAGCGCTCCGAAAGTCCGTTGGTCTCCTTTCGGGGCGGGTAGGACGGGTCCTCGTAGTCGAAGACCAGACCGGCCATGGACAGCTCCGCCCCGCTCTCCTTCATCGAACGGTACAGGCGCTCGTACATGTCCGGCTCGATCCAGTCGTCGCTGTCCACAAAGCCGATCAGCCCGCCGGTGGAATGGCGCACCCCCTCCTTCCACGCGGAGGTGAGTCCCCCGTTCTTCTTGTGCACGACTCTCACATTTTCATGCTCCGCCCCGTAGCGGTCGCAGATGGCCGGACACTGGTCCGGCGAGCCGTCGTCCACCAGAACGATCTCTATATTTTCATAGGTCTGCGCCAGAATGCTGTCCACGCAGCGTGCCAGCACCCGTTCCACGCCGTAGACCGGCACGATCACACTGATCTTCTCACTCATGGGCTTCTTGCATCCTCCTCAGCAGCAGCTTGTAGAGCGGCGGCAGAAACAGAAAGAGCGCATACCCCATCCGCGTGCGGAAGGGCAGCGTCCGGATCTCGTCGGCCCCGCTTGCTAAATAAACTTTTAAATTTCTTTTTAATTGTTTTTTCAGACTTTTTGCATGATCCACCTGATCCGTGCACCGGAAGTAAAAGGTGATGCAGGCGTCGCACAGCTTCCTGTACGCAGGCGGCAGGAGATTCCCGTATCCGTGCTCCCGGAAGAATGCGATCCGCTCCTCCTGAGCCGTCAGCCACTGCAGACGCTTTTCGGAGAAGACCGCCGTGATGCTTCCCGTATTGCCCATGAAGTAGCCGTACAGCTCCCGGTCCAGATACGCCAGCTTCCGCGCCTCGTGAAAGAGCCGGTAGGTCGTGGCCTCGTCCTCGTGGATACGGCCCTGCGGATAGCGGATCTCATCGAAAAGCTCTCTCTTATACAGCTTGTTCCACGCCACCACGAAGCAGGTCGCCTTCTCCTCCGGTCCGTAGAGCTGCTCCATCAGGCTCTCTCCCCGGTAGATCCGGAAGGCGCCTCCCCGCTCCGTCCGTCCGCTCAGCGGCTCTCCGTGCACATAGGAGAAACGGCACTGGGCGATCGGGCACTCCGTGTCGAGGATCAGCTGGTACAGCGCCCGGATGTAGTCCGCCGCCACATAGTCGTCGGAATCCACAAAAGCCAGATACTCGCCGCGCGCCTCCCCGATCCCCCGATTCCTTGCGCCGGAGAGGCCTTCGTTTTTCTGATGGATCGCCCGGACGCGTCCGTCCATCCCGGCATACCGGTCGCAGAGCGCCGGGC
>JAUNHB010000093.1 GCA_030524125.1 Eubacteriales bacterium | reverse complement strand
TCGTCCTCGTCATCATATTCTTCTTCGTCGTCCTCATAGGAGTCCTCGTCGTCCTCCTCATCTTCCTCCGGTTCGGGAGCGGGCGCCGGTTTTTTCTTCGGCTGGATCGCCGACAGATCGGCGTCGGCCACGAAGTATTCAAAATCCCCGGCCGCTTTTCCGGGCTCCTCCGTCCGGATCCCGGCGGCTGCCGCCGCACTCTCGTAAAGGCTGTCCACCCAGCTGTCCGACCCTTCGTTCAGAAGCTGGCGGGCCGCTCCCATGAGCAGCGCCTTCCAGTTGTCCAGATAGGCCGACACGTTCTGCGGCTGTCCTTTGACCAGGCTGGGGAGAAACTGGTTCAGCTTCTGCAGCTCCGCCTGGATCTTATCCGCCGTAAGCCCCAGCACTGCGGAGATGTCCGCCGCGCTGTAATCGTCCCGGAACGCCATGACCAGCATCACCCGGTGAAGGAGCGGCAGCGCCGCCGGGATCTTCGCCAGCGTTTCGGCCGGCGCTGAGCTCTTGTACTGCTGCGCCAGCAGCTTCTGGTACTGTCTGCGGACTCTTCTGTAATATTGATCCCAGAGCCACGCCTCTTTGTCCGGGGCTCCGTCCGCTTGCTCCGTCATTCCGAACAGCTCGGTGAGGAATCCTTCCATCAGTTCCAGCGCCTGATCCTGCTGCTGGGTGATCAGAAAGCTGCGGCAGTAAACCTCCTCGCAGACGGCGTCGTATAATTTTCTGTAGCCCCGGCGGTCGCCGTTCTTGATGTCCTCCAGAGCCCGTTTCATCTCAAGTACCATATGAACTCCTAACTATTTTACAAGCAGAGATTTCCCGGTCATCTCCGCAGGCTGCTCCATTCCCATCAGTTCCAGAAGAGTCGGGATAATGTCCGCGAGGCATCCTCCCTCTCTGAGCTTGTATGTCGGATCCGCATTGACAAGGATGAACGGAACCGGATTGGTCGTGTGAGCCGTGTAAGGCTCTCCCGTCTCATAATCCTTCAGCTGCTCCGCATTTCCGTGATCGGCGCAGATGAACATCTGTCCGTCCACCTCCCTGATGGCCTCCACGGCTCTGCCGACGCACTCGTCCACGGCCTCCACAGCCTTGATGGCCGCGGCCTCGATGCCCGTATGCCCCACCATGTCCGGATTTGCAAAGTTGATGATGATCACATCATATTTTCCGGAGCGGATCGCCTCGCACAGACGGTCGCACACCTCATAGGCGCTCATCTCCGGCTTCAGATCGTAGGTGGCCACCTTCGGGGATTTGACCAGGATCCGGTCCTCTCCGGGGTTCGGCTGCTCCACGCCGCCGTTGAAGAAAAACGTCACATGCGCGTATTTCTCCGTCTCGGCGATGCGGGCCTGCGTCATGTGGTGCGCCGCCAGATATTCGCCGAAGGTGTTGTGCAGCTCGACCTTGTGGAACGCCACCAGCTTGTGCGGGATCGTCGCGTCGTACTCGGTAAAGCACACATAGGTCAGATCCAGTCTCTTCTCTCTCTCAAAGCCGTCAAACTCGTCGCAGCAGAAGGCTCTCGTGATCTCCCGCGCGCGGTCGGGGCGGAAGTTGAAGAAAATGATCGAATCCTTATCCTGAATGGTCGCCGTCGGCTTTCCGTCCTTCATGACGACGCTGGGTTTTACAAACTCATCGTAAACCTCTTCCTTGTAAGAATTTTCCACCGCGCACACCGGGCACTCTGCGGGAATCCCCTCTCCGCGAGTCAGCGCCCTGTAAGCCAGCTCCACGCGGTCCCACCGGTTGTCGCGGTCCATCGCGTAGTAACGTCCCATCACCGTGGCCACCTCGCCGACGCCGATCTTCTCCATCTCGTCCACAAGCTCCGCCACAAATTCCTTTCCGGATGCGGGCGGCGTGTCTCTTCCGTCTAAGAAGCAGTGAACGTACACCTTTTTCAGTCCCTGCTCCTTTGCCATCTTCAGAAGCGCGTACACATGAGTATTGTGGCTGTGCACGCCTCCGTCGGACAGCAGTCCGTACATATGGAGCGCGGAATCATTTTTCTTCGCGTTCTCCATGGCCTTTAAAAGCGCCTCGTTTTTAAAGAAATCGCCGTCCTGGATCTCCTTCGTGATCCGGGTGAGCTCCTGATACACGATGCGTCCTGCGCCCATGTTCATATGCCCCACTTCGGAGTTGCCCATCTGCCCGTCCGGAAGGCCTACCGCCAGTCCGCTGGCATTTCCCTTCACAAACGGATACTCCGCCATCAACCGGTCCATCACCGGCGTATTTGCCTCCGCCACCGCGTTGGCCTCTTTTCTGTCGTTCAGGCCGTAGCCGTCCAAAATCATCAGCACTGTTGGTCTCTTGCCCATCTCTTGATCTCCTTATCTATTGAAATAAAAATCCTTCTTCGGCGCGGTCAAAGGCCCCGGTATCCCAGGCTCTCCACGCCCCCGCAGATTCTATCTGACCATATGTCATTTTACATGAACTTCGCCCAACATGCAAGCACCCAACACGATATTTAGCGAAAAGTCCGTAACTATCCAGCCATGCGGGAAAGATGGGAAAGGGCTGCGTCATGCTCGCATGTAAGCAGAACTTTCCCATCTTTCCCATACGGCGCTTAGCCGTGATCGAGAAAGCAGGCGCGTATGCGCCGACAGAGCTGCGAAGCAGCGGGCTTTCGAGATGCATGGCTGGATTGTTACGGACGTCC
>JAUNHB010000041.1 GCA_030524125.1 Eubacteriales bacterium | reverse complement strand
CTTTTGTAACGTGGAATTTAACTTTACAAAGTGGAATTCACTTTTTCAATTCACCTTTTTAGTAACTATTCAGCCATGCGGCAAACAGGAGAAACGACTGCGTCATGCTTGCATGTAAGCAGACGGTTCTCCTGTTTGCCATACGGCGCTTAGCGGTAAAGACGATCCTATTCCCCAAGGAAATATCTTCCGTAAGCGTCCGCCGCCTTGATGGCTGCGCACACTGTCTCGGGCGTGACCTCAAAGGGCATGTTGTGAAGCGTATCGTTCTCGGCGCACGCGGCCTTCGCCACCGCCATGATCTTCTCGTCCGTCACTTCCTTTACGCCCAGCTGCCCCAGCGTCACGGGCAGTCCAAGCTCAATGCACCAGTCGATGATCTCCTCCAGCTCGTCCGCAGGAATATTTTCCAGCACAAGCTGCGTGATCGTGCCGAACGCAACCTTCTCTCCGTGATACATGTGGTGGCACTCCTCCAGCACCGTAAAGCCGTTGTGGATCGCGTGGGCTCCTGCCAGTCCGCCGCTCTCAAATCCCAGTCCGCTCAGCAGCGTGTTGGCCTCCACGACCTTTTCCACCGCCGGCGTGCACGCTCCGGCCTCCAGCGCAAGCTTTGCCTTGACGCCCTCCTCCATCAGCGTGTCAAAGCACAGCTTTGCGAGGGCGATGGCCGCCGATGTGACGTTTCCGCCCGCGCAGGTGGTCGCTCCGCTGGCCTGGCATGCTCTCGCTTCAAAATAAGTAGCCAGCGCGTCTCCCATCCCCGCCACAGTCAGGCGGACCGGAGATTTGGTGACGATCTCGGTATCCATCAGCACCATGTTGGGATTTGCCGGCAGGAACAGATATTCTTCAAATACGCCCTCATCCGTGTAGATCACAGAAAGTGCGCTGCACGGCGCGTCCGTGGACGCGATGGTCGGGCAGATCAGCACCGGAAGGCCGTTATAATAAGCCACCGCCTTGGCCGTATCTAAGATTTTTCCTCCGCCGATTCCGATGACCATGTCGCAGCCCTTTTCCTTCACGACTGCCGTCAGACGGTTGATCTCGGTCTTGCTGCACTCTCCGTTAAAGTAGTCGTACACGACCTCGACGGCAGTATCCGCAAAGCTTCCGTCCACGATCGCGCCGATCCTCTTGTACCCCGACGCGGTGATCAGCACCAGCGCCTTCTTCCCATACTTTTCCGCATAGGATCCAAGCTTTCCCATCTCGCCTGCTCCCTGCACATATTTGCCGGGACTTATCAAAATCTTAGCCATTGTGATCTCCTCCTCTATAATTTGTTATTTTATTAACAATCCTCTTATATTTTACGCCCGGAAGCCGCTCTTGTCAAGCAGCCCCGGGCGTCTTTATGAATGGCGCGGGCTGAACGCCACAACCCTCAGCCGTCCCGCCTACCGTTCCCTTCCGGCCAGCGCCTCCGCGATCCGCAGATCCTCCGGCGTCGTGATCTTGATGTTTTCGTAGGAGCCCTCCACGAGACGCACCGGATGTCCGCAGAGCTCCTCCACCACCATAGCGTCGTCCGTGACGGAGATTCCCCGCGCCAGCAGCTCTGCCTCCCGGTCGATCAGCTCCCGGTAAGCCCGGCGGATCAGCTTCTCCGAAAATGCCTGCGGCGTCTGGATCTGCCAGACCAGACTCCTCTTCGGGGTCTCCCGGATAAATCCCTCCTCGTCCGCGATCTTAATCGTGTCCTTTACGGGCATTCCCGCCACGCAGGCGTCATACCGTTCCGCCGCCTCGCAGGTCCGGCGGATGATCTCCCCGTCCACAAAGGGACGCGCGCCGTCGTGGATCAGCACATAGCCGTCCTCCTCCCCTTCGATGGCCAGCAATCCGTTGTGAACCGAATGATAGCGCTCCTTCCCTCCGGATACGATCCTCTGTACCTTCCGGAAACCGTACCGCTCCACGATCTGCGTTCTGCAGTACTCCTCCTGACCGGCTCCTGCCACAAGGATGATCCCGTCGATCAGCTCCGAGCGCTCGAACGCGTCCAGCGCATACCAGAGCACCGGCTTTCCGAGAAGCTCCAGATACTGCTTCTGGATCTTCGTGCCCATCCGCTTTCCCTGTCCGGCCGCCAGCACGATGGCCGTGCATCTCTTTTTTCCCATCATCGCTCCCCCAGCCTGAGACTGGGCGCGGCGTTGAGATCCAGCCCGTCCCGCGCCCCTCCCATATACTCATAGTAAGCTGCCGCTCCGATCATCGCCGCATTGTCCGTGCAGAGGATCGGGGACGGATAATAAAACGGAATATTTCTCCGCTCACAGGCCGTCTTCATGGCCTGCCGGAGCGCCGAATTGGAGGCCACACCTCCCGCCATGGCAAGCTTCGGGATCCCGTAGTCCTTCACCGCCGCCATGGAGTGCTCCACCAGCACGTCGCAGACCGCCTTCTGGAACGAGGCGGCGATGTCCGCCTCCACCACAGGCTCTCCCTTCATGCGGCACGCGTTCAGATGATTGAGCACCGCCGACTTGACGCCGCTGAAGCTGAAATCGTACGGGCAGTCGTCGATCCTCGCCCGCGGAAAATGCACGGCGTCCGGATCGCCCTCTTTTGCCAGCTTGTCGATCTTCGGCCCGCCGGGATACCCAAGCCCGATGGCCCGGGCCACCTTGTCAAACGCCTCTCCCGCCGCGTCGTCCCGCGTCCGTCCGATGATCTCGTATTTCCCGTAATCCCGCACCGCCACCAGATGAGTGTGCCCGCCGGACACCACCAGACAGATAAACGGCGGCTCCAGATCTTTATTTTCTATGTAATTGGCGGAAATGTGGCCCTCGATATGATGCACGCCCACAAGCGGCAGCTTCGCCGCGTAGGCGATGGCTTTCGCCTCGGCCACCCCCACCAGGAGCGCGCCCACAAGGCCCGGTCCGTAGGTGACGCCTATGGCGTCCAGATCCTTCAGCGTCACACCGGCCTGATCGAGCGCCTCCCGGATCACATAATTGATCTTCTCGATATGCTTGCGGGACGCGATCTCCGGCACGACCCCTCCGTACAGCGTATGCAGCGCGATCTGGGAGGAGATCACGTTGGACAGCACCTCCCTGCCGTTTTTGACCACCGCCGCGGCCGTCTCGTCGCAGGAGCTTTCCACCGCCAGAATCAATACATCCTTTTTCTCTTCCATCTCACTCGTCCTTTTCAAAATCCAGCTCCGCCGACTTGCGGTCCTTGCCCGCTCTGGCTCCCGGGAATATTTTCCGCACCTCGTCCATGTATTCCTCCGGCCTCGTCAGGGACGGGCTGTAATGGGTCAGCCACAGTTCCTTCACCTGCGCCTCCCGCGCCAGCCGCGCCGCCTCGTAAAAGGTCATGTGCTTGTTTTCCCGGGCCTTGGCCTCTTTCTCCTTCTCCCCGTACATCCCCTCGCAGATGAACAGGTCGGAATGTCTGGCATTTTCCACGATGGACTGGGTCGGTCTTGTGTCGGTGCAGTAGGTCAGCTTGATGCCCTTGCGGGGCGGCCCAAGCACCATGTCCGGCGTGTAGACCCGCTCCCCGTCCGGGATGGTCTCTCCTTTTTGCAGGCGGCTCCAGTACTGCTTCGGGATCCCCTGCTCCACCGCCTGCTCCAGCCGGAATTTTCCGGCCCGCTTAAGCTCCAGCGTATACCCGTAGCAGAGCACTCCGTGATTGACCTTAAACGCGCGCAGGCAGTAGTCCTCCCCCAGCGGAAAGGTCTCCTCCGGCCCGGAGATTTCCTTGAATATGATCGGAAACGGCAGCTCCGGCGCGATGACGCGCAGCGCGTTCACCACACGCTCCAGCCCCTTTGGGCCGATCAGCGTCAGCGGCTCGGTCCGCTCCGCATTTCCCATGGTCAGGAGGAGTCCCGGCAGTCCGCTGATATGGTCGCCGTGGTAATGTGTAAAACAGATCACGTCGATCGGCTTAAAGCTCCATCCTTTTTCCTTGATGGCGATCTGAGTTCCCTCTCCGCAGTCGATCAGAAGACTGCTTCCGTTGAAGCGCACCATGAGCGCCGTCAGCCAACGGTAAGGAAGCGGCATCATCCCGCCGCTTCCGAGCAAGCAAATATCTAACATAATTTCTCCCTTACAGAAGCTCCGTCTGCTCCTCCGTCTCCGCCGGGATCCGGAAGCCGCCGGTCAGCCGGTCATAGCATTCCTCGCACAGATCAAAGGAATGCCGCTCGCCGTCCCGGCCCGAAAAATATCCCCACAGGACTTCCCCCCGGAAGACGCCTTCCTTCAGGATACCGTCCTGCACCTTCAGCTCCCGCCCGCATTGATTGCAGACTACCTTATTTAAAATAGTGTTCGATCGATCCAAATATTGCCGCATCTTTTCATCCTCCTTCTCTCTGGTACGAATCCATTATAAAATTTCTCCGTGCCCTTGAAAATAGGGGATTGCTGGCTGTCAGCGCCGCCACATGATCAGCGCGTCCTCCGCCGGATCCCGGTAGAATCCCGGCCGCACGCCGCAGGAGACAAAACCCAGCTTCTCGTACATCCGGATGGCCGCCGCGTTCCCGACCCGCACCTCCAGCGTGAACGCGCAGATTCCCAACGCTTCGCCCTCCTCGAGAAGGCGGCGCATCAGCTCCGTGCCGACACCGCGCCCGCGAAACTCCCGGTCCACTGCAATATTTGTGATATTTCCCTCGTCGAAGGTCCGGTAAAGACCTCCGTACGCCGCGACCCGGTCCCCCTCCTGCGCCGCGAGGAAGAGATATTCCGGCCGCTTTAAGCTCTCTCCAAGCGCCGCCTCGCTCCACGGCTCGGAGAAGCACTGCCTCTCCAGCTCCGCCGCCCGGGGCAGATCCGTCTCCAGAAGCCTTCGGATCACTTCGCGCCCTCCTGCGCGGCGGCCACTCTCTCGGCCCGCTCCCGCTCCGCCTGCGCCATGCGCAGATATTCCGGCTGGTGCTCCGCGGCAGTCTCGGTCCGGCCTTCCTTCAGATATTCCAGCGCGAGCGCCCCCACCGCTCCGGCCCTCTGCTTGTTCACATGGGCGGGCGCGAAGAAAAAGCGCTTGCCGGCCTTCGCAAGCGTCTCACGAAGAAGCGTCTCCAGACGCTCCCGGAAGACCGGCGCTCCGTCTCCCAGAAAGATCACATCCCTCCCGCGATCCGCAAGTTTCCCGGCGATCACCTCGATATCCACGGCCATCTGCGGCTCCAGCACCTGCATCCGACCGCCCTCAAACGCGTAGATCCCTGTGTACACCTGATTTCTCCTTGCATCCATCAGAGGGCAGACCAGCCGGTCCGTCCCGAACAGATTGTAGGCCAGCGCATCCACCGTCGGCACGGACACCAGCGGCTTGTCCAGCGCAAAGCCCAGCCCCTTGGCTGTGGCGGATCCGATCCGCAGGCCCGTAAAGGACCCCGGCCCCGCCGCCACTGCGATGGCGTCTATCTCCTCCAGATCCAGCTCGATCATCCGGACGATCTCGTCCAGCATGGGGAGCAGCGTCTGCGAATGCGTCTTCTTATAATTTACCGTATATTCCGCCAGCAGATTTCCGCCGGCAGGGCCGTCCTCCACCACGGCCACGCTGGCCACCAGCCCGGAGCTGTCCAGAGCCAGCACCTTTTTCGGTCTGTCCGTCTCCATCGTCACCGCGCCTCCTCTTCTATTCCGTCAAATCCATCGAGTGTGATCCTCCGGTAGTCAAATCCCTTCTCCGGATCCTTCTCGATCGTCACACGCCGGATTCCCTCCGGCAGAAGCTCCCGGATCAGCTCCGCCCACTCGATCAGGCAGACTCCCTCACCGTAGAAGCAGTCCTCGTACCCGATCTCCTCCATCTCCTCCACGTCCCCGATCCGGTAGACGTCGAAGTGATAGAGCGGAAGCCGCCCTTCCTCGTAGATCTGCACGATCGTGAAGGTGGGGCTGCTGACCGGCTCCTCGATACCAAGCCCCTTTGCCAGCCCCTGTGTAAACACCGTCTTTCCCGTTCCCAGATCCCCGGTCAGCGAGATGACGGTGCCGGGCGTCGCCGCCTCTCCGATTTTTCTTCCCAGCGCGAACGTCTCCTGCGCGCTGAACGTCTCTATGATCAACATGATATTCTCCTGCGTTTCCCGGCCGCGCGCCCTGTATGCCCGCTGTCCGGCCGGATCGATGTCGTTTTATAGTTTACCATAACCCACCGCCGTTTGACAATCATCCCCGGATATTTTATGATGGTAACAGTTCAGCCAGCCGGAAGCGGCAGGCCGCAATCGTGCTTGCACGAATTGAGGCCTGTTGCTTCCGGCTGAGGGAGCGCCGGATCATGAGCAAAGATTAGCCGCGAAGCGGCGGGGAGCGCGTCAGCGCGGCTTTGCGAATGGCGCGGGCTGAACTGTTGTTACCGTGCAGCCAGCCGAAAGCGGCGCGGGCTGAACTGTCACATAACAAGAACAAAGGAGGCTTCCATGCAGATACAAAAGACCGTCTGGGGCCAGATCCAGTGGCTGGACATGGAGGAGAAGTCTCCCGCCCAGCGCAATCTGAAGACCGGCATCGTCTCCGTGGACGTGGGCGCGCACCATTTTCCCCACAAGCACTACGACGAGCAGGTCAACTACGTGGTGCAGGGCCGCGCCGTCTCGTGGATCAACGGCGAGGAACTGATCATGGAGCAGGGACAGGTGTACCACTGGCCGGTGGGCGTCATCCACGAGGTCTACAACCTCGGCGACACCCCGTTCATCCATCTGATGGTCTCCTCGTCCGAGACCGTGGAGCTGAACTTAAGCGGAGCCTCGGCCCCGCCGAAGATCCTGACGGAGGCCATGCTGAAGATGCAGGCGGAGTACCAGCTCTACGAGGCGCTGGAATCCATCCGGACCCAGTTTCTGGATCCTTTCCAGTACCCCTACTCCATCTTCAACGTGTCGGGGACGCTGACCGCGCAGGGGAAAAATTTCCCGGAGCTGTGCCGCCTCATCTGCAAACCGCAGGAGAATCTCGGCCAGGCTCCCTGCATGATGCACGAGGATTTTCTGTCCTTCCGGGAGGAGCGCTCCTTCCTGTGCCCCTACTGCATGGAGGTCTTCAGCGCGCCCTTCTTCTGGAACGGCAAATTCATGGGCTGCATCCAGGGCGGCTACTACTGGCAGTCCCACAACGGCAGGCCCCCTCTGGACGTGGTCTACGACACGCCGGAAAACGCCGCCATGAGCATCCGCAGCCTGCTGCGCCAGATCGCCCGGGCCATCCAGACCTACTGTGAATTTCACCGCACCCAGCAGGAGCTGGAGGATCGCTCCCGGCAGATCGCCAGCACGAGAGAATCCAGAGAAAATCTGATGCGGGAGCTGAAAGAGGCCGAGTACGCCATGTCGGACCTGAAGATCAACCACCATTTCCTGTTCAACTCCCTGAACAGCATGGCCGCCATGGCCCTCGGAAGCGACGATCTGCCTCTGTACCACTCCATCGTGGCGCTGGCCAAGATGTTCCGATACTCTCTCGAGACCCGCCACGACATGGTCCCGCTGAAGAAGGAGCTGGAATATGTGGAGTCCTATCTCCATCTTCAGAAGCTGCGCTACAAAGACGCGCTGACCGTGCGCTGGGAGACGGACCCGACGGTGCTGGACGTGGAGCTCCCCTTCAACCTCCTTCAGCCTGTGGTGGAAAACGCCTTCGTCCACGGCTTTCACGATTCCCCAAAAAAGGAGCTGACCATCGGGGCAGGCAGAAACGGCGGCGCTCTGGAGATCCTGATCCGCAACTCCGGCCTCCGTCTGGACGCCGACCGGAAGCGGCAGATCAACCAGAACATCGTCCAAAACCACATCCACGGTCTCTCCATGATCAACCACAAACTGAAAATGGCTTACGGCTCGGAGGGGTATCTGCGGCTGGATGAGGAAGACGCCGGCGACACCTGCTTCCGGGTGCATATTCCTTTAAAGGACCAGTGATCGCAGGCGGAACATCCGCCGCGCAGAACAGGAGGCTTACGCTATGATCCGTGCAGTCATCTGCGATGACGAGGAGGACGCCGTCACCGTCATCCAATATTTTATCAAATCCGAGAATATTCCCATCGAGATCGTGGGGACGGCCGGAAACGGCCTGGAGGCTGCTCAGCTGATCGAGCGCGAGCAGCCTGATCTGGCGTTCATGGACATTCATATGCCCGGCAAAAACGGCTTTGACGTGATCCTGAAGGCGGAGCATACAAAGTTTATCATCGTCACCGCCTACGGCTCCTTCGAGTACGCGCAGAAGGCTATCCGGCTCGGCGCCTGCGACATCATCTCCAAGCCCATCGACTTCGGGCAGATGAAAAAAGCCATCTCCAGAGCCGTGGGATATGATTTCACGGAAAGCCCTCTCGTCAACGCCGTGCTGTCCTACATCCACAGCCACTACACGCAGAAGATCGAGCTGAAGGATCTGGCCCGCGCCGCCTTCTGCTCCGAGATCCACGTCTCCCGGGCGTTCAAAAAGCATATGGGCATGACCGTGCTGGCCTATATCCACCGGCTCCGGATCGAGCAGGCCGTAAGGCTCCTCCAGAACGGCTCCCTGTCCATCCAGGAGATCGCGTCCCAGACCGGGTACTCCAACCTGAACAATTTTTACAAATATTTCAAGCAGTACGCGGGATGCACGCCCTACGCCTACACCCACGAGAAGCAGCCTTCCGGGCCGACTGACGGCAAAGAGCCGCCGCACCTTTGACCCTTTTCGGTCATCGGCGCGGCGGCCCTGTTTTTGTCTCGTCTGATCTTTCGCTACGCGAGCGCTTCCTTCGCGTCCTGCCAGTCCAGTCCGAAGCTCTCGGCCACATTTCTGCATGTGATCCTGCCGTCATAGGTGTTGATGGCGGAGAAGATCACCTCATTCCTCCGGCACGCCTCCTCGAGCCCTGCGGCCGCGATCTGAAGGCCGTATCTCTGAGTCGCGTTGGTCAGCGCGATGGTGGAGGTGCGCGGCACCGCCCCCGGCATATTGCCCACGCAGTAGTGCACGACACCGTCCACCACGAACGTCGGATCGTCGTGGTACGTCACCTTCGTCGTCTCGCAGCAGCCGCCCTGATCCACGGCCACGTCCACGATGACGCTTCCCGGCTTCATCTTTTTCAGATATTCCCGCTTCATCAGCTTCGGCGCGGCCTTGCCCGGGATCAGCACGCTGCCGACCACCAGATCCGCGTCCGCCACTGCGGACTCCACCGCGGCGTCCGTGCTCATGAGCGTCTGGATCCGCGCGCCGAAAATATCGTCCAGATACGCAAGTCTCGCCAGATTGATGTCCATGATCGTCACGTCCGCTCCCATGCCGACCGCGATCTTGCAGGCGTTGGTTCCCACAGAGCCCGCGCCGAGGATGACGACTTTCGCCTTGGGCGTTCCGGGCACGCCGCTTAACAGGACGCCGGAGCCGCCGAAGGGCTTCTCCAGATATTTCGCGCCCTCCTGGATGCTCAGTCTTCCGGCGATCTGACTCATGGGAGCCAGCAGCGGAATGCTGCCGTCCCGCTCGATCAGCGTCTCATAAGCGACGCCCTTGACCTTCGACGCCAGCATGGCGTCCATCAGCTCCCGGTCCGCCGCCAGATGCAGATACGTGTAGAGGATCAGTCCCTCGTGGAAGAAACCATATTCCTCTTTCAGAGGCTCCTTCACCTTGATCATCATTTCCGAAAGATCCCATACTTCCCTGGCGCTGTCCAGAATACGCGCCCCCGCGGCCTCATATTCCTCCGTCGGAAAACCGGATCCCAGACCGGCGTCCCGCTCCACATAGACCTCATGTCCGGCATTCACATAGTTTTTTACGTTGTCCGGCGTCATGCCCACACGGAACTCGTTGTTCTTGATTTCCTTTACACAGCCTATTCTCATCGTTTGCCCCCTTCCGCCGCCGCTCATGCGTTCCCCCGCGGCCGCTGCTTTCTCTTCTCGAGTGTATTATCTCAAATCCCGCCCTCTTTTCCTATTCTGAGAATCCGCTTATTTTTCATCAATTTTAACATGAGAACCTTTGTTTTCTGTCATTTTTGATATATGATCATTATTTTTCTTGCATTATCACAGCGCGTTTCCTTTCAGGATCGGGCTGATATGCTTATACAGCAGCATGGTAGCCGCCGATACCAGCACGCCCTTGACCAGATTGAACGGAGCCACCGCCAGAAGCACGAAGGTCCACAGGCCGTCGATGGCGCCGTTGATGGCCGATCCCATCTCCACAAAGGATTCGACCGGCATGCCGAACGCCTTAGCGTAGGCCGGAAGCAGCACGAGCGCGTTGAGCGCCACCGCCGACACGGTCATGGTCGCCGTCCCCGCCAGAAGGCCGGCCGCCGCGTGCCCCTTTGATTTCTTTCTCTGATAGATCAGGGACGCCGGGAGCACGAACATGCACCCCATGACAAAATTGGCAAACTCGCCCACAAACGCCGTGTTCGTCCCGTTGATCACCAGATTCAGCAGGATCTTCACCAGCTCCGTCATCACGCCCGCCATCGGGCCCAGCGCAAAGGCTCCGATGAGGATCGGCACATCGCTGAAATCCAGCTCGTAAAAGCCCGGCGCCAGAAACGGAAGCGGAAACTCAAACAGCATCAGCACGGTGGAGATGGCCGCCAGCATTCCCACGCACACGGTGGTGCGGGTGGCTTTTCGGTTTCCTGTTTTCAGGTTTGCAGTTGTCGTCGTTGTCTTCATCTTGATCATTCTCCTTCCTTCGGTAAGAGATCCCGCCGGAGAAAATAGAAGCAGACGCAGAAAACCCCGGATTTTCAGAAAATCCGGGGCAAATAAGCGCACTGACAGCTTTTTTATTCTCTTCTCCCATCCAGACTGTAACTGTCGGTACCGGAATCACACCGGTTCAGCCGCATAAACGCGGGTCGCGGACTGATCCTCCGCCAAAGCCCGATATCTCGGACTCGCTGGAAGACACACCGCCGGTGGGGATTTTCACCCCGCCCCGAAGATCTCTCTGATCCCCGCCGCGCCGTCTGCGGCCGCAGGGATATTTTTCTTGTCCGCTCATTATTATACTCCCATGCCGCGGGCGGTGCAAGAGATATTTTTACCCCCGCCTCTCCGGAAACGGGTCGTCGATGAGGCGGGCCGTGCGGAAGTCCCCTTTCTCCGCCAGATAAAGCTGCAGGAGCGCCGCGCCGATCCCGGCCGCGCCGTCGAAGAGGCCCACGGGCGAGCTGATCCTGCGGGGATCCACCCGGTCCAGAGCGAAGGGAACCTCCGCAGCGGGACCGTCCGCAGTCTGCACCCGGTACGCGCCGCCCAGCAGGACCCGGCCGCAGCGCCTTGCCATGGCAAGACTCTCCCCGTCTCCCCGCTCCGCCCACAGTCCCAGATAAAGGTTCAGGATCCCTGCCGTACCGCAGCAGAGATTGTAGGTGTTCCAGTAGCCCGGAGAGCGAAGCTCCGGAGCGCCTGCGAAAGCAAGTCCCTCCGCCAGCCGGTCCATCCGGCGCGCGTATTCCGGATCTCCCGTCACCTTCCAGAGCTTATAATAAAATCGGCAGGTTCCCGCCGGCCCGTGGCAGTACCCCAGATAGAACAGGTTCGGCCGGTCCGGCAGCGCATGGGGAAGCAGGCGGCCGCGTCCCGCAGACGCCGCCACCGATTCCATGTATTCGGGAATCCCCTTCACCGCCTCCAGAAACGTCTCGTCGCCGCTGGCCTCGTAAAGCCGGAGGAGCGTGTAGCCGATGCCCGCCGTGCCCATGGGAAAGTTGGGATCCGCGTAGTCCGCGCCGCCTCCAAAGTAGCGTGGATCCACGCCGCTGTAATACCGGCGGCCCTGCCCCATGTCCCGCCCGGATGCAAGGATCGCCTTTCCGGCCTCCGCCGCGAACCGCTTCCACCGGTCGCAGCCGTACGTCTCCGCGGCATACAGAAGAAACAGGATCGTCCCGGCATTCCCGACGATGCCCGGATAGGTGGACCAGACGTACCCGGCCCCGTCCGGCCCAGGCTGCGCGTCCTTTAGAATCTGCTCCGCGATGGAGAAGACGCACTCTCTGTAACGCTCGTCCCCGGCGGCCTCATAGAGCCTTGTCAGCGCGTAGCCCGCGCCGCTCCAGCCGCTGGAAAAGGCATACCGGGAGAAATTTCTCTTTAAGCTCCGGTCATGCTCCCACCTGTAACACACATACGCTCCGGCTTTACGCGCCTCCTCCAGATAAGCTTCCTCCTTCGTCACGTCCCACAGGGCCAGAAGATAGCAGAGGATCCCCGACGCGCCCGCGTACATACAGATCTCGTCATAATATTCCTTCCGTCCCTCCGACGCGTCCCGCAGGGACCAGAAGACGCCCTCCGGCCCCGCTTCTTTTCTCGTGTCGATAAAACGCATGAGCGCCTTCGCCGTCTCCAGATAGTCCTCCGGCGATACCGGCTCCGTGATGGATCTCGTCCACATGTTCTCACTCCTCCGTCGTAAAGGTTCCGCTCTCCGCGTCATAGACGGTCGTCTCCGGCACGCCCTCCAGCACCGGGAATACTCTCTCAGTAAATTCCGCCTCGTTCAGACCGGCGTCGATGTCTCCGGTGGCCTGAAGGTCGCTGAACGCATTGGAGAAGGTCGTCCGTCCGGCCTCCACCGACGGGTGAAAGTCCAGTCCGCGGATGATCTGCGCGTTCTCCTCCGGATCGCCCGATACGTAGCCTTTCTCGATCTGAATGCGGGCCGCCTCCTCCGGATTGGCCTGCACGTACGCCGCTCCCTTCTGGACGGCTCTCGCGAACGCGGCCGCTCCCTCCGGGTTGTTCTGGATCATGTCCTGCGTCACCAGCGCCATGCAGCAGTATTCGTCCGCAAATTTCTCATCCTCTCCGGTGTCGAGGATTTTCACCACATCGTAGGCGCTCTCGATCCTCGTTCCCATGGGCTCGTGGACTCCGATGGCGTCCACCGCCCCGTTGTCAAGCGCCAGCGCCAGATCCGACATGGCGTAGGCCACGAACTGTACGTCCGCATCCGCTCCGTTCACCACAAACCCCAGATCCGCCAGCTTTCTCTTGATGCTCAGCGTGCTGGAATCGCTCAGGGACGGCACGCCTACGGTCTTCCCTCTGAGTCCCTCCAGATCGGTGATGCCCGAATCGCTCTTCGTGTAAAACTTCGTGCACCCTTTGTGGACGCCGGTGACGAACGACACCGCGAGACCATTGGAAATCGGCGTGATAAAATTGCTGGCCAGCCCGAAGGCCGCGTCGATCTGATCCGAGGTGAGCAGATCCACAGTCTCCGAGGAAGCCGCCACCGTGACCTCGGCGCTCTGTCCCACCTTCGCCAGCTCCTCGTCAAAATAGCCAAGCTCCGCGGCGATCTGCATGGGCGCTCCGCACACCGTATCCCTGCTGACCTGGATCCGCACGACCGTCCCCTCGGACGCGTCCGCGGACGTCTCCTCTCCGACTGCCTCCGTCCCGCTCTCCTGCGCGGCTGCCGCGCTCTCTCCCGCGCCGGACGCGCTCCCGCACCCGGACAGCGTCATGGCGGCCACCGCCGCCGCAGTGATCAGCGACCATACTCTTCTGCTCTTCATTTTTTTCATTCTCCTCTCTCTTTCTCAAAACGCGCTTTGCCAGCTTACAGATAATAGTCCGGCTCGCGGCTGTTTCCTGCAAAATGGAGCTGCTCCAGGATCTTCTTCCGGTACCTGAGGAAATCCTCCTGTCCCCGGTCCCTTGGCCGGGAAAGCTCGATCTCCACCGTCTTTTCCACTCTGGCGGGCCGGGCCGACATGACCACGACCCGGTCCGACAGATAGATCGCCTCGTCCACGTCGTGAGTGACCATGATCATCGTCATGCGGTACGTCCGCCACAGCTCCAGAATGACGTCCTGCATGTTCATCCGGGTGAACGCGTCCAGCGCCCCCAGCGGCTCGTCCAGAAGCAGCACCTTCGGATGACCCACGAGCGCCCTCGCCAGCGCCGCCCGCTGACACATGCCTCCCGAGAGCTGGTGCGGATAGGATTTTGCAAAATCCTTCAGCCCCACCAGCTCAAGGAAGCGATCCACCTCCTGCTGCTCCTGCCGGTAGACGCCGCGGGCCTTCAGGCCGAACGCCACGTTGTTCCGGATGTTGAGCCATGGGAACAGGTTGGCCTGCTGGAACACATAGCCCCGGTCCGCTCCCGCCGCTCCCACCGGCTTTCCGTCCAGCAGCACGACGCCCTCGTCCGCTGGATGAAGCCCGGCGATGGCCCGAAGGAGCGTCGTCTTGCCGCAGCCCGACGGACCGATCAGCGAGACGAAGCTTCCCGCCTCCACCGTGAGCGAGACATCGTTCAGCGCGGTCACGCTGCCTCCGTCCGGATTTTCAAATCGTTTGGACACATGCTCGATCCGGATCTCTCCCGATCTCCCGCTCTTTTCCTCTACCATTTGATGACTCCTTTCTGCCACACAAGGATCCGGTCCTTCAGGCGGAAGATCAGGGTGATGACCACCGTACAGATACCGGCGATCAGGATCAGCCCGGCGTAGACGTTTGCGTAGAGCATCATGCTCTTCTGCCAGTTCAGATACCAGCCAAGCCCGGCGTCCGCCCCCAGAAGTTCCGCAGTCACCAGCGTCACGAAGGAGCTGCACGCCGCATAGAAGACGCCGAGGAAGATGCTCGGCATGGCCGCCGGGACTCCCACCTTGAAGATCCTCGTAAATCTCCCTGCTCCCAGCGTGGACGCCACTTCAAAATAACTGTTGCTCACGTTCTGGATGCCGCTGCTGGTCATGAGCGTGATGGGAAACCAGACCGCCAGCGCCACCATAAATACGGCTGCCTGATAGGTGGTGGCCAGAAGGGAGAGCACCAGCGGCGACCATGACGTGGGCGGGATCGGCCCGACGACCTTCATCAACGGGGAGATCCAGTAGGACGCCTTTTTGCTGAAGCCGATCAGGATCCCGGTCAGGAAGCCGAGCCCGGCCCCGATGCCGAATCCGATGAGCAGCAGCTTTCCAGACGCGGCGATGCACTCCAGCAGAAGCCGCCAGTCGGAGGCGAACACGCCGAACACCCGGTCCATGCCCGGAAAAAACAGCACCGGCAGCAGCGCGTACTTGGACGTGACCAGATCGATGGCCGCCGTCAGAAGGACGGCCCCCGCATAGAGCGGCGCTTTCTCCCGGAGCTTTTCGTCCGCCGCCGTATTCCACAGCGACACTAGGAAGAACAGCGCGAACACGACGGCCAGAATCCCAAGAAAATACAGATAATAGGGCCGATCCGCCGCAGGCTGCAGCTCGGAATCCGGGATCAGAACATCCAGCGCAGCCGCGGCCGCCACCGCCGGAAACGGCAGAAGTTTCTTTTTCATGGTTTCATCTCCTCATTTTCCCAGTTTTTATATTTATCATACTTATTTAATATGAATTATGGGATTTAATATAGCACTGCTCCCAGAGTTTGTCAACTATATTTTTACGCTAACTATTCAGCCATGCGGGAAACAGGAGGAAGCGCTGCGTCATGCTTGCATGTAAGCAGAGCTTTCTCCTGTTTCCCATACGGCGCTTAGCCGTAATCGAGAAAGCAGGCGCGCAAGCGCCGGGGAGCTGCGCAGCAGCGGGCTTTCGAGATGCATGGCTGAATTTCACTGCCTACCTTCAGCCAGCCGGGCTGAACGCCACAAAGCCAGAAAGCAGCCGCAGGGCCCCGCCCCGCAGCTGCTTTCCGATCCCTCAAAGCTTCATCGTGAGGGAGATCCTCTTTTTCGCCTGATCCACGGCCAGCACTTTGACCTCCACCACGTCGCCCACCTTCACCACGTCCAGCGGATGCTTCACGTAGCGGTCGGAGAGCTGGGAGATGTGCACGAGGCCGTCCTGATGGACGCCGATGTCCACGAACGCGCCGAAATCCATGATGTTCCGCACGGTTCCCTTCAGGACCATGCCCGCCGTCAGATCCTTCATATCCAGCACGTCGCTTCGGAGCACCGGGCGGGGCATCTCGTCCCGCGGGTCCCTGGCCGGCTTTTCCAGCTCCTGCACGATGTCCCTGAGGGTCAGCTCCCCGATCCCCAGCTCCTCCGCCGCGCCCTTCTTTCCGCCGGCCTTTTTGGAGATGCCCCTGAGGCCGCCTCCCGCGATATCCCCGACAGAGTATCCGAGGGACGTCAGAAGCTTCGTGGCCGCCTCGTAGCTCTCCGGGTGGACGCTGGTGGCGTCCAGCGGATTGTCCCCGTCCCTAATGCGCAGGAAGCCCGCGCACTGCTCGAACGCCTTCGGCCCCAGCTTCGGCACCTTCAAAAGCTGCCTGCGGTTGGCAAAGCGTCCGTTCTCCTCCCGGTAGGCCACGATATTTTTCGCCAGCGTCTTCGTGATGCCGGACACGTATTCCAGAAGCGGAGCCGACGCCGTGTTGAGATCCACGCCCACGCGGTTGACCGAGTCCTCCACGACGCCGCCCAGCGCCTCGCTCAGACGCTTCTGGTTCATATCGTGCTGATACTGTCCCACGCCGATGGCCTTCGGGTCGATCTTCACCAGCTCCGCCAGCGGGTCCTGGAGCCTTCTGGCGATGGAGGCTGCGCTCCTCTGCCCCACGTCAAAGTTTGGAAACTCCTCGGTGGCCAGCTTGCTGGCCGAGTAGACCGACGCGCCCGATTCGCTGACGATCACATACTGGACCTTCTGGGGGATATCCTTTAAAAGCTCCACGATCACCTGCTCCGACTCCCGGGACGCCGTGCCGTTTCCGAGGGAGATCAGCGTCACATGGTACTTGTCGATGAGCTTTTTCAGCGTCGCCTTCGCCTCCCGCACCTTGTTCTGGGGCGCGGTCGGATAGATGACCACCGTGTCCAGCACCTTTCCCGTGGGATCCACCACCGCCAGCTTGCAGCCCGTCCGAAACGCCGGGTCCCAGCCCAGTACCGTCTGTCCCGCGATGGGCGGCTGCATCAGCAGCTGTTCGAGATTTTTTCCGAAGACGCGGATCGCTCCCTCCTCGGCCTGCTCCGTCAGGAGATTGCGGATCTCTCGCTCGATGGCCGGCGCGATCAGCCGCGCGTAGCTGTCCCGCACCGTCTCCTCCAGCGCCGGGGACGTGTACGGATTGTCCTTCGTGATGACCCTGCTCTCCAGATAGCTCAGAATCTCCGGCTCCGGCGCTTCGATCTTCACCGTCAGCGCCTTCTCCGCCTCGCCGCGGTTGAGCGCCAGCGTCCGGTGCCCGGCCATCCTGCCCAGCGGCTGGCTGAAGTGATAGTAGGTCTCATAGACAGACTGCGCCTTCTCGTCCTTCGCCTCCGAGGTGATGTATCCTTCCCGCAACGTGATGTCGCGGATCCACGTCCGGTAGTCCGCCTCGTCGGAAATGCTCTCCGCGATAATGTCCATGGCTCCCGCCACGGCCTCCGCCGCCGTCGCCACACCTTTCTCCTCCGACACGTAAGCCTGCGCCTCTTCCTCCAGCGGCCGGTCCGTCTCCTGCCGGAGGATCAGCTCCGCGAGGCCGTCAAGCCCCTTCTCCTTCGCCATGGTGGCTCTGGTCCGCCGTTTGGGCCGGTACGGCCGGTACAGATCGTCCACGGCCACCTGCGTCTGCGCGGCCCCGATGGCTGCCCGAAGCTCGTCGGTCAGCTTTCCCTGCTCCTCGATGCTCGCCAGCACCTGCGCCTTCTTGTCCTCCAGATTGCGCAGATAAGTCAGCCTCTCGTCCAGATCTCTGAGCTGCTCGTCGTTCAGCGCGCCCGTGGCCTCCTTGCGGTAGCGGGAGATGAACGGGATCGTGTTTCCCTCGTCGATCAGCTTCACCGCCGCCTCCACCTGCCACTTTTTGACCTTCAGCTCCTCCGTCAGTTTCTGTAAAATATCCATGCGTTCCTGTTCTCCCCGTTTCCCTGAAGGAGCCGGGGCGTTCCGCCCCGGCTCCGCCGGTTGTCCGTTATTTTGCTGTCAGTCCAAGGCCGCCTTGATGGCGTCCAGAAATTCCCCGTACGTCTCGAAGGCCGGGATGCCCGGATGGTCCTTCCTGATCTGCTCGGTGCTGCGGAACAGAAAGCCCGCCTTCCCCGCCTCGATCATGCCGAGGTCGTTGTAGCTGTCGCCCGCGGCGATGGTCTCAAAGCCCACGGACTGGAGCGCCTTCACGGTCGAGAGCTTGGAGTTCTCGACGCGCATCCGAAATCCCGTGATCTCTCCGTCCTCCGCCACCTCCAGCGTGTTGCAGAACAGCGTGGGCCAGCCCAGCTTCTCCATCAGCGGCTTTGCAAACTGCGTGAACGTGTCGCTGATGATGATCACCTGCGTCAGCGACCGAAGTTCGTCCAGAAACTCCTTTGCGCCGGGCAGCGGATCGATCTTCGCGATCGTCTCCTGGATCTCCTTGAGTCCCAGTCCATGCTCCTTTAAGATACCCAGACGCCAGTTCATCAGCTTGTCATAGTCCGGCTCGTCCCTGGTCGTCCGCGCAAGCTCCGGAATCCCGCTTGCCTTGGCGAACGCGATCCAGATCTCCGGTACCAGTACGCCTTCCAGATCCAAACACACAATATCCATATTCGTTCTCCTCCGCTTAACCTTCCATCCGGATCATGCTGATGATCTCCAGATCCTTCGCTTTGGCCGCATACTCGGCCTCCGTCATGACCGGAGTCAGAAATCCAATCTCGCCCGGGATGTCCGCGTCCACGATCTCCACGTCTCCGAAGATCTTCACGTCCTTTGCGTCGGATCTCATGCGGACGAAGAACCGGTGCGTCATGTCGCTCACCGGAGCCAGCGTCAGCTTCTCAGGATTCCAGAAGGTGGTGATCACCTTGCCCAGATGTCTGGCGGCGTCCACCATATCTCCGGCCACCGCGCTGGCCGTGGGCAGCTTGCCCGCGCCGCTTCCGTAGAACATGGAAGCTCCCAGCATATTTCCCTCCACGCACACGGCGTTGAACACGTCGTTGACCATGTAGAGCGGATGCTCCTTTCTGATCAGCGCCGGGCTCACCATGGCGCAGTACGTGTCTCCGACCTTCCGGCTCACCGCCAGAAGCTTGATGGCGCAGCGCATTTTTTTCGCGTAGACGAAATCCTCCGTCGTGAGCTTCGTGATGCCCTCCGTGTAAATATCCTGAAAATCAACCTGATTGCCGCTGGCGAGGGACGTAAGGATCGCGATCTTCCTGCATGCGTCCCAGCCCTCCACGTCGGCCTCCGGATGAAGCTCCGCATAGCCCTTCTCCTGCGCCTGCTTCAGGACGTCGTCGTAGTTCAGTCCCTCTCTGGACATTTTCGTCAGCATGTAGTTGGTCGTGCCGTTCAGGATGCCGGAGATCTCCAGGATCACATCGGCGGTCAGCGACGAGTTCAGCGGACGGATGATCGGGATGCCGCCTCCCACGCTGGCCTCGAACAGATAGTTGACCTGATGCTCCTTGGCGATCCGGATCAGCTCCGCGCCGTGCTCCGCCACCAGCTCCTTGTTGGACGTGCACACGCTCTTGCCCGCCTCCATGCAGCGCCTCGTAAACTCATAGGCCGGATGGAGCCCGCCCATGACCTCCGCCACGATCTTTACCTCGTCGTCGTTGATAATATCCTCAAAATCGTGAGTCAGGACGTCCATCACCGGATCTCCCGGAAATTCTCTGAGGTCCAGCACATACTGTACCCTCAGCTCCTGCCCCACCTTCTTGTCAATGCTCTTCTGGTTGGTCGTGATGACCTCGTAGACACCGGATCCTACCGTGCCGTATCCCATGATTGCTGCTTTTATCATCGGTTCTCTACTCCCTGCCTAATATTTTCAGATAACGCACACCCTGTTTCTTTTCAATCTCCCCGATCATGGCGGACATATCCCCCGTGGTGGACAGCACCTGCACGCTGAGCGTCAGCGTCGCCACCCCGCTGATGGGGATCGTCTGATGGATCGTGAGGATGTTGGCCCCGAACTGCGCGATCGTGTTCAGGACGGTGGACAAAAGTCCCGGTTCGTCCTCGATCTGGATCAGAAAGGTGACCGTCTTCCCCTGTGCCTCGTCGTGAAACGGGAAAATATCATTTTTGTATTTATAGAAAGAGCTCCGGCTTAAGCCCAGCCGCTCCGTCACCGTCTGCACCGACAGCGACGGATCCCCGTCCAGGATCCGCTTGGCTTCCACCACCTTCAGCAGCACTTCCGGGACCGCCTTCTGCTTCAACACAAAATACCTGGTCTTCTCTGTCATTCCTGTTCCTCCGCAGACAGATTGATCCATTTCAGATACGCGTTGATCAGCGGATCGATCTTTCCGTCCATCACCGCGTCCACATTGCTCACCTCCGCGCCCGTCCGGTGGTCCTTGACCAGCGTGTAGGGCTGCATGACATAAGAGCGGATCTGATTGCCCCATGCGATGTCGCTGACCTCGCCGCGGATCCCCGACAGCTTCTCGGCCTGCTTCTGCTGCTCCAGAAGATACAGCTTCGCCTTGAGCATCTGCATGGCTTTGTCCTTGTTCTGGTGCTGGGACCGCTCGTTCTGGCACTGCACCACGATGCCCGTAGGCAGATGCGTGATGCGGATGGCCGACGACGTCTTGTTGATATGCTGGCCGCCCGCGCCGCTGGAGCGGTACGTGTCGATCCGCAGATCGTCCGCATTGATCTCCACATCGATGTCGTCCTCGATGTCCGGCATGACGTCGCAGGAGACGAAGGATGTCTGCCTCTTGCCCTGCGCGTTGAAGGGCGAGATCCGCACGAGACGGTGCACTCCCTTTTCTGATTTCAAATAGCCGTAGGCATTTTCCCCGTGCACCTCAAAGGTCACGGATTTGATCCCGGCCTCGTCCCCGTCCAGATAGTCCAGCACCTCCACGGAAAATCCTTTCTGCTCCGCCCATCTGGAGTACATGCGGTACAGCATTCCCGCCCAGTCGCAGGACTCGGTCCCGCCGGCCCCGGCGTTCAGCTTTAAGATCGCGTCGTTCCTGTCGTACTCTCCCGACAGCAGCGTCTCGATCCGCATGGCCTCGAAGGCCTCGGCAAAGGAGTCAAGCTCCTGCTGGATCTCCGGGATCAGGGAAGCGTCGTTCTCCTCGTATCCCATCTCCAGCAGCGTCTCGATGTCCTCGTACTGCCTCTGAAGGCCCTCAAATCTTTCCTTTTCCTCTTTGAGACGGTTCAGCTCCCGCATGCCCTCCTGAGACCGTTCTACCTCGTCCCAGTAGCCCGGAGCCTCCATCTCCCGTTCCAATTCCTCGATCCGAAGCGACTTTGACGCAAGGTTAAAGTGAATCCCTCAGTTCTGTCATTGGTTTTGCGTAGCTGCTCAGCGTATATTTGTACTGATCAAGTTCTACCACAACAACACCTTCTTTCTTTTTCTTTTTTTCTGTCTTTGTTTCCGGCCAGATCGGCTTTAGCCGGCCTGTTTTCTGCCGCAGCACTGCTTGTATTTCTTGCCGCTTCCGCAGGGGCACGGATCGTTGGGATATACCTTGTCCGCCGCTCTCTGCGCCGGCTTCTTGCCGAGGGAGTCGTCCTTGTTGGTCCCGGTCACCTGCGCCACTTCCTCGCGCTCCGCCTTCTCCTCGATCTTCACGTGGGTCAGCAGACGGACCGTGTCCTCCTGAATACCCTCGGTCATGCTCTCGAACATCTCGTAGCCGCTCATCTTGTACTCTACCAGCGGGTCTCTCTGGCCGTACGCCTGCAGACCGATGCCCTGACGGAGCTGCTCCATGTCGTCGATATGGTTCATCCACTTGCGGTCGATGACCTTCAGAAGGAAGACCCGCTCCAGCTCCCGGATCATCTCCTGATTGGGGAACTCGGCCTCCTTGGCCTCGTAGATCCGCGTGGCCTCCTGCTTCAGCGCGTGCTTCAGCTCCGCCTTGTTCTTGCAGCCGATGCGCTCCACCGTCACGGTCTCCAGCGGGATGATCGGGATCAGCGTCTCGTTGAGTCCGGTCATATCCCACTCCTCGGGCTCCTGGTCGTCCCCGATAAAGGTGTCCACCGTGTTTTCCACCACGTCGGAGAGCATCTTGTAGATGGAGTCTCTCATGCTCTCGCCGTCCAGTACCCGGCGGCGCTCCGCATAGATGATCTCTCTCTGTTCATTCATGACCTGATCGTACTCCAGCAGGTTTTTACGGATGCCGAAGTTGTTGTTCTCGATCTTCATCTGCGCCTTCTCGATGGCGCTGGTCAGCATCTTATGCTCGATCTGCTCGTTTTCCGGCACGCCCAGCGCATTGAACATGCTCATGAGACGCTCGGAGCCGAACAGGCGCATCAGGTCGTCTTCCAGAGAAATGTAGAAGCGGGACTCTCCCGGATCTCCCTGACGTCCGGAACGTCCGCGGAGCTGGTTGTCGATCCGGCGGGACTCATGGCGCTCCGTTCCGATGATCTTCAGACCGCCGGCCGCCTTGGACTCGTCGTCCAGCTGGATGTCCGTACCTCGTCCTGCCATGTTGGTGGCGATGGTGACGGCCCCGTGCTGTCCGGCCAGCGCCACGATCTCCGCCTCGCGCTCGTGGAACTTGGCGTTGAGCACTTCGTGCCGGATGCCTCTCTTCTGCAGCATCCGGCTCAGCTCCTCGGAAGCCTCGATGGTGATCGTGCCGACCAGCACCGGCTGATCCTTGGCGTGAGCTTCCTCGATGGCGTTGCACACTGCGAAAAGCTTCTCCTTCTTCGTCTTGTACACCGCGTCGTGCAGGTCCTGACGGATGACCGGACGATTGGTGGGGATCTCCACCACGTCCATGCCGTAGATGGCGCGGAACTCCTTCTCCTCAGTGAGCGCCGTACCGGTCATACCACTCTTCTTATTGTATTTGTTAAAGAAATTCTGGAAGGTGATCGTGGCCAGCGTCTTGCTCTCCCGCTTCACCTTCACATGCTCCTTCGCCTCAATGGCCTGATGCAGGCCGTCGGAATACCGCCGTCCCGGCATGATGCGCCCGGTGAACTCGTCGACGATAAACACCTGATCGTCCTTCACCACATAGTCGTGATCGCGGAACATCAGGTTGTTGGCGCGAAGCGCCAGTTCCATATTGTGCTGGATCTCCAGATTTTCCGGATCGGCCAGATTCTCGATCTTGAAGAACTGCTCGACCTTCTTGATGCCGTCGGCGGTCAGGTGGACGATCTTATCCTTCTCGTTGACGATGAAGTCGCCCGTCTCCTCGATCTCCTCTCCCATGATGGCGTCCATCTTGGAAAATTCCTTGCTGGCTTCTCCTCTGGTCAGCGTGTGCGCCACATAGTCGCACAGCTCGTAGAGCTTCGTGGATTTTCCGCTCTGTCCGGAGATGATCAGCGGCGTTCTCGCCTCGTCGATGAGGATCGAGTCGATCTCGTCGATGATGGCGTAGTGCAGGTCTCTCTGGACGAGCTGCTCCTTGTAAATGACCATGTTGTCGCGCAGGTAGTCAAATCCCAGCTCGTTGTTGGTCACGTAGGTGATGTCGCAGTTGTAGGCCGCCCGGCGCTCCTCCTTGGTGGAGGCGTTGAGCACCACGCCCACGGTCAGCCCGAGAAATTCGTGCACCTTTCCCATCCATCCGGCGTCACGGTTCGCCAGATAGTCGTTGACCGTGACGATGTGGACGCCCTTTCCCTCCAGCGCGTTTAAGTACGCCGGAAGCGTGGATACCAGCGTCTTTCCCTCGCCGGTCTTCATCTCCGCGATCCGTCCCTGATGGAGGATCATTCCTCCGATGAGCTGTACCCGGTAATGCTCCATCCCCAGCACTCGTTTGGCGGCCTCCCGCACCGTGGCGAACGCCTCCGGCAGAAGATCGTCCAGCGTGGCCCCCTCGGCCAGCCTCTGCCTGTATTCTTTTGTCTTGTCCCTCAGCTCCTCATCGCTCAGAGCCTGCATCGTCGGACGCAGCGCCTCGATCCTGTCGATGGTCGGAGCGATCAGCTTCAGCTCCCGCTCGCTGTGGGTTCCAAACAATTTGTCGATAATATTCATCTTCTACTCCTATCTACATGCTCGCGCGTATCCGCCGGCCCCCCGGCGCATTGCATACGCGTACATTATAGCATAAATCCGCGATTTGGCAAACTTCATTTTCACGCGCAACTATTCAGCCATGCGGAAAATATGGGGAAGCGCTGCGTCATGCTCGCATGTAAGCAGAGCTTTCCCATATTTTCCATACGGCGCTTAGCCGTGATCGAGAAAGCAGGCGCGCAAGCGCCGGGGAGCTGCGCAGCAGCGGGCTTTCGAGATGCATGGCTGAATCGTTACAACAGTTCAGCCAGCCGGGAGCAGCGGGCCAGAATCGTGCTTGCACGAATTGTGGCCTGTTGCTCCCGGCTGAGGGAGCGC
>JAUNHB010000040.1 GCA_030524125.1 Eubacteriales bacterium | reverse complement strand
TCATACCAGAAAAAGGGGGATTGTTCATAATTTATTTACTCATGCGTTTGTCGTGAACGGCTTACAGCAAGCGGCCCGCCAGCGTTTCCGGATCCCGGAAGCTTTCCGCTCTCACGGTCACGATCCGGTTCGCCAGCGGTTCGTCCTGCCGCACGGCCACCCGCACGTACTCTCTCGTGTGGCCCACCTGCCAGCAGGCGCCGTCCTGCGTCTGCGCTTCCTCCATCAACACCTCCACGTCCTTTCCGATCAGGCGGGCGCGCCAGGCGGCGCTGTTCTCCTCGCTGAGCTTCAGCAGGATCTCGCTTCTGGCCGTCTTGACCGGCTCCGGGATCTGATCCGGCATCCGGTCGGCCCGCGTCCCTTTCCTTCTGGAATATTTGAACACGTGCGTCTCATAAAACCGGATCTTCTTTAAAAATTCCACGGTCTGTGAAAACTCCTCCTCCGTCTCGCCCGGAAATCCCACGATCACGTCGGTGGTCAGCGCCGGTTCGTCAAAATGCCGCCGGAGCCTTTCGCAGCACTGCGCGAACTCCTCCGCCGTGTATTTCCGGTTCATCCGCTTCAGCGTCCCGTCGCAGCCGCTCTGGAGCGACAGGTGAAAATGCGGGCAGAGCTTTTTCACGGCCGCAAGCCCGCCGACAAATTCTTCGGTCATGATCCGCGGCTCCAGCGAGCCGAGACGGATCCTCTCGATGCCGTCCACTCTGGCGATCTCCTCCACCACGGTCAGAAGCGTCTCTCCCTCCAGATCCACGCCGTAGGAATCCAGATGGATGCCCGTCAGCACGATCTCCCGGTAGCCCGCCTCCGCCAGACGGGCGGCCTCCGCCGTGATGTCCGGGAGGCGACGGCTGCGGACGCGCCCTCTCGTGTAGGGAATGATGCAGTAGCTGCAGAACTGATTGCAGCCGTCCTGAATCTTCATATAAGCTCTCGTGTGCTCCGCGTTTTTCGAGAGCGTCAGCTCCTCGTAGGTCTGCTCTCTGGTCAGGTCGTGGATCCTGGACGCGTCGTGCTCCTCCTCCCACGCCTTTAAGATCTCCGGCAGATTGGCCTTTTCATTGTTGCCGATCAGGATATCCACGGAGCTGTCCTGAAGGAGCTCCCGTCCCGCCGCCTGCACGTAGCACCCGGCCGCGATGACCACCGCGTCCGGATTGTTCTTTCTGGCCCGGTGCAGCATCTGCCTGGATTTCCGGTCCGCGATGTTGGTAACGCTGCACGTGTTGACCAGATATACGTCCGCCTTCTCACCGAAGGGGACGATCTCGTATCCGCACCGTTCCAGAATCTCCTGCATCGCCTCCGTCTCATAGGCGTTCACCTTGCAGCCCAGATTGTGCAGCGCCGCTTTTTTCATCCTGTACCTCCCGCGCGGCCTTCCATTTTTTTCACAACTTCTCATTGACTTTCTCGTCCCAAGTCATTAAGATGTTGGTAGACGAAAAACAAACAACGAGGAGGAGCGTGCTATGAAGACCGTTCATATTTCTTTAAATTCCATTGATAAAGTAAAAGCGTTCGTCAACGAGATCACAAAATTCGATAACGATTTCGATCTGGTATCCGGCCGCTATGTCATTGATGCAAAATCCATCATGGGTATTTTCAGTCTGGATCTGTCCAAGCCCATCGAGCTGAACATCCACTCCGAGAACAACGCCGAGGAGATCCTGAAAGTGCTCGAGCCCTACATCGTAGACTGACCGGGACATCCCCGGTTTCCCCGCAAGGAATCCTGCTACGCAGGATTCCTTTTTTATACAATGGGAAATTCCTCCGAATTTCCCATTGCACAAAAAGACGCTCCGCGGGATCGCGCTGCGGCGGATCGGAATCATGTCGCTTAAGCGACCCGCCGCAGGCGGAGAATCCTGCTACGCAGGATTCCTTTTTATGTGTAACAGTAGTTCAGCCAGCCGGGTGTGACAGGCTGAACTATTTTCCTATCTCCACGATCTCCTCCGTGGCGAACGCCTGCTCCATCATCTCCCCGATCTTTTCCTCCAGCAGAAGCTCCGAACGGCGGATGGCCTCCACCTTCGGCTTCGTCACCGGATGCTTCGCCACGAACGTGGTGCAGCAGTCCTCGTAAGGCAGGATCGACGTCTCGTACGTGTCGATCTTCTTCGCGATCGTCACGATATCTTCCTTATCAAAAGCGATCAGCGGACGGAACACCGGCATGGCGCACACGTCGTTGGTGGCCGCGAGGCTCTGTACCGTCTGGCTCGCCACCTGCCCGATGCTCTCGCCGGTCACAAGAGCCAGACACCCCGTATCCTCCGCCAGCTTCTGGGCGATCCGCATCATATAGCGGCGCATGATGATCGTCAGCTCGTCGTGAGGGCATTTCTCATAAATATACATCTGGATGTCCGTAAAGTTGATCACGTGCAGGCGGATCGGCCCCGTATAGCGGGACACCAGCTTCGCCAGATCCACCACCTTCTGCTTCGCACGCTCGCTCGTATAAGGCGGCGCGTGGAAATAAACCGCGTCGATGTAGACGCCGCGCTTTGCCACCATATATCCGGCCACCGGGCTGTCGATGCCTCCCGACAGAAGCAGCATGGAACGGCCGTTGGTCCCAAGCGGCATGCCGCCGGGTCCCGGGATCACTTCGGAATAGATGCCGATGTTGTGGCGCAGCTCGATATGAAGGATCACCTCCGGATGGTGCACGTCCACCGACATATTCGGGAAATGATCGAGGATCCGGCCGCCCAGCTCGGCGCTCACCTCCATGGACTCCATGGGAAACTCCTTGTTGACCCGTCTGGTCAGCACCTTGAAGGTCATGCTCCGGTCTCCGTAGACCTCCTTTACATAGGATAACACGGCCTCCGACAGCGCCTCAAAGCCCTGATCCTCCAGAAGGACCACCGGACAGATGCTCACGACGCCGAACACTCTTTTCAGAGCGGCCACCGTCTCGTCATAGTCGAAAGCCCCTTCCGCCTCCACATAGATGCGGCCCTGCTCCCGGATGATCCGAAACATCCCTTCCGCGTCCGCCAGCACCTCCTTGATCCGGCTGATCAGCGCGTTTTCAAATACATAGCGGTTCTTTCCCTTGACGCCGATCTCCCCGTATTTGATTAAAAAAGCCTGAAACATACTCTCTCCTCCCTCGCGTCACCGCCGCACGAACCGGCGCAGGACCGGCAGAAGCCCGGCCAGCTCCTGCAGGCAGTAATCGATCTCTTCTTCCGTCGTGTCAAAGCTGAAGCTGAAGCGGAGCGTGCTCCCCAGATATTCCTTCGGAAGCTGCATCCCGCTCAGCGTGCGGCTCACCGCCGGCTTGTTGGACGAGCAGGCCGAGCCCGCCGACACATAGATTCCCTTTTCCTCCAGCGCGTGCAGGAGCACCTCGCTTCTGACGCCCGCAAAGCTCACGCTCACAATGTGAGGCGCGCTGTCGCGCCCGGTCCGGCCGTTGATCCTCACGTCGGGAAGCGCGCGCACGCCCTCCACGAACCGCTCCTTCAGCGCGTACAGCCGCTCCACCTTCCGGTCCAGATCCTCGTAGCACACCCGGGCCGCGGCCGCCATGCCCGCGTATCCCGGCACATTTTCCGTGCCGGAGCGAAGTCCTTTCTGCTGGTCTCCGCCGAACAGGATCGGACGGATCTTCACCCGTCTGTCCACATAGAGCATCCCCACTCCCTTCGGGCCGTGGAGCTTGTGCCCGCTCACCGACAGAAGGTCGATCCCCTCCCGCTTCGGAAGGATCCTGTATTTTCCGTATGCCTGGATGGCGTCCACATGGAACAGCGTCCCCGGATTTGTCTTCCGGATGATCCGCCCGATCTCGTCGATGGGCTGGACCGCTCCCACCTCGTTGTTCACATACATGACCGACACGAGGATCGTCTCGGGGCGGAGCGCTTCCCTAAGCGCCTCCACCGATACGATCCCGTCTTCGTCCACCGGAAGATACGTGACCCGGAAGCCCTGCTCTTCCAGATATTTCATCGTATTTCGCACCGACGCATGCTCCACCTCCGTGGTGATCAGATGGTTCCCGGCCCGCCGGTTGGCCATGGCCGTGCCGATCAGCGCCAGATTGTTGGACTCGGTGCCGCCCGACGTGAAATAGATTTCTTTCTCGTCCGCCTTTAAGTTGGAGGCAAAAAACGCCTTCGCCTCCCGGACATACCGCTCGGCCTCCACGCCCTTCGCGTGCATGGAGGACGGATTCCCAAAATCCTCCCGCAAAAGGCGAAGCACCGTCTCTGCCGCGCACTCCATACACCGGGTCGTGGCGGAATTATCCAAATATGCTTCCATTCTTCCTCAAACCTCCAGATGGAACATGAGCGCCGACAGGACGCAAAGTCCCGCCGTCTCCGTCCGCAAAATCCGCTTTCCGAGAGTGACCGGCAAAAATCCCGCCTCCACGGCGGCTTCCACCTCGGATTTCTCAAGCCCGCCCTCGGGCCCGATGATGACGCTGACAGACTGCCCTCTCTCAATGCCGCGCAGGATCTCCCTCGTGCGGTCCATGGAGCTTGTCTGTCCGTCCGCCAGAAGCTCGTCCGCGCACTCGTACGGGATGAGCCGCACGTCCGTCTCCTTCGCCGCCCGAAGCGCCGACGCAAAATCCGTCACCTCTCCCACTGCGGGCACGACGGCCCGGCCCGACTGCTTGGCCGCGCTCTCGGAGATGGCCTGCCAGCGCTTCCGCTTACTCTCCGCCTTCTTCGCATCCAGCTTCACGACGCACCGTCTGGACGCCACCGGCACGACGGCGGACGCCCCCAGCTCCACGGCCTTCTGGACGATCAGCTCCATCTTGTCCCCCTTCGGAAGACACTGGTACAGCGTGATCCGCGACGGAAGCTCCGAGCTGACCCGCTCCTTTTTCAGAATACGGAGCGTGACGGACTCCGGAAGAAATTCCTCCGCCCGGCACAGATATTCCCATCCGTAGCCGTCGCTGACCGTCAGCTCCTCGCCCTGCCTCATGCGCAGCACATGTTCGATATGGTTCACGTCCCCGCCCAGGATCTCGATACGCCCCTGATCCTCATGGATCTGGAAGGGCTCCACAAAAAAATGATACATCGCCTTTTGATCCTCTAATTTCTGCGGGCCGTCACCGACACCCACTCGCCCTGTCTGGTCACCTCCAGCACCTCCAGGCCGGCCGCGCGTATGGCTTCCGTCACGACCTGCTCTTTGTTTTCGATGATCCCGGACGTGATGTAGACGCCGCCTTTTTTCAGGCAGCCCGCCACCACCGGAGTCAGCGGCAGCAGCACCTCCGCCAGAATGTTGGCCGTCACCAGATCCCAGCTTTCGCTTCCGGCCTCCCGCTGCACCTGCGGATCGTCGATGAGATTTCCGAGGATGACGCCGTAGCTCTCCTCCCCGATGCCGTTCACTTCCATATTTTCCTGCACGGCCGTCACCGCGCACGGATCCAGATCCGTCCCGAGCGCGTAGGACGCTCCCAGCTTCAGCGCCGCGATGGACAGGATGCCGCTTCCGGTCCCCACGTCCAGCAGGCGAACGCCGGGCGTCAGATACTTGCGGATCTGACGGATGCACAGCTGCGTCGTCTCATGCATTCCCGTGCCGAAGGCCGTGCCCGGATCGATCTGGATCAGAAGTTTGCCCTGATCCTCCGGCTTCAGATCTTCCCACGACGGCTTGATCAGGATGTCGTCCACATAAAACTGATGGAAATATTCCTTCCAGTTGTTGATCCAGTCCTTATCCTCGGTCTGGGACGCCTCGATGGTACCCGCGCCCACATCCACGCCCCAGCCGCGGATCTCGTCCAGTCCCTGCTGGACCAGCGCCAAAATCTTCGCGTTGTCCTGCTCCGGCTCCAGATAGAAGCTGATGCGGGCCACGCCGTCGTCCGCCGGTCCCTCCGGCAGAATGTCCACGAACATCTGGGACTTGTCCTGCTCCGACAGAGGAACCTTGTCTTCGATCTCAATGCCCTCGATCCCGGCGTCCATCATCATGCTGCTGATCAGATCCTCCGCTTCCGTCGTGGTGATCAGCGTGTATTTGTTCCATCTCATGGCGGTTCCTCCTCTTCTCACAGACGGCAGGCTCCTCACCGGCCCCGCCGCGATTCGATTTTCTATCATACCATAAAGCCCCGGGGATTTCAACTGCCGCCTGATTTTCTAAAAGCCCTCCCTCTTCCGCTGCTTTCTCAGCTGATAGCGCTTCTCGCCGCCTTCCCATTCCATCTCCTGCTCCGCGGTCTCCCGGATGAGTCCGGGCACTTCCACGCCGTTTCCGTCCTCGTCGATGGCCACCTCCACCAGATAGGCGGTGTTGATGAGCCGCCGCCAGCCCTGCAGGGACTCGGCGTACGTGTCCACCCGCACCTCCATGGACGTGCGTCCCGTGTAGGTCAGACGGCCGATCAGCACCACCGTGTCGTTTAAGTAGGCCGCCGTCTTGAAATTCAGCTGGTCGATGCAGGCCGTCGTGATCTCGCACTCCGCGTGGCGCTTCGCCACGATCCCGCCCAGCTCGTCGATCCACATCATCAGCTGCCCGCCGAAGAGCCTTCCGTACCCGTTGATATGACGCTGCATGATCAGATACGTCTGCTCCGTCCGGCTGTCCGATACTTTTTTCATCCTCTTCATTCTCTGCTCCCTCTCTTACGTTTCATTCCTGTCGTCCAGCTCGAACCAGAACTCCACGCCGTTGTCGTAGTTGACGACGCCGTACCGCTGATGCATGGACTCCATGATGGCTTTGACGATGGAAAGTCCCACGCCGCTGCCTCCGTACTCTCTCGTTCTGGCCTTGTCGACCTTATAAAATTTATCCCAGATCCGCCCCACGTCCGCTTCGGGAATGGGAGATCCGGTGTTGAACACGCCGGTACGCACATGGCCGTCCGTCTTCTGCAGAGTGATCTTGATGATCCGCTCGCCCTCCACATGGTTCAGCGCGTTGCTGATATAATTGTTCAGCACCTGCTCCAGCTTAAACTCGTTTCCCCACGCGTAGACCGGCTCGTTTACGTCGAAGACGAGCCGCACGCCCTTCTGGTCAAACAGCACCTGTCTGGCCCGGAGCATGTTCCGGATCATGGACGTCAGATCGAACCGCTCCATGGTCACTACTTCGCTTCCGAACTCCAGCTCGTTGAGCGTCAGCAGATTTTTCACCAGATTGTTCATCTTCGACGCCTCGTCCATGATGACCTCACAGTAGAACTCCCGGCTCTCCGCGTCGTCGTTGATGCACTCCTGAAGCCCCTCGGCGTACCCCTGGATCAGCGCGATGGGCGTCTTCAGCTCGTGGGACACATTGGAGAGAAATTCCTTTCTCATCTCGTCCCGCTTTTCCTTCTGCTCGATGTCACGCTGCAGCTCGTTGTTGGCAGTCTTGAGCTCCGAGATGGTCCGCTCCAGCGTCTCGGACAGCCGGTTCATATGACTGCCGAGGAAAACGATCTCCTCGTCCTTCCCTCCGGAAAACTTCACGTTGAAATCCAGATTGCTCATGCGCTCGGATAATCTGGCAAGCTCGAGGATCGGCTCCGAGATCCTGCGGGAGACCAGATGGATGATGAAAGCTCCCACCAGCAGCACCACGCAGCCCACGTAGATCAGAAAGCGGTTGGCCAGCATGACGCTCTCCCGCAGAGGCTCCACCGCAGTGCGGATAATAAAAAGCTCGCCCTGATCCAGCACGCCCATCATCGTCAGATATCCTCCTGTGGGCGAGCCTCCGCTGAGGCTCATGACATAGGCGTCCGTCTGTCCAAGGATGCTCCTCTCGTCGAGCTGCGCGCCCAGCACGTACTCATAGAGCTCTTTTCTGAGCTCCTCGGAGTCCCGTACCGTGGTCAGCTTCATCCTGCCGTCGCTGCCCATGACAAAGAGGCTGATATTGTCGGCCTCGCAGCGGACTTTGAGCTCCGACAGAAAGCTCTCCTCGCCCATCTCCTGCTCCCGAGACGCCTGATCCAGCGTCTCGTAGGCCTCCACCAGCGCCTCCAGTTTATTTCTCACATAATAATTTTCCAGGAAAAAAATATTCGCCAGCCAGCAGCTCGCCAGCGCCACGATCAGCACGGCGGAAAAGATCACCGTCATCCGGGTCCGTATGGAGCGCTGTCTCCTCCGTCTGCGCCGCTCCCGCTTCGGGGGCTGCGCCTTCACAAGCTGCGTGTTTGTCTGCTCTGCCTTCATCCTCGCCGTCTCCGTCCTCTGCCGCGCCTTTCGCGCGGAAATTTTCCGTATCCTCGTCAAAAGAGACGGAGCCTTGCAGACGCTCCGCCTCTTTCTCCGTCCCTATTGTAACACAATGCCGGAAAACTTCCATCATTTTCACAAGATTTTCATACTATCCTATTCAGCCATGCGGTAAACAGGAGGAGCGGCTGCGTCATGCTCGCATGTAAGCAGACGGTTCTCCTGTTTGCCATACGGCGCTTAGCCGTGATCGAGAAAGCAGGCGCGCAAGCGCCGGTAGAGCTGCGAAGCAGCGGGCTTTCGAGATGCATGGCTGGATAGACACCTTTCAGCCATGCGGCTTTGCGAATGGCGCGTGCTGAACGTCCCCCTACGATGCTTAGCTTTTCACCTTTCAGCAAAACTCATGGTTATGCAAAAGCTCGTGCTCCTTGCCCTTGAGAAACCCGTCGTACAGCGACAGGATCATGGGGTTCTCGTCGCACTTCTTGATGACCGACACGTTGTCCGCCTTGTAGATGCCCTCCGTGCGGGCCGCCTTGGTCCGGTCTCCTGCCAGCCTGGGCTGTCCTCCGCCCATGATGCAGCCGCGGCGGCAGGCCATGATCTCGATCAGATGGTACTGCTTCTCGCCTCTCTTCACCTGCTCCATCACCTCGCGGGCGTTCGCCAGACCGCTGGCGACGCAGATGTTGAGCTCCATCCCCTCGTAGGGCACGGTGAACTCCCGGATAAAGCCCTCGTCCCGGACGCCGCACTCGGCGATCGCTTCCAGCGTCGCCTTGTCGTGATCCGGCGTGAGCCGTCTCAGCACCGCCTCCGTCACGCCTCCGGTCACTCCGAAGATCACGCCGCCTCCGGATCCGAACCCGAACGGGATGTCCGAGGCCTCCGGCTCCAGCTCCGAGAACAGGATGCCCGTGGTGCGGATCATCTCGATCAGCTCCGTCGTGGTGATCACATAATCGGTATCCTGCTCCCCGTGCGTGTAGCTGTTTGGGCGCTTCGCCTCCATCTTCTTCGCCGTGCACGGCATGAAGGAGACCATGACCGTCTTCTTGCCCTTTGCATGCTCCGGATCCCGGAAATATTCCTTGACCACCGCCGACATCATCCCCTGAGGCGAACGGCAGGTGGACACGTGCTCCTTGTACTCCGGGAACTGGTCTCCCACAAACTTCACCCAGGCCGGACAGCAGGAGGTCAGAAGCGGCAGCTTCCCTCCGTTTTTGATCCGGTCCAGAAACTCGGCGGATTCCTCCATGATCGTCAGATCGGCGCTGAACGTGGTGTCGTACACCTCGTCAAAGCCCATGCGGTGCAGCACGTTGACGATCTTGCCCATGACGCTCTTGCCGCGCGGAAGGCCGAACGCGCTTCCCACCGCCACGCGGACCGCCGGAGCGATCTGCGCCACCACCCGGGTGTCCGGATCGGCCAGCGCCTCCCACACGGCGTCCTTGTTATTGCGGATGCTGATGGCTCCGGTCGGACAGAAGATCCGGCACTGGCCGCAGTTGACGCAGTCCGTCTCGGCGATCTCCCGGTCGAAAGCCGGCATGACCATGGCCTCCGAGCCGCGGTGGGCGAATCCGAGCGCGCCCACTCCCTGGAGCTCGCTGCACACCCGCACGCAGTTTCCGCACAGGATACATTTGTTCGGATCCCTCACGATGGACGGCGAGCTGAAGTCCAGCGGCCGCTCCTCCCGGTAGTTGGTATAGCGGATGCTGGTCACGCCGAACCGGTGGGCCAGCGTCTGCAGATTACAGTCGCCGCTCTTGACGCAGGTCGTGCAGTCCCGGCAGTGGGCCGCCAGCAGAAGCTCGATGATGAGCTTTCTGTATTTTTTCAGTTTTCCGGTGTTGGTGTAGATCACCATGCCGTCCCGGGGCTCCTCCGAGCAGGAGGCAAACGTCCTTCCCCGCTCGTCCTCCACCGTGCAGAGCCGACAGGCTCCGAAGGTGGACAGCTCCGAGTGATAACAGAGCGTCGGAATGTCGATGCCGGCCTTGCGGATAATGGACAGGACATTCTTCTCGTCGGTAAATTCTACTTTTCTTCCATCAATGGTAATTGTTCCCATCTTTGTCCTCCCTTACGCTTCGATATAGATGGCATCAAAGGCACAGTTGTCCTTGCAGGCCTCGCACTTGATACAGAGCGCCGGATCGATATGGTACGCTTCCTTGCGCACGCCGGTGATGGCTCCCACCGGACAGTTTTTCGCGCATTTTCCGCAGCCCTTGCAGTATTCCGGATTGATGACGAAACGGCGCATGGCCTGACAGACCTTGGCCTGACATTTGTGATCCCGGATGTGCTCCTCGTACTCTGAGCGGAAGGTCTTGAGGGTGCTGATGACCGGCAGCGGCGCGCTCTTTCCGAGACCGCACAGCGCCATGCTCTGGATCATCTTCGCCAGCTCCTCCAGCCGGTCCAGATCCTCCATCTCGCCCTCTCCGGCCACGATCCGCTCGAGGATCTCCAGCATCCGCTTGGTCCCTTCACGGCAGGGCACGCATTTTCCGCAGGACTCCCGCTGGGTGAAGCTCATGAAGAACCGGGCGACCTCCACCATACAGGTGTTGGTGTCCATGACGACCATACCGCCAGAGCCGACGATAGCGTTGAACTTTTTCACCGAATCAAAATCCAGCGGCTCGTCCAGATGCTTCTCGGTCAGACATCCGCCCGAGGGGCCTCCGATCTGCACCGCCTTGAAGGTGGCTCCATTCTTTAAGCCGCCTCCGATGTCAAAGATGATCTCCCGTAAGGTGCTTCCCATGGGGACCTCGATCAGTCCCGTATTTTCAATGGAGCCGGTCAGCGAGAACGTCTTCGTGCCGGGGCTTCCCTCGGTGCCGATGGTGCGGTACCAGTCCGCCCCCTGAAGGATGATCTTCGGCACGTTGGCGTAGGTCTCCACGTTGTTGAGCACGGTGGGCTTCTCCCACAGTCCCTTCTCCACCGTTCTGGGCGGCTTCACGCGCGGCATTCCCCGGTTGCCCTCGATGGACGCGGTCAGCGCCGAACCCTCTCCGCAGACGAACGCGCCCGCTCCCCGGTTGATATGTAAATGGAAGGAAAAATCCGTTCCCAGAATGTTGTCGCCCAGGAGTCCCCGCTCCTCCAGCTGGGCGATGGCATGCCGGAGCCTCGCCACGGACATGGGGTATTCCGCCCGGACATAGATGTAGCCGTCCGACGACTCCACCGCATAGCCCGCGATCATCATGCCCTCGATGAGCTTAAAGGGATCTCCCTCCATGACCGAGCCGTCCATGAACGCGCCCGGATCGCCCTCGTCTCCGTTACAGACCACATAGCGGACTTTCTCCGCCTGGCGGGCCACCTGCTTCCATTTTCTGCCGCAGGGGAAGCCTCCGCCTCCTCTTCCTCTGAGCCCCGAGCGGTCCACCTCGTCGATGACCTCTGCTCTCGTCATATCGAACATGGCCTTCGAGAGCGCCTCAAAGCCGCCCGACGCGATATACTCGTCCAGTGATTCCGCGTCCACGCGTCCGCAGTTTTCCAGCACGATCCTCGTCTGCTTCGCCATGAACGGAATATCCTCCGGACGGCGGTAGTGCACGTCCTTCTTCGTGTAGAGCAGCCGCTCCACCGTCTCGCCTTTCAGCACGGACTGCTCGAAGATCTCCCTGCAGTCCTCTCGCTGCACCTTCACGTACTGGATCGTCTCGCCGCCCCGCTGGATCCGGACAAGCGGCCCCAGCTCGCAGAAGCCCTGACATCCGGTCTTCTTGACGCCCACATGCTCCCCCTCGTCGTGGGGCGCAAAGTCCAGCACGACTCCGGGCGTGTCCCTCACAAGCTCCTGAAATTCCTCGTAGATCTTTGCCGAACCGGTGGCGATACATCCGGTTCCCGAACAGACGAGAATGCGGCAGTCACAGGCGTCGATCTGCTCCTGAGCCGCTGCGCGCACTTTCCCTAACTCTTCCCTGTTTTTGATCATCAGCCTCTACCTCTCAATTCTTCGATCACTTCCAGCGCTTTCTCCGGCGTCATGGACGGGTACACGTCCTCGTTGACCATCATCGTCGGCGCAAGCCCGCACGCTCCGAGACAGGACACGGTCTCCACCGTGAACAGCATGTCGTCCGTCGTGTGCTTCTTGCGGCTAAGCCCCAGCTCCTTCCAGAGCGCCTCCAGCACCGGCATGGATTTGCGCACGTGACAGGCTGTCCCGTCGCACACTTTGATCACATATTTTCCCTTTGCCTCAAAAGAAAAATTCTCGTAGAAGGTGGCTACGCTGTAAGCCTTGGCCTCTGTGATGCCGATTTCCCCCGCCACATAGGTCAAAAGCTCTCCCGGCAGGTAGCGGTACTCCGCCTGAATGTCCTGCATGATCGGGATCAGCGACCCGGCCCTGCGTCCGTAGTGCTCGATGATCTCGTCGGTCTTACGATAATAAGACTGATCCAGCATTCTTTGTTCCTCCTTATCCCATATACTAGTTGTGCATTTCGCACAAAATTCTATAGATACATTCTAACATTTTTCTCAAATATACTCCATGCACGTTTTACACAGAATTCCTCTGACAGTTTTGACAAATCCAACAGTTAGTTTATACTAACAATATCACAGCCAGCTCACAGCAAGGCTGTTCGCTGTCCGTTGCCCCGCAAATGGCTGCCCGTGCAAGCACGGCAGCCGCTTGCGGGGCGTATCGCGCAAAAAACGCCGGTGCGCGTTCTTTCTGCGCACACCGGCGATCTCTCTTTATTTTCCATTCAACAGTTCAGCCCGCGCCATTTTTCCCACATTATTTTGCCCGGATCTCCTGCCGCATAAAGCAGACGTAGGAGCCCGCGAAAGTCCCCAGCATCAGGGCGATCAGGCCGGCCAGGTGGGGCCATACGAGGAGCAGGCTCTGTCCGAGGCTTAAGTAGCTGCTCACCGCGCCGTCCAGCGACTGCATCGTGATCACGTTGACCGAGCGGACGCCCGGATTCATGATCGTGGTGACCGCTTCGCTGTACAGATAGTAGGGCGACAGCCGGTTCAGATACAGATCCAGCGTGTAATTTCCCATGGAGTTGTACAGCGCCTGCATCTGCGTGTTGACAGGGTAGACAAGCCCCGCGATCATGCTGGCCACAAGGCCCATGAACAGCGCGCAGAAGATCCACAGGCCGATGGCCGCCATGGCCGAGGCCGCGGCGCTCCTGGCGACGACCGAGAGCCAGAGGGACAGTCCCAGCCAGAAACAGATGTAGACCGCCGTGAACACCAGAAAGACGAACACTCTGGCCACCTCCTCCGGCGAGGGCCTGATGCCGAGCGCAAGGATCCCCGCCGCCCCGATGGAGATCCCCATGGTAAATACCATAAGGACGATCAGCGCCGCCCCGGCCAGAAATTTTCCGTTGATGATCGCGTCCCGGTAGATGGGCTGGGCCGCGATCCGGTACAGCGTCCGATCCGACTTCTCCCCGCTGATCCCGTCGAAGCCCAGAATGATCCCCACGAACGGCCCCAACAGGGCGATGAACGACAGAAACGAAGGAATGGAGCCGCTGCTGGTGGTGTACAGCGCCAGAAACAGATAGTCCGAACCTTCCGAGCCGGACAGACCCGACACCGCCCCGTAGAGGCTGGCGTAGCTGGTCACCGCCACCAGCGCCAGGATCAGCTGAAACCTCCTGCTCCGGATATGATCCGTCATCTCCTTGTCAAACAGCGCCTTCAGCCCCGGCGAGCGCCACGACTGCACCGTCTCCACAAAATCCCGAAGCTTATTTTCTGTCTTTTCCGGCAGAAGCCTTCCGCTCGCCGGCTTCCGCCTGTTCAAAATACCGGCTGTAAATCTCATCCAGGTCCCCTCCTTTCTGCCGAAGCTGCAGTACCGTATAGCCGTTAGCCGCCAGAAGCAGCGTCGCTCTTCTGCGGATGTCTTCCCCGGAGCGCACGAGGAGCAGTTCTCCCTCCCGCTCCACGGCCGACGCCCCTTCCATATGGGAGAGGAGGCTTACGAGCGCGTCGTTGTCCGGCTCCGCCTGAAGCTCCAGCGTGTACTTTCCTTCCCGCTCCATCTTTTTTCCCAGCTCCCCGATGGTCCCGCAGGCGATCAGCCGCCCTTCCACGAAGATGCCGACCCGGTCGCATACCTGCTGGATCTGGTAGAGCTGATGGGAGGAGACGAGCACGGTCCTGCCGTCCTCCTCCGCCAGCTCCCGGATCAGCCTGAGCAGATCCCGCATTCCCTGCGGATCGATGCCAAGCGTGGGTTCATCCATGATGATGACCTCCGGATCCTTCATCAGCACGTCCGCAATGCCGAGCCTCTGCCGCATTCCCCGGGAGTAGGTCCCGGTCTTCTGATCCGCCGCCTCCGACATGCCGACTCTCACAAGCAGCTTCTCCGCCCTCTCTCTTAACTCCTCTTCGGACAGGCCGTTCAGCCTTCCGGTGAAATACAGATTTTCCCGCCCGGTCAGATCGCTATAAAATCCCACGTTGTCCGGCAGGTATCCCACGATCCTCTTCACGGCGATGGGCTCCTTCGTGCAGTCCCTCTCCGCGATGAACGCCTCCCCCGCCGTGGGCTCCGTCAGCCCCAGCAGCATCAGCGTCGTAGTGGTCTTTCCCGCTCCGTTCGGTCCCAGCAGTCCGAACACCTCGCCTTTTCGGATCGTGAGATTTAAGCTGTCCACCGCCTTCTTCTCTCCATAGACCTTGGTAAGTCCTCTGATCTCGATCATATTTTCTCTCATGGCCGCACCCGCTCTCTAGCGCCTGCCGTATTTCCGAAATACGTATCCGACGCCTCCGATCAGACCGAGGATGATCAGTATCGCCACGATCCCCCAGATCGTACTGGTCTTCACCGACACCCGAAACTCCGCGCTGTCGGACACCTCCGAGCAGCTGGCCGTGATCGTGGTCACATAGTCTCCGGTCATGGCCGAATCCCCCGGCGTCACATGGGCCGTGATCTCCTGCGTGGCTCCCGCCTCCAGCACGTCGATGGAGGAGGTGTCAAAAGTCACCGTCCAGTCGCTGGGCGCGGAGGAGGTCAGATTGATATTCTGCAGATCCACGTTGCTGTTGTTGGTAAGGCTCAGGGTCACGTCGGACTCCTTGTTGGCCTGCGCGTCAAAGCTTAAAAGCCCGCTGGGCGTGGACAGGGAAAGCTCATAGGTGCCGGTGATGGTCACTTTCAGCTCCGTGCTCAGCGTGTCGCTTGCGGAAGCGGCGCTGATGGGGATCGTGTACTCCCCGGCTTCCACATTCTCCGGCGGCGTGACGCTGACCGTCAGTCCCGCGCTGGAGCCTGCCTCCACCTCCATACTGGCCACCCGCGTGCTCTCGCTGCTGGGGCTGAACGACACCTGCCACCCGTCCGGAGCCTGCGCCGACAGACTGTACGACTGATCCGCCGCTCCGTTGTTGATGAGCGTGGCGCTAAAGCTGAAGCTTGTACCGGAGGCGCCCTCCTGCTCTGGGTATTCCGCCTCAAGACTTCCCTGACCGTACTCCTGCTCTCCGATGGTCAGGGACAGGTCCAGCACATCCGTAAGTCCGGTGTCCGAGGACGCCTGAAGCTGCACGCCGTACGTTCCGGCCTCGGCGTCCTCCGGGATCTGCAGGTAAAACGTCACGGCGGCCTCCTCGCCGTTCTGCACATGCACCCGGCTGATCTGTCCGCCGTCTCCGCTGAAGTATCCGTCCCAGCCCTCCGGCATGGAGGTCACGGTCAGATCCGCGTCCAGATTGGCTCCGGTATCGTTTGCCACATACATGCTGATGCTCCTGCTGTCTCCCGCCTTCACCGACGCTCCGGGGTAGGTCGTGTAAAGCTCCAGTCCTCCGGCCGCCTGCGCCGTCATGGGCGCGGCCGCCGCCGTGACAAGCAGCGCCAGCGCCGCCAGAAGTGAATAAACTCGTTTTCTCATACTGTCTCGTCCCTTTCTTCCTGAAAAAATTCCGGCCGGTCGATCATGTCTCCTTCCCGGCCGCTGCTTCTCTATTTTAGAAATAATTTATGTTTTTTCATTGAAAGGATGATGAAATTTTTGTGGTAATTCTGTGAATTTCCTTGACATCCGGTCGCGCTTCCCATATTATAAGGAAGAACAATTTCACTTTGGCGTACTGCTTTTACATGTTTTCGGGCTTGTAAAGGTTTCGACGGGGGTTTTGAAATTGTGGCAGCCATCCGAGGGCGCCGCGCAAGGCGCAAACCTAAATATAAACGCTGAAGACAATTTAGCAATCGCTGCCTAATGGCAGCTGTCTGACACAGAGCACCCGCACTTTGTGACCCAGGCATCGATGATGCGGGAAACGACGCGCGCTAAGCTTTGCCCGCGCGGGCGTATCATGAAGCTACCAAAACCGTAAGCCTGCCGTTTGGCGTGCGGCGGAGGGAATGAAAAAGAATCGGCTGTGATGGGAGACACCGCAATGGATGGGCTTTCGGACGCGGGTTCGATTCCCGCCAGGTCCACTTCACAGGACGCTCGCCGTCCCTGCGCACAGGAGTTCGCTGATGCGGACTCTTTTTTGTATCCATTTGCCCGCTTTTCACAGAATAAACATAATCCGCTGTTACAATCAAAAGAAGAAAAGCCGGACACAGACGGCAGACTATGGCACGGAGGTCGTTTCGTATGGAAAAATTAAAGATACTGGTCGTTGACGATGAAAGCCGCATGAGAAAGCTTGTGAGGGATTTCCTCGTGAAGCAGAATTACGAGGTGCTGGAGGCCGGGGACGGCGAACAGGCGGTGGATCTGTTTTTTCAGGAAAAGGACATCGCCCTCATCATCCTGGACGTGATGATGCCCAAGATGGACGGCTGGCAGGTGTGCCGCGAGATCCGCGCCTACTCCAAGGTGCCGATCATCATGCTGACGGCCAAAAGCGACGAGCGGGACGAGCTGCAGGGCTTTGATCTGGGCGTGGACGAGTATGTCACCAAGCCTTTCAGCCCCAAGATCCTCGTGGCCCGGGTGGAGGCCATCCTGCGCCGCTCCAACCTCCTGACCAGCGAGGACGTGATCCTGGCCGGAGGCATCGAACTGAACAAGTCGGCCCATCTGGTCCGGATCGACGGGCAGGACGTGGACCTGAGCTTCAAGGAGTTCGAGCTTCTGGCCTATTTCATGGAAAATCAGGGCATCGCCCTCTCCCGGGAAAAGATCCTGAACAACGTGTGGAACTATGATTACTTCGGCGACGCCCGCACCATCGACACCCACGTCAAAAAGCTCCGCAGCAAGCTGGGCGTCAAAGGCGAGCTGATCAAGACGATCTGGGGCATGGGATATAAGTTTGAAGTGTGATGGGGAGAGCTTTCGCGCTCTCCCCCAAAGACTGCTCCGGACGCCCGGCTTTATACCGCAGGTACGGTCTCCCCTTTCCACTCCAAGATCTTCTCCACAGGAACCTCAAGAAGCTCTGCCGTTTCTTCGCACGACCTGCCGCTGTTCAGCAGCTTTACCGCGAGGATCTTTTGGCTTTGTTCTATGCCCAGCTTGATTACCAACTCATTTCCCAGCTTGATTCCCAACTCGATTCCCAGCTGGTATCCCTCCTGAAAAGATTCGTTTCTCATATCTTCTATCACCTTACACATGACTGTGCTTCCCTCCTTACTTTCCCTCTTTTTCACGAAAGAGAACTTGTTGTCATTTTGATTTTCTTGACGGAGACCTCCGCGGCACCCTACGGGGAGCGCCTGCTTATTCCTCCCAGCTTCTACAAAAAGGGCGGCCGACAAATATCAGCCACCCTAAAATCTCAAATGCTTTATCCCTTCTGAAGCTTCCGGACTTCCTCTTCCGACGCTCCCATGATCCTTGCAATTTCGCTGGCAGAAAATCCTTCCTTTGTCAGTCTGGAAATCCATTCCTGATCTCTTTTGTTGGTTGCCTCCTTAAAGGTTTCCTTCCTAGTCTCTTCCCGAACGTCCTCTTTCAGCTTTTCCAATGCTGTACACACATTTCCCACCCCCTTTTCGGTCTTCAGGTTCTTCAGCTCCAGATAGTCCGTGATCGTCCCAATCACCCGGAGCAGCTCTTCATCCATGTCCTCATTATACTGACGGGCGATCTTGTCAAAGTTTCCATCGTAAATCGCTCTTGACACCTCAAACACCGTCTTTACATCCGCGTTATGAAACGTATATTGATCGCTTTTCCTCACTTGGACGAGGTTCATCTTATAGTCTGCGAAAATTTTTTCGATCGCTTCAGGCATCTCCACGATCATATCTTTCAGGCTCATCGGCCCATCCCATGCGGCCTCCGAGTAGTACACCACGATGGAGATGATCGGATGGAGCCGGTCCTCTTTCCTCATTCCGGAAAGGAATTCCCCCTGCGTCCTTTTCCCCTTTTCCGCTTTTCTGGAACGGGTGATCTCCTGATACTCCTTCAGGTAGCCCATCCCATCATACAAAAGGGTCCGCAGCGGCATGGCGTAGCTCACCGCTTTTTGAGATTCGATCCCAAGTACCGCAAACTCTACGCCGAAAGCCGTCTTTTTTACAACGTCCCGCATCCGGACCAGAGACTCCTCATAATCCTTAAAATGGATCGTCCCCGACATATCCGTATCCATTTCCTGGAGATCTTCCGGCTTTAAGACCTGCTCTCCCTCAAACACCACTGCGTTGAACAGATCCGCGAAGCGTTCATTATTCCGCCAGAACTCCTTTAGAATCACGTCTGCCTTTCCACCTGCCATATCGCTTTTGTTCCTTTCCCGCCCGACAGGCTCTGTCTTCATCCTCGACATCCATCTATCGACGGTTTCTCTTTTCTCTATCATAATGCCTGTGTTTGGTTATATTATATCGTTTTCCCATATCAATGTCAAACGATGAGCTCTTTTGCCGGATTTTCCAACACTTTCAAATTTTCCTTCTACTGCCGCGCCATCCGCTTCACTTCGTTCAGCGCGTTCCCCACGGCGGGGATCGAGATGAGTACCAGCGTGGCGATCATTTCCGGCAGGATGTAGGTGGCGTTGTAACCGAGCGTATACACCATCGGGTTCATTCCCTCCGGGGCGTAGGACGCGAAGAACACATAGCCGGAGATCACATGGCAGACGTACCGTCCGATCACGCCGACCACGCAGCCCTTGGCAAGACCGCGGCGGGATTTCCAGAAAAGGCCCGACAGCCCCAGCGCGCCGAAGGCCAGCGGGTAATCCAGCAGAAGCTGGAGCGGCGCGTAAATATACGGCTCGATGAGAAGCTGCAGGATACCGTAGGCCACGCCGGTCATCAGTCCGATCTTCGGTCCGTACAGGTAGCCGATCAGGCAGATAAAGAACATGCTGAACAGAGTGATCGACCCGCCGAAGGGCAGATCCACAAACTTGATAAAGCTGGTCACGATCCCCAGCGCCATGGCGATGGCGCAGAACACCAGCTGTTTTGTGCTCATCCTCCGGTCTTTTTTCCCAGTCAGGCAGATCGGGACGATCAGGGCCAGCAGCATCAGGATTACAAGCGCGCCGTAGCCCGCGCCCGTCAGGTTGTATTCATACGCCTGCGCATCATAAGTAACAAACAGTGACATAAAAAAATCCTCCTTGTTCTTTGCAAAGGAGGAGGTACTTTGGTTTTCGCTTCCTTACGCCGGCATTATCCGGTTCAAGTAGTGAGGGTCATACGCATACGCGCGATTCTCAGCCAAAGGCTCCCCTAGCAATGATTCTGTTATGTAATTTTGCTGTATCTACTATATTCCCGCCCTCCTGAAATGTCAAGAAAAATTGCATGCCGGACACAAGTGTGATACAATAGGGAAAATGCATCCTGTGGACACGGGATGCTTCGCGGACATACGAAAGGAGCAAGCATATGGTTCGGAAAGCAGAAATAAAGACAGTAGAAGGGCTTCGGGGAGGCACGGGACGCCTCGAGATGCACCACATCCTCAAAGCCGAGGAGCTCAACGGACACGGAAGGATGTACGCGCTGGTAAAGATGGAGCCTCACAGCAGCATCGGATACCACGAGCACATCGGCGAGACGGAGCCCTACTATGTACTCTCCGGCCACGGAACCTTCATCGACAACGACGGCAGCCGCATCCCGGTGGGGCCGGACGACGTCTGTCTGATCGAATGCGGTCAGAGCCACGGCTTCGAGAACGACTCCGACGAGGAGCTGATCCTGATGGCGCTGGTATATAACGAATAAAAACGGGAGTGTTACCATGGCAGAAATCATTGAATTAAAAGACCATCTGAAAGGGAAAGGAAAACATCCGGAGCCCCCCAGATCCGGCGCGGAGCTGGTTCGGGGACTGAAGGAAGCCTACACGCTGTTCTCCCCCCTGACCAACCTGCCCTACGCAGAATGCGAGCAGGAAAATTTCAACGACCAGTCGTTTCTCTATGAGACGAAGGAAGCGGTGGAGGCGGCCGCGGCGGCCTACGAGGAGCAGGGCGTCCGGGTCTCCGTCCGGGAGCTTAAGACCGTAGAGCTGCAGATCCCCGTGCAGGCGGACAAGCCCGACGGCGAAAAGCGCCGGGTCTATCTCAACCAGGTGCGCCAGCATCTGGGCATCCTTCCTTTCATGGGACTGAACGCCGTCCGCTTCCAGCCCGCCGCAGGGGCCGCCTGCCTGATCGATCTGGAGGAGCTGCTGCCGGAGGATTTTCAGAAAAAGGTGAACGCCAACGAGCTGTATCAGCCCACGCTCCAGCTCACGGGCGCTTATCTCATGCAGGAAGCCCGCCGGAAAAAGGAATTTGTGGACATGAAGCATCTGAAGGAACTGGACGAGGAGTTCTCCTCCAACCTTGTGAAATCCCGCCTGTTTCTGGCCGTGCTGCCGCCGGAGGGCAAAGAGAAGGAGCCCAAGCTGAATTTAAGCGAGTGCAAGCTTCCTTATCTGAAGCACCAGAACGGCGACCTGTTTTTCCCGGTCTTCACGGACATCTGGGAATTTCAGAAATATGCCCAGAGCCGCAAGGGCGTGCGCTCCATCCAGATCCCCTTCACGCAGCTTCTGAAATTTGAAGGGAAGGAGGCCAAGTCCTATATGCTGAATCCCATGGGCTTCTCCCTCCCTCTGACGCGGGAGATGATCCCGAAGCTTCTCCAGAAGTTCGGAGCCTCCGTGGAACCGACCTGACGATGATGGCTTGTGAAAAGCCGCCGGTATATACGCCGACGGCTTTTTTGCTTGCGTTCCTCCCCCGTTTGTGATATGTTATGTTATCAGAGCAGGTGTCTTGTCAGCTGTCTACTCATTTTCTGACGCCTGCAGACAGAAGAACGCGCTCCCCCATCCGGCGGGAGCTCCTACGGAGGGATTTTTTATGAAAGAAACGACCGGCGGGTTCCGCCAATTTCTGAGACGCAAAAACATCATCTTTTCCGCCAAACGCTACGGCATCGATGCGCTGGGCGCCATGGCGCAGGGACTGTTCGCTTCCCTGCTGATCGGCACGATCATCTCGACTCTCGGGCAGCAGGCGGGCATTCCGTTTCTGGAGACTGCCGGAGGCTACGCCAAAGCCGTGTCCGGCCCCGCCATGGCCATCTCCATCGGCTATGCGCTTCAGGCTCCCCAGCTGGTGCTCTTCTCCCTGCTGGCCGTGGGCGAGGCGGCCAATGAACTGGGCGGCGCAGGCGGCCCGCTGGCCGTTCTGGTCGTGACTATCTTCGCGGCCGAGTGCGGCAAAGCCATCTCCAAGGAGACGAAGGTCGATATCCTGATGACGCCTCTTGTGACCATCCTCGTGGGCGTCCTCCTGTCCGTCCTGTGGGCTCCGTCCATCGGTTCCGCCGCCAGCGCGGTAGGGCAGCTCATCATGTGGGCCACGGATCTGCAGCCCTTCTTTATGGGAATCCTCGTGTCAGTCATCGTGGGCGTCGCCCTGACGCTCCCCATCAGCAGCGCGGCCATCTGCGCCGCCCTGAATCTGACCGGACTGGCCGGAGGAGCCGCCGTGGCCGGATGCTGCGCCCAGATGGTAGGCTTCGCCGTCATGAGCTTTAAGGAGAACCGCTGGGGCGGTCTGGTCTCCCAGGGTCTGGGAACCAGTATGCTCCAGATGGGCAATATCGTGCGCAATCCCCGCATCTGGCTTCCGCCCACGCTGGCCTCCGCTATCACGGGCCCCATCGCCACCTGCATCTTTGCATTGAAGATGAACGGCCCCGCCGTCTCCTCCGGCATGGGCACCTGCGGCCTTGTGGGACAGATCGGCGTCTACACCGGATGGCTTTCCGACATCGAGGCCGGAACCAAAGCCGCCGTCACGGCCATGGATTGGATCGGCCTTGTGCTAATCTGCTTCGTGCTCCCCGCCGTCTTAAGCACCCTCTTCTGCCGCTTCTTCCGGAAGATCGGCTGGATCAAGGACGGAGATCTGACGCTGGAGTGACGCGCGCAAAGCTTCCGCCCTGCTTTCCCATTTACACCGTCCAGCCAAGGCTCTCCTGCTGGATGCGGAACAGCTTGTGATATAGGCCGTTCTTCTTCATCAGTTCCTCATGGGTCCCGTGCTCCGCCAGCCTTCCGTCCTCGAGAACGAGGATCTGGTCGGCGTCCACAACGGTGCGGAGCCTGTGAGCGATCATGATCACAGTCTTGCCATCCACCAGTTTGGCAATCGCCTTCTGTACTAAAACCTCATTCTCCGGATCAAGGGATGCGGTCGCCTCGTCGAGCAGAATCACAGGGGCATCCTTCAGCAGCGCGCGGGCGATAGAAATACGCTGGCGCTCACCGCCGGAAAGAGTGCTGCCATTTTCACCAAGGACCGTCTGATACCCATCCGGCATCTCCCGCACAAATTCATCGCAATAGGCCGCTTTCGCCGCCGCAATGACCTGTTCATCCGTTGCATTGGGATTACCAAGCCGGATATTGTTCATCACCGTATCATTGAACAGCGTCACATCCTGGAACACGAAAGACAGATAGGACATCAGGCTTTCCGGTTCCATACTTTTGATATCCTTTCCGCCCACGGTAATTGTGCCCTGCTGCACATCCCAGAACCGGGCGATCAGTTTGGAAATCGTGCTTTTGCCGGAGCCGGACGGCCCGACAAGGGCAGTCACGCTCCCCTCTGGAATCCTGCAGGAAATATCCTTGATCACATCTTCTTTATTGTAAGCAAAGGTCACATGGGAAAGCTCAATATCGCAGTTTGGAACCGTTTTCCCCTCACCGTCCATGGCCGGAGTGGTGAGCAGGGTACGCATACGGCTCGTGACCACATTCAAATTCAGCAGCGAGGACAGATTGGCCAGGATCGCCAGAATCGGGCCATAGATCCGTGTGACCATCAGCAGGAACATCAGCAGAGGAAGAAGCTCAATCTGCCCGGTTGTCAGAAGAATAGCGCCGACAAAAATCGTAATGCCAATTCCTGCCTGCAAAATCATGCTGGCACTGGACATGAACACGCCGACAGCCATTTCTACTTTGACAGCAATTTTTTTCATCGTCAGCAGAGCATTATGAAGCGCGCCAAACTGGGAGCCGGACAGACCGCAGGATTTGATGATCTTCATGCCCTCCAGGTATTCCTGTACCTGATCGGAAGCGGCAAGCTTCGCGTCAACCTGCTTTTCAAACAGCTTCTTTTGGCGGTTCCGGCTGAGCCAGATAATGAGGAACGCAAGCGGAACCGTGACAAATACGCACAAGGCAAGACGCCAATCGAAGAAGGCCAGCAGGATACAGGTCAAAGTTACCGTAATGCCGTTTGCGATCAGCGGCGGGATCGTGCTGCTGAGCAGGGATTCCATGCTGCTGCAGTCTGCCATCATATTCGTGGTCAATTCGGAAAGATCCTTGGTGTTAAAAAAGTTCATTGGAAGTTTCCGAAGATACTCCGCGATCCGCAGCCGGGTCGTGTTCGACTCCTTATAAGAAGCAATATAAGTTTTGCGGTAATCGTTTTTTGCCGCCAGAAATACCAGGATAGCTGAAACCAACCCTAAGCCCCACAGCATCCAGATACGGTTCCACCGGATGGAGCCGCCGCTGACAAAGGGCGTTAGAATTTCACTGAAAATCATAACCGTTACACAAAATGGCAGAAGCATCGCAAGATTCGTCCATGTGCAGGCGAAAATTGCTTTTTTCAAATCTGCGTAACCCTTGTCTGATAAAAAGAGAGCTTTTTGTAATCTGCTCATCGTTACACCGCCTTTCCGCTGATTTTCCAGCCAATC
>JAUNHB010000039.1 GCA_030524125.1 Eubacteriales bacterium | reverse complement strand
CAAGCACAAAAAGCAGGAGCCGTGAAAAAATGATTTCTCATTTTTTCACAGCCCCAATAAATATTATACCGCAAAGACAGATATCTATAAAAGCCTCTAGTTTTGAATTTTTCTGGTTGTTCCAATACGTCCGGAAAGATCATACAGGTCTTTTCCATTTGCCTGATGGCGAATCGCTTCAACCCCATATTTTTCCTTTAAAGGACGATTGTACTCATCCAGTACATCGAGCCATATTTGATCCCGTCCTTTATTGATAAAGCTTGTCCTTGCAATCCATTTCCCGCCCGGCGCCATTACTTCCAGCGTTTTTCTGAGCGATTCCCGGACTTCCTCTTCCGTGGCATCCAGTCGGTCGATACATCCCTGATTGTCGAATCCGCCGGAAAGAGTCAGCCGATCGCCGTAGACATCTTTCAGATGTCTAGGGTCGTTCTGAAGCTGTACTGGATTTAACGCGTCAATTCTAAGTTCCACCAGTTCCGGAACCAGATCGCGAATCATCCCGCAACTGTGATGTTCATAGTACATACCGCATTCATGCGTCGCGTCAATAACCCTTTTCAGATGAGGCCGTATGATCCGCCTCCATCTCGGTATATCCATGAAAAGAGCTGCATTGTTGGCATAATCATCATGAAACTGGATTTTATCTGCATTATAATATTTTTTAACCCTTCGGATCACCTCTATTTTATAATCCGCCATGGCGCTCATAAAATCCGACGACGCATCCTCGTCCGTAATGATATTGCATAATGCATTTTCAAATCCGCAAAACATGTGGAGACTCTCAAACATCCCGTTGATTAAAATGATATTGGAAACCTTATTCTTCCTGTCCCAGCGGGCAGTGTCCCTCGCCGCACAGCCCTCCCAGTCATATTCATCGAGATTTGGAAATTTTACAACATCCTTCCAGTCCTCAATCTCCTCGATCAACGGTTCGCTTTCCACAGGCATGGGTCCCGGCTGATCCGGGCGTAGAATATATTTCACACCGAACCAGTCTGTGGATATCCCATATCCGCGGGCTCCTTCTTCCAGTACGGTGGGAATACAGCTATCCTGTCCCGTATCCACTGCCGGCACCCAGGGAGTATCCTGATGATCCAATGCAAGCAGTGTACAGTCGCGTTCTGTCATTGGCATAAACAATATCCTCCTCTCAAAAATATTTGAAAATGAAACCTGCTTTCTCAGTTCGTATGCCGGGCATTAATTTCGGCCGTCATCTGGTCAACCTTTTTCTCATCCAGACGATAGAAGAACAGATTGATCAATCCTGCGATCACAACGCTTCCTCCTGCGATCAGGCACATGATCACCGCGATTCCGTTGGCGACTTCAGCCGTCGCGTCTACTCCTGCTTTGTATCCAATGACAGACAGCCCCATCGGAAGAATCATGGACTTAATCATGGATCCGAACTTGATCGGAATGTTTGTCATGCTCATAATGAACCCTCTTGCATTAGTGCCAGATTTCCACATGGAATAAATTACAGTGTCCGCCGTCATTGCCGTAATCGTTGCTCGGATACAATTATTAAAGAAGGAACCGATGGACATCACTACGATAAAGATCATAGTTGTGCCTTCCCCTCCAAGAAAATACATCAGCACAGCCGTCCCGCCATACATGAGGCATGAAAGTACATAAGTCGCTTTTTTTCCGATCGTTTTGATAATAAAGTTTACCAGCAACGCCGCAACAACACCTGTTGCCGTCTGCGCTGTCAGATAAACAGAAAGCGATCCGGAATCCTTCAATACCGCCGCAAAATAGTACGCCGCCGTGGATGAAATCAAAAAGTATGCCGTATAGCGAAGCAGGTCGCCAAAGGAAAGAATCAAAAGCGGCGGGTTTTCCATGAATACCTTGAACATCTTCCCTACCGAAAGATTTTCTTTCTTTTGCTCTGTCTCAGCAAGCGGTACATCTTTTGTGATAAAATAAAGTCCGATGTGACAGACTCCGTTTACAATCGTAAAAATCAATGCCGCGATGGTGTATCCCATAGCAGACGCATTCATCATATTTCCGAAGAATGAAATAGTCGCCACTCCGACAAACGAAAACAGGAACTGTCCTGCAACAGAACCAATGTTTCTCGTCACAGACAGAGTCGTCCGCTCTTCCTGATCATCCGAAATCTGAGACAACTGGGCAGTCACTGCCGCGGACTGAATATCCTGCAGAAGCGTTTTGACACAGAAAGCAATGATCACAACCGATGCCGCGATGGTCGAATTGCCCACGTTGGTAAACATACAGGTAAAGAAGACAATGATAATCGGCGATCCGATGATATACCATGCGCGATATTTCCCAAACTTCTTAAACTCGCACTTCTCAAGTACAATTCCTGTGACAAACACCCAGATCAGATCGACAGCCGCCGTACTTGTCAAGATGAACGTGACTGTCGACAACTGGAATTTACATATATCCGTAAGGAAATATGACATATAATACAATTCAAGATAGATGAACAGATTCTGTCCTAATGTCGGAAGCGCAAACGACCACTTCACTAAATTGCTCAGACCTTTTTTTACATCACTCATATGACCTGTTTCCTCCTTTTTCATTCCCTACACGTTATATCCGCCCAGCAGCGCATAAATAACACTTATGATCATCAATACAACCGACCATGATATCATGCGGTAAAACAAGTAATTTTTAGTCTCTTCATCCGCTGACGAAAGCATCAGAGCTCCGTTTTGCGAGAAGGGACACATTCCCGTATAGCAGGCCGTAAGTATTAACGCCGTAATACACGCCAACGCGCTGACTGTGCTTCCGTTTACAACCATACCGTAGATCATCGGAAGCATCAACGGATAAACGACGGACATTGCGCTGCAGAAGAAGCTCAAGATTCCACCGAAGAGCGCAAACGCAGCAGGCATCATCCATACCGGAAAATTACTGTTAAGCCAGTTTCCGATCACATCCGAGAGCCCGTGCTGCACCGCCACCTGAATCAGCATAGAGACTCCGCAAATCAAAATGACTGCATTCCACGGAATTTTCTTTGCTATAATTTCCTTCTCATCACCCAGTTTCAGGAACATACAGATAATCGCCCCGACCACCGACCAGAACTGTATGTTGCAGTGATCTTTCAGGTACAAAGTCATTTCATTCGGACATAAAAAGTAAAAGACCAACGGAAGCATATTCGCCAGAAGTACAAAGACAAGAACCGCCAGCGTCTTTTTCTGAGTATCGGTAAACGGAACCGGCTTTTCCATTTCCACCTTGCTGGCTTTATACCCTTTCAGCAAAAAATAGCAAATCAAATATGCAACAAAACACGGAATGATCGACGCATATCCAAATTGGACCGCAAGCTCAGACGCCTCCTGTGTGTCCCACCCTGCCGTCATCAAAAGCCCTGTGTTGGTAGGACCTCCTGCCGCCCACTGAAGCCCCCCTGTTGCAAGGGCACCGGTATTTGTGGCGATTACGACGAGAAGCGGGTTAAAATTGCCGCGCCTGGCTATGATAAATCCTATAGGAGCCACAAACACGATTCCCCATACTCCGATTCCCAGTCCGGAAATCATAAACGCCGTCAGAAATACAGAAATCGGAGAAAACCAGGGAACTCCTCTTGTCGCATAGACAATCCTGTCAGCAAGCCCGATCAGTGTTCCGTTCAGGGACGCGTACCCAAAAAACCAGCTGGTCACAATCAATATAAACATGATGCTGGTGGGCCAGTATCCGATAATATCGTATGTTCCTGCTCCTCCTACCCATGAACCGATCAGAAAAGCAAACGCAATTCCGAACAAACCAATATTGCAGTCTTTATACACAATCCCCACAATCACAATCAATGCAAGCGTAATTAAAACCCAAAGCATAATGACGCCGTCCGACATAGAATTCCCCCTTATCTTTTGTACGCCTATTCTTCATGGCCCTTTGTATAAACGTTTGCGGCTGCTTTTACCGGTTTTGGCGGGGCGACATATCCAATCTTGTCCCATAATGGTTGGTTGTACTCGTACAGGACATCCGCAAGAGCTATTCCGATATTCGGATCAAGCATGACTGGATGGGCAATCCAGCTTCCGCCCGGCGCCATCAGCTCAATCCTGTAGCGAAGCTCTTTCACCCGTTCTTCATATGTAGCTCCCGGGCGATCCAGAATCCCCTGATTGTCAAAACCGCCTACAAAACAAAGATCTTTATGATATTTTTTCTTTAATTCATAAGGATCATTTTTTATTTGCAGCGGATTCAGCGCGTCGAAACCAAGATCTATAAACTCTTCAATCAAAGGTGCAATATACCCGCAGGAATGATGCTCGTAGAGCATTCCTTCTCCATGCACCGCCTCCACGATTTTTTTGAGCTGCGGTTTCATTAAATCCTGCCAGGTTTCTTTGCTCATCATAAGATTCCTTGCTTCACCGTAATCGTCATGGAAGGTAATTTTATCCGGATTATAATATTTTTTGATCAGCTGAATCTGACGAATGCGATACGCTGCCAGTTTATCGAGAAAATCGCTTGTCGCCCCCGGCTCCAAAAGCAGATCGACAGCCGCCTCTTCCACTCCCATAAACGTGTGCATTTGCTCGAACAATCCGTTGATAATAATCACTGTACTGATCTTATTTTTTCTGTCCCAGGACGCAGTGTCTCTGGCCGCCGCATTTTCCCAGTCCCACTTTTCCGGATCCGGAAATTCCAGATCCTCCCATTCTGTCACATCGTTCAGTCTTTTCGTTCCGGGAGTCACCATCTGTCCTTCCATCCCCGGCTGGAAGTCCCATGAAACGCCGAAACAATCAATCTGCCTGTCTCCATATCCATGGGCGCCTTCCTGAGAGGCCGTATAAACACATGTATTTTGATCCAAATACTGCGACGGCACCCAATAAGGTTCTTCATGATGATATGCCATTAAAATATTTTCTCTTGCCGTAATCATAGATAATTTCCCCTCTCTTTTGGTTTAGCTTAATTATAAAAAACGCGATGAAAAATGAACATATGCCACGGACACCAAAAAGTCATTTTCCATTCATTCACTTTTGACTCAAAAACACAATTTTTGTTAAATTTCTGCTAATTTCTGATTTTCCAAATGGCACAAAAATTGTATTGCAATCGTCATATTAACATAGAAAAGAGAGGATCCGATGCCATGACCATGTACGGCGGCAGAGAAGATTTTGAAAAAGTTAAAGAAGATTTAGATAGTAAGTTGAAAGCGGATTTGAAAATACGGCTTATCTGGAGACGAATGCAGGTAATCATACCCCCTCCGCCGTACGCCCGATCACGACCCAGAGTTCACCGTTGGATTTAATATATGATCAAGAACTGTAAACGTCAACCTGACGGAAACTTAAGAGTGTATATAAGCATTCCCTTATGCCTGACTGACTTTTTCAGGTTCCAGTCTCCCCATCTCCATCTCATAGACCTCGTCGCACAGAAGTTCAATGTCCTCCCTGTTATGGCTTGCCAGCAGGATCGTCTTACCCCGCGCTTTCCACTCCAGCAAGAGCTCCCGGATTTCACGGATTCCGTTTCTGTCCAGCCCGTTCATGGGTTCGTCCAGTATCAGGATATCCGGATCTTCCATGATCGCCTGCGCGATGGCAAGCCGCTGGCGCATCCCGAGGGAATAATACTTTACATGCTTTCGGGAAACCGGATCAAGCCCCACCTTCCGCATGATCTCTTCCAGATGCGACCTGTCGCGTCTGTGATTCAGCAGATACAAAAGCTCCAGATTCTGCATACCGGATTTGCCCGGAAGGAAGGCCGGGCTGTCTATGATGATTCCCATCCCCTGCGGCATCTCCTCCTCAAGTCGCTTTTTACGGACATAGATCTCCCCCTCCTCCGGACGGTAAAGTCCGCTGATACACTTAAACAGCACCGTTTTTCCGGAACCGTTATGACCGATGATCCCGCAGATCTTCCCTTCCCGGCAGCTGAAATTCACATCCCGGAGCACTTCCGTCCCGCCAAGCCTTTTCGTGACGTGGCAGACCTTTATGACTGTCTTTCCCGATTGTTTTTCAAACATATTTTCCATATCGCACTCCCGCCCTATCCTTCATTTTTCATGTTCCATTCCATCCGCCGCGCCTGATACTGTCCTGCCAGCAGCAGAAGCAGATTGAGTGACAGCAGCGCCACAAGCATATAAGGGATATCCGGCTTTGTATTGTCAAATCCGACTCTCCAGTTTGCGCAGTCCATCCATGACAGCGGAGAATAATATAGAAGCGTTCCTCCTATCCGCGCGTCCAGCATTGGCAGAAAGACCATGATCGCAGCAGCCGCGCAGGCAAGGATCCGATATCCGGACAGACTGATCACATACATGAGAAGACCGAGGAACAGAAGCGCCAGCCAATCAATACAAAGTGTAAACCCCATCAGCTCTGCAGGTGAAAATTCCTGCAAAATCCCATAGGGAACCCCAAAGCGCGTATACCGTCCGCCTGTCAGCGCCAACGTTTTATAGACCCCATCCCATGAGAGAGAAACCCTTGAAACAGGCAGGATCTGAATCCAGCTTATGATAAGCAGGCAGAGTGTCAGGAGCATGGCGCTTCCGGCCAGATACCAGAGATTTCTTCTGCCCCAGCGCTGCCTGCCCAGACGGATAAGGAAGAACAGTTCTTCTTTCTCCACGAACGGCACATTGGAATAAAAGTACACAGCGCTTAACAGTACCAGCTTCATAAAATAGTCTGACGTCTGCAAGAAAGGAAGCACCGCCATCCCGCAGCTTTCCCCCATAAATCTTACATCATCCCGAAATCCGCTCAGATACATATCCATAAACAGGATCAGCATCAGGAAAAAGGTCAGGAACCGTGCGCTGCAAATTCGGTTCTGGAGGTTTTTCATGTTAGCCCCAAAAGCCTGTCTTACCTGTAATTCCACAGATCTCGTCCCTCACTTTCCTGTAAATCAATGTCTCCAGAAGCTTCCAGAACAGAAGCGTGACCGTAAGCCCATAGACCAGATTCAGAAGGGGATTCCCAAACACGGAATATCCCGCTCCATAGACGACCCAGACGTTGAAGCACTCCGGAAGCGCCAATGTATCAATCATAAAATTTTCCAGAAAATAAAATCCTGCCAGCGGCGCGCAGAGCGTCAGCAGCCGCTGCGGCTCATAGAGCGACAAGTATGCCGAAAACGCCGCGAGAATCCCTCCCAGCGTACCGTTGACCGCCGCGGAGCAGATAAAATACAACAGAATCGTATCCGGATACAGGAGGAACCCAAAGGTATCGTTCTGTCGAAGATCCGCCATACTTGCAGTTTCAACAAAAAGCGGCGCATGGAACTGCAGCATTGCCGCAAAGAGCAGCACGCCGAACACCATCGTCAAAGCTCCGCTCAGGAAGCAGACAAGAAGCTTGGACCGGACATAACTTTTCAGATTCCCTTTCTGGACGGCCAGATACCAGTAGCCATGTCCGCCATCTTCGAGCAGGCAGGCCGAAAAAGAAGCGGCGCAGAACGCATAACCGAGGATCGCTGAACTGTAAAACCCGTTGAACAGATACACCATCTGGACGCTTTCTATATATCCTGTCTGAAATCCGGCCAGAAAGTATAACATTCCCACTCCCGCAATTCCTGCGTAGAACTGCCATGAACTTACCAACCTGAATAAATCCACTCTTACATATCGAAGCATACTCAATTCTCCAGAATAAACATTTCTTCCGCCGTGACAGCATGGATCGGAACGCAGAACCGGTTCCTGGATTCCTCTTCCCCCTGCGCGGTTTCTTCCTGCACGAGAGTACACACCCATACCGGTTCCAGCGTGTACACTCCTTCCGTCCCCGTATTCACCGCAAAAAGATAGAGAGTCGCCTGTTCTACCGTAATCGGATACGTTTGAAGCGTTCCTGTGTATTTTTCCTCCAGTACATCCATGATGGACTCAAAATCAGCCAGCTTCTCCGTCTGTTCCTGCGGCTCGATCTGAAACCAGCGGCGCAGATAAGCCTGCGCGATCCCCTCCTGCGTCTGATAGACTTCCATCGGCGCATTCGTCAGTTCATCCTGATTCAGATAAGTTTCATCATAAAAGGGGATCCCCTCCCAGCTCTGTGTGATGAAATAGTAATAGCCTTCATCCTTTTCCGACCATGAGGGATTTTTCTCCTCCTCTGCCACATTTCCATACACATCAATACAGCGCTCCTCCTGCGCAAGCGTCTCCACGTCAAGACTGTATGTAACTCTCGAAACAGCGCCATCCATATCGAGACCCAAAGTCTCCATCGTCTCTTTCACCTGCTCCCATGCCGCTTTCCGGTCGAGAAACGCCAAATCATCTTCCATGGAATACTGCTCCGCATTATATTCCTCTGTCGATCCATCCGGATAGAATGAATTCAGGACATAATTCATCACCGAGTTGCTCCATGAGAAATCCTTTGCGGACACTGCCAGCGAAAAATCCGCTCCCTCATATACCGTGATCGGAGTCTGATTCCCTTCCGGATCCGAGTAATTATCATAAACATCAGGATCCGCCGTCCCATTTTCTCCTATAAAACAGTCATATACCGCCTCCGCGTCTACGGAACTTAAGCTTGCTTTGACCGTCTGAAACGCTTCTTCTCCCGAAAAGCCTCCCGCGTCAACCTGCACGTCGAAACGCAGCTGATCGCTCACCGTCCTTTCATAATGTGTCGGGAACGAAACGCTCTCCGTATTTGTCTGCTCCTTATTGTCTGCCTGCAAGCTCCAGTCGCTTTCCATATGCCTGTGGCTGTAGAGGAAGTTCCCTACAGCCACACACACAACAACAAAACCTGCAGCTTTTAAGATTTTGTTTTTCATGTACATTACAGCCGCTCCCTTCCGGTGTATATTCACAGTATTTCTCTCAAATACTATAGTGATTTTACGAAGTGCTTGTATCTGTCCTGTATCTGACTCGTTTCGTCTGCGTGCCTGTCAAACGCCATAAATGCGCTTTTTCCCTTTCAATATCCCGCAGGTTCCGACTCACGACAAAAAAAAGATATCCCGAAAGCCCTTTAAGACTCAGGGGATATCCTTTGCATGAGATGTATATCACATTTGTGAATTCTATGAAGGGAATACCTTTGTTATGGAAGATGAACAAGACTGCGCCACCGCATAGAAGAGAATTGCCTTCAGCGGCGGAACGTGATCCTCCCGGTCTGCGGATCCATGTCCTCCACGATGGCCAGAGATTCCAGACGGTAGCCGCGCTCCCGGAGGGATTTTCCGCCGGTCTGCCAGCCCTTCTCCACGGCGATGCCGATGCCCTCCACGGTGGCCTTCGCGCCCTCGATGATCTCGATCAGGCCGTTGACCGCGCATCCGTTGGCCAGAAAATCGTCGAGGATCAGAATGTGATCCTCAGGCCCCAGATATTTTTTCGACACGATCACGTCGTACACGCGCTTGTGGGTGAAGGACTCCACCTTCGAGCTGTACACTTCTCCGTCCAGATTGATGCTCTGCGCCTTCTTGGCGAACACCACCGGCACATGGAAATGTCTGGCCGCCACGCAGGCGATGCCGATGCCCGACGCCTCGATGGTCAGGATCTTGTTGATGGGACGGTCTGCGAACAGCCGCCGGAACTCCTTTCCCATCTCATCGAACAGTTCAATGTCCATCTGATGATTGAGAAAGCTGTCCACCTTCAGGACATTTCCCTCTTTTACGATTCCGTCTCTCGCGATTCTCTTTTCTAAAAGCTCCATTTTTCCGTATCCTTTGTATCTACATATTTACGACCCATTCTAGCATCCAAACTCCTATTCGTAAAGCCCCAATTTGGACAGACTGCCGGAAACCTCCCGGTACAGCTCATCCTCTTCGACTGCCGTCACGATCTGGTCCGCCGTCACGCCGAGAAAGCTTCCGCCGGTCAGGCTCAGGTACGCAAAGCCGCCGAACAGAATGAGACAGACCGAAAAGCGGAGCTTGAACGCCGTCAGAAAGCCGGAGGGCTCCTCCTGCGGCTGACTGCGCGCCGCAGGGGAAGCTCCCCCATAGCCTTCCTTTAAAAGCCGTTCCCGATATGCGCCCATATGCATCACCCCGATACATTGTATGAGCCTGCCAATCCGGACATGTCAGCGATTTGCCAGCTCCTGCGTGATATCCTCCCATGTGACGCCGCGCTCCACCATCAGCACCATGGCGTGGTAGAGAAGATCGGACATCTCGTACTTGATTTCCTCCGGATCCGGATTTTTGGCGGCGATGACCAGCTCCGTGCACTCCTCTCCCACTTTTTTCAGGATCTTGTCGATCCCCTTGTCGAACAGATAGTTGGTGTAGGAGCCTTCCTTCGGATGCTCCTTCCGGTCCCTGATGACGCCGTACACCCGCTCGAACACCTCAAGCGGGTTGGAGACGCGGCATTCCTTTTTGACCATGTCCCGGTAGAAGCAGGTGCGGTTGCCGGTGTGGCAGGCCGCGCCGATCTGGCTGACCTTCGCTAAGATCGTATCGTTGTCGCAGTCCACGGACAGAGACTTCACATACTGGAAGTGTCCGCTGGTCATGCCTTTGACCCAGAGCTCCTGCCGGCTGCGGCTCCAGTAGGTCATCCTGCCGGTCTTCAGCGTCTCGTCAAACGCCTCCTCGTTCATGTAGGCCACCATCAGCACCTCCTCGGTCCGGTAGTCCTGCACGACGACGGGGATCAGGCCGTCGGAATTCAGCTTCAGCTCCGACCAGCCCACGCTGCTCTCCAGCACGTCCATCTTCAGACCTCTTTTCGCAGCCTTCTGCTTCAGGCTCATCAGATCCGCCGCCTCAGAGGAGAAGTATGCCGCCGCGATGCCGTCCGCCCATTTGTTGGACAGCACCTCGATGACAGCCTCGTCCGACGCGGCCGTGCTGACGCTGATCACCGGAAGCTCCCCGCCGAAGGGGCAGATCTGCTGGTCGCCGGACCAGAACACCATGCTTCCAAGCTCCGGGAGCCGGGCGGTGTACTGGGACGCCTCGGAGATGCTGAACGCGATCTTCTCCCGGCCGAACCGTTTGGACACCTCCCCGGTCATCTCCACGTTTCCGGGACGTCCGTAGTTAAGGACCGCCTTCTCGCAGCCTGCGTAGAGGATCTTTTTCACGTCCTCCACCCGGCGGATATGGCCGCCCGCATAGACGGGGATCTCCGCCCGGCGCGCCATTTCTTTTAAAAGACCGAGATTCTGCTCATGCTCCTGGTCCGTCTGCGCCAGGTCGAAGACCAGAATGGCGTCCGCGCCGTTGTCGCTGTAAAAGCCGGCCAGCTTCACGCCGTCCTGTCCGCCTACTTTTCCGTTTCTCACCGGCATCACCGGTATCAAATGCTTTTTCTTCATCTTTTATAAACTGCCTTTCGTCGAGAGTACATCCGTGATCCTGTCGTCATAGGACACCGCCGCGTCCAGCGCCTTGGCGAACGCCTTGAACATGGCTTCGCAAATGTGATGCCCGTTGCTGCCGGAGAGCACCTTGAAGTGCAGGTTCATGGCCGCGCTGTACGACACCGCATAGAAAAATTCGCCGATGGTCTCCGTGTCCAGCCCTCCGATGGACGGAGCCTGAAAGACCGCGTCGGAGACGTAATAGGGCCGTCCGGACAGATCCACCGCGCAGAGCACCAGAGCGTCGTCCATGGGGAGGATGCAGCTTCCGTAGCGGCGGATGCCTTTTTTGTCCCCTGCGGCGCTCCGGATGGCGTTTCCAAGGACGATCCCCGTATCTTCCACCGTGTGGTGGCAGTCCACATGGAGATCCCCGTCCGCGCGAAGCTCCAGGTCGAACAGTCCGTGTCTGGCGAATCCGTCCAGCATATGATCGAAAAATCCGATCCCCGTGTCGATCTTCGACGCGCCGGTCCCATCCAGAGAGAGCTTCGCCCGGATGCGCGTCTCCTTCGTGTTCCGCTCAATGTCAGCCGTTCTGCTCATGTTCGTCCTCCTCATCCTCGAACCGCACCGCGATGGAGTTCGCGTGGGCGGTCAGCTGCTCCGCCTCTGCAAAATATTCGATGTCTCTGTGGACCCGACGCAGCGCCTCCCGCGAGTAATAGATAATGCTGGATTTCTTGATGAAATCGTCCACCGAGACCGGAGAGAAAAATCTGGCCGTGCCGTTGGTCGGCAGGATGTGGTTCGGCCCTGCGAAGTAGTCGCCCAGCGGCTCGCTGCTGTACTCTCCAAGGAAGATCGCTCCGGCGTTTTTCACCTTCATCATGACCTCGAACGGATTTTTCGTCACGATCTCCAGATGCTCCGAGGCGATCAGGTCCACCGTCTCAAGCGCTTCCTCCATGGAGTCCGCCACGAGGATGGCCCCGTAGCCGTCCAGCGACCGCTGGATGATCTCCCTGCGGGACAGCTTCTTTACAAACTCTCCGACCTCATAGGACACCTGCTCCGCCAGCGTCCGGCTGGTGGTCACGAGGATCGCGCTGGCCATCTCGTCGTGCTCCGCCTGCGACAGAAGATCCGCCGCCACATAGCGGGGATTTGCCGTCTCGTCCGCCAGCACGAGGATCTCGCTCGGGCCTGCGATGGAGTCGATGCTCACCACGCCCGACACGGCTTTTTTTGCCAGCGCCACGAAAATATTTCCGGGGCCTGTGATCTTATCCACCTTCGGGATGCTCTCAGTCCCGTACGCCATGGCCGCGATCGCCTGCGCGCCGCCTACCTTGTACACCTCGTGGGCCCCGGCCTCCCTGGCCGCCACAAGGACCGCCGGGTTGACCGCGCCGTCCTTCCCGCAGGGCGTGCACATGACGATGCGCTCCACCCCGGCGATGCGGGCCGGAACGATGTTCATGAGCACCGAGGAGGGATAGACCGCCTTCCCGCCCGGCACGTACACGCCCGCGCTGGCAAGAGGAGTCACCTTCTGCCCGAGGAGCGTTCCCTCGGACGTGGTGTCAAACCAGCTGTACCGCTTCTGTTTTTCGTGATAATCCCGGATATTTTTCAGGGATTTCCGGATCGTCTCCACGAGGGCCGGGTCGATCTGCCGGTACGCCTCCTGCACCTCATCCTCGGTCACTCTGACGTTTTCCGGGCCGATCCCGTCCCAGTCAAACCGGGCTGTCAGCTCAAAGAGCGCTCTGTCTCCTTCGCGTCTGACCCGGTCCACGATCTCCTGCACCGTGTCGTTGTATTGTCCGGCGTTTCCCGGGCCGCGCTTCTTCAAATCGTCCAGAAGCTCCTGCCTCGACGCCGCGTCCAGCTTTATGATTTTCATGCTCTGCCCCTCCTGACTGTAACTATAAGACCGCCTTCAGATCGGAGATGAGCTTTCCGATCCGCTCGTTTTCCATCTTCATGCTGACCTGATTGACCACCATCCGGGCGGACAGAGGGCACACTTCCTCCAGCACCTGAAGTCCGTTCTCCCTGAGCGTGGAGCCGGTCTCCACAATGTCCACGATGACCTCCGAGAGTCCCACGATGGGCGCAAGCTCGATGGAGCCGTTCAGCTTGATGATCTCCACGGTCTGATGCTTCCGGTTGTAAAAATAGTCTTTGGCGATGTGCGGGTATTTGGTGGCCACCCGGATCAGTTCCTGATGGTTCAGAAGCTCCCTTGCGGATTCCGGCCCGCAGACGCACATCCGGCACTTCCCGTAGCCCAGATCCAGCACCTCGTACATGCGGCGGCCTTCCTCCAGGATCGTATCCCGCCCCACGACGCCGATGTCCGCGGCCCCATACTCCACATAGGTGGGCACATCCGGCCCCTTGGACAGGAAAAATTTGAGCTTCAGCTCCTCGTTCACGAAGATCAGCTTCCGCGTCGCCGGATCCTTCATCTCCTGACAGGTGATGCCGATCTTCTCAAAAAGCTCCATCGTCTTGTTTGCCAGCCGCCCTTTTCCGAGGGCAAAGGTCAAATATCTCATCTTCTGATCTCCTCCCCGAGACGGACGACCGTCTCTGCTCCGTCCTGAAAATAGCGGAGAACCGAAGCGCCCCGCCGGCGCGCGTATTCCCGCAGCTCATCCCCGCTTTTGCTTCCGTCCGCGAGAAGAAGCTCCACCTGTCCGCCCTCGTTTCTGAGCGCCTGTGCGGACGCCACCGCGGCCGCGGCGTCCTGCTGTTCATAGAGGACGACCGTCAGCGGCTTTTCGGCTGGCAGCGCGATGTTCTGCCGGTTCAGCGCCGTCAGGAGCCGGTCCGCCACGCACACGAAGCCGATGGCCGGAGCCGATTTTCCGAAATGATCCATCAGCGTGTCGTAGCGGCCTCCTTTGGCGATAGGTTCGCCGGTGCCGTAGGTGTACGCCTGGAAGATGATGCCCGTATAATATTTGTACTTGCTGACCACGCCCAGATCGAAGGTGACGTACCTGTCATATCCGTAGCAGCCAAGCAGACTGTAGATCCGGCTCAGCCTCTCCAGCGCCGCGGACGCTTCCCCGGACACGGCGTACCGGCGGGCCTCCTCTAAAATCTCCACGGACCCGAACAGATCCGGGATCCGGGAAAGCCCCTCCTTTAACGCGTCCGGAAGGTCGAGCGGCGCCAGAAGCTCCTGCACTCCGAAAATATTTTTGTTGGAGATCAGCTCCCGGAGTTCCTCCTGCTGCTCCTCCGGAAGTCCCGCCAGCCGAAGAAGACTCTTAAAGAATCCCACGTGCCCGACGCTCACCTGAAACTCGGTAAGCCCCGATCTCAAGAGGGATTCCACCACCATGGCCAGCATCTCGGCGTCCGCCTCCGGACTTCCGTCCCCGATCAGCTCCGCCCCCAGCTGGGTCGTCTCCTTGAGCCGTCCCTGAAAATCCGAACTGTTAATGAACGTGTTCGCCATGTAGCAGAGCCGCACGGGCATATCCTCCGCCGAAAAATATTTGGCGACGGCGCGGGCGATGGACGGCGTCACGTCGGGCCGGAGCACCAGCGTGTTGCCCTCCCGGTCGAAAAATTTATACAGCTCCCGGGACGGCGCCGTTCCCACCTCCCGGCTGAACACGTCAAAAAACTCAAAGGTCGGCGTCTGGATGTCCTGGTAGCCGTACCCTGAGAGCACCTGATGGATCCGGTCCTGGATCCACTGCTTGCGGCGGCATTCGCCGTTGTAAATATCCCGAACGCCCTCCGGCGTATGTAAGATCTGCTTGTACATGAAGTGTCTCCTTCTTCTGTTCTCTTTGCTTTAGTATGGTAAATCGCTACCATACTAAACAAACAGTATTATACCACGGATCGGCGGATTGTCAACCTTCGGCTGAGGGTTCAGCCCGCGCCATTCGCAAAGCCGCGCTGACGCGCTCCCCGCCGCTCGCGCGGCTATCTTTGTGTTATAGGAAATTACTCCGTAATGTTCCTATAACACAAAAACGCTCCGCGAGGATCGCACTGCGGCGGATCGGAAACATGTCGCCAAAGCGACCCGCCGCAGGCGGAGAATCCTGCGTCGCAGGATTCTTTCTTACTCATGATCCGTCGCTCCCGTTGCCTTCCAAGTCCCGGCTCAGGGGCTCCAGATAGGGGACCAGATACCCTTTGCTGCTCTCAAAGAAGTAGACCGGATCCAGCTCCTCCAGCCGGAAACTTTTGCGCCCGCCCTCCTGCGCCCGGTTCCAGAAGCCGGTCAGCTGCCGGATGTGCAGGTAATAAAATTTCTGAAGGGACGTATAATGGATGATCAGAAACGCCTTCCCGCCCTGCCGCTCAAAATCCGTCATAAACCGCACCTGATGCTCATGGACGTTCTGGAGCGGAAACGTGGCCGCGTCGCACTCCTTGGCGTCGAAGCAGACCGGGATGCCCTGCACGGCCCCGATATAGTCCACCGTGCTCTTCTGGTCAAAATAGGCCAGCGTGATATGCCGGTGCTCCTTGTCGATCCGGATGGGCGTGATGGGGGTGGGAACCTTCTGGATCAGCGCCAGCCCCTTCTCCCGGTAACGCTCGTTCGTCCGGTTGATCATCTCCTCCAGGGTCGAGCCCCGGAGTCCTCTGGAATTCCATGTTGCCATAATATTTTTATGTCACCTTCTCAAAAATTGTTCTCATAAGCTTCGGCGGTTCCGCCTCAAATCTCCTGCCGGACAGCGCCTCAAGAGGAGGCTCCATGTCCGGAAATTCCAGTCTCCACGCGTGCAAAAGCTGAGCGTTCAGCCCAAATTCCCGCCGGTAGCGAAGGTTGAGCTTCGGATCCCCGTACTTGGGATCTCCGATGATCGGATGCCCCGTCGAAGCCAGATGCGCCCGGATCTGATGGCTCTTCCCGGTGATCAGCCTTACCCGGAGGAGCGTGGCTTCCTCCGACATCCGCAGCGGCTCATATTCCGTGACGATGCGCGACGCGTCCTGTGCCGGTCCGTCGAGGATCTGCACCCGATTTTCCGACGGATCCTTCCAGAGCCAGCCCTCCAGTCTCCGGCTCTCCTCCATGGCCCCCGCGATCAGACACAGATAGTCCTTATGGAGAGAGCGGTCCTTCAGAAGGGCCGACATCTGCTGAAGCCCGGCCATGGACTTACCGCACACCACGATCCCGCTGGTGTTCCGGTCCAGCCGGTTGCAGATGGAGGGACGGAACGCCTGCGCGCCCGGATCCCACTGGCCGCTTTCGGCCAGATAGCCCAGCACGTATTCGTTCAGCGACACGTCCCCCGGCGCCGCCTTCTGGGTCAGCATTCCCACGGGCTTGCAGACCAGCAGCACATGGTCGTCCTCGTAGAGGATCGAGAGACGCGCCGTCGGATAGACGGCGGCTTTCTCCTGCCGGCCGGCAAATTTTTCATAGGTTCCGTCCGCCAGAAAGATCTGGATTTTATCGTCTTTTTTCAGCTTTTCGCTTCCATCGGCCTTCCGGCCGTTCAGCGTGATGTTTTTCTTCCGGAGCATTTTGTAGAGGAAGCCCGCGGGAGCCTCCTTCAGATAGCGTCCCAGCAGCTTCACAAGGCGCTGCCCTTCCTCCTGCCCGGCGACCGTGATCTCTTTCATCTGTCCTCCATCTGTCCTCCGCCTGTACGGCGGCTTTTCCCTATAGGGAGATCGCCGTCAGCAGATACCGGACGATCTCCTCTCTCGTCATGCCCGGATACCTGTCGTCCTCCCGGAACGGCACGGCCTCCGGCTCGTGGGCCGCGAGAAAACGCGCTCTCTCCAGAAACGCCTTCCGGCTGGTAAAGATCTTCACGTTCTGCTTGTAGGAGTTTTTCCGCAGGATCTCCTTTAAATGCTTCTCCGCGGCAGCCGCGTCGATCTTCTCATCGGAGGAGTATCCGGCAAGCTCCCGGCCCGAGATCACCGCGCAGTCTACGTAGAAATTTTTTTCATAGGAGGTAAAGACGTTCTCGTAGAGCACAGGCCTGTCTCCTCTGGCGCGCTCGGTCTCCTCGTAGAGCTCCCGGTCAATAGAATGGTACCGGGAGGCCATGAGGGCGTGCACCATCTGGTTGCAGCCGGGCAGGCAGCCCACCACGGCGACGACGGTCACCACGGTCAGCCGCGTCCCGGACACGATCCAGCCGATGAGAAAGACGAGGATCGGCACGGACAAAAGAAGGAGCGTCCGTTTCCATTCCCGGATTTTCAGTTGGTCCAGGTATCCGAAGGTACCTTTTTTCAGTTTGCTTTTCATCACTTGTCCTGCTTCCTCTTATGAATATTGCGGATCGTCTTCCTGTGGGCAGGCTTGTCCGCGCCGGTCTGTCTGGCGTCCGCGCGGCTCCTGCCGGATGATCCGCGTCCTTGCCGCCCGGCGTCCTTGCCCCTCTGCGCGCCCCCGCGCGGCTGCTCCTTCCCTCCGGATTCCCCGCGCCCGGGCCGCAGAAGGCATTTCTGCCCGCTGCCGATCAGATCCTCCCGTCCGGCCTGCACGAGCGCTTCCCGCACGAGCGCCTGATTTTTCGGGTTCCGGTACTGGATCAGCGCCCGCTGCATCTCCTTCTCATGGGGACTTTTTGGCACGTAGACCGGCTTCATCGTCCGGGGATCCAGCCCCGTATAGTACATGCAGGTGGAAATCGTGGAGGGCGTCGGATAGAAATCCTGCACCTGCTCGGGCATATAGCCCAGATCCCGGCAGTATTCCGCCAGACGGACCGCCTCCTTCATCGTGCTGCCCGGATGGGAGGACATCAGATACGGGACCAGATACTGGCGAAGTCCCAGCTTTTCGTTCATCTTCCGGTATCTCCGGCAAAATTCCTCGTAGACCGACGCCTCCGGCTTTCCGAGACAGGAGAGCACCGCGTCCGACACATGCTCCGGCGCTACCTTAAGCTGGCCGCTCACATGCCAGCGGCACAGCTCCTCCAGAAATGTCCCGTCCGGATCCGCCAGCACATAGTCGAAGCGGATGCCCGACCGGATAAAGACCTTTTTGACCTTCGGGAGCGCCCTGAGCTTCCGGAGGAGCGCGATATAATCCCGATGGTCGGCCTGAAGATTCCTGCACGGCTTTGGAAAGAGGCACTGCCTGTCCGGACAGACCCCCTTCGTGAGCTGCTTCCGGCAGGAGGGCGCGCGGAAGTTGGCCGTGGGCCCTCCCACATCGTGGATATAGCCCTTGAACTCCGGATCCTCCGTCATCTGCACGGCCTCCGACAGAAGCGACTCGTGGCTCCTTGCCTGCACGATCCTCCCCTGGTGGAAGGTCAGCGCGCAGAACGAGCAGCCGCCAAAGCAGCCGCGGCAGCTCACGAGGCTGAACTTCACCTCGGAGAATGCCGGGATCCCGCCGACCTCGTCGTACATCGGATGCCATGCGCGCATATACGGAAGACTGTACACCTCGTCCAGCTCCTCCGTGTCCAGCGGAGCGGCGGCAGGATTCTGCACGACGAAGCAGCCGCCGGAATAGGGTTCCACCAGCCGTCTGCCCGAGAACGGGTCGGTGTTCCGGTACTGCGTATAAAAGCTCTCCGCACAGGCCTTCTTGTCTGCGCGGATCGTATCGTAATCCGGAAGGAGCGTGTAGTCGCTGATCTCGTCCAGAGAGCGCACCTTGCAGACCGTTCCCGGAAGATACGTGATCTCCCGGACCGGCATCCCCGCGTCCAGCGCCTCCGCGATGGCCGTGACGGAGCGCTCTCCCATTCCGTAGGAGATCAGATCCGCCCCGCTCTCCAGCAGGATCGACCGGCGCAGGCTGTCGGACCAGTAATCATAATGGGCCAGACGCCGGAGCGACGCCTCGATGCCGCCTGCGATGATCGGGATGTGCTTATATTTCCGGCGGATCAGATTGCAGTAGACGATCACCGCCCGGTCCGGGCGCTTTCCCATCTCTCCGCCCGGCGTGTAGGCGTCGGTCCGCCGTCTCTTTTTCGCCACTGTGTAATGGTTGACCATGGAGTCCATGTTTCCGGCGCTGACCAGAAAGCCAAGCCGGGGCGTCCCAAGGACGGTGATGCTGTCCGCGTCCCGGTAATCCGGCTGGGCAATGATGCCGACCCGATAGCCTCTCGACTCCAGCACCCGGCTGATGATGGCCGGGCCGAAGGACGGGTGATCCACGTAGGCGTCCCCGATCACATAGACGAAATCAAGCTGTTCGATGTGGAGCCGCTCCATATCCTGACGGCTCACCGGAAGAAATCCCTGCGTCTGCTGGGTCATACTGTACACTCCTTTATAGCTTCGGCCCCGGCCTCCTCCAGACGGGAAAGCTCCTCCGGACGCAGGCTTCTCCATTCTCCCGGCCGGAGCGTTGGATCCAGCGGGACACCGCCCATGGATCTTCGCTTCAGATACGTCACGCGGCAGCCCACCGCTTCAAACATCCGTTTGACCTGATGAAACCGTCCTTCCCGGATGGTCAGGAGGATCTCGCTCTCCTCCCCTGCTTCCAGAATCTCCAGAACGGCCGGAAGGCACGGCTTCTCATCCCCGATGGAGACTCCCTCCGCGAAGCGCCTGACGTGCTCCCCGGTCACGGTTCCCTGTACTCTCGCATAGTACGTCTTGTCCACGTGTCTTCTGGGCGACAAAAGCCGGTGGGCCAGCTCCCCGTCGTCTGTCAGGAAAAGAAGCCCCTCCGTGTCCTTGTCAAGCCGTCCTACCGGGAACAGTCCGCGCCGCCGCTCCTTCGGCAAAAGTTCCAGCACGGTCTTTTCTCTTGCGTCCTCCGTGGCCGACACCACGCCCGCGGGCTTGTGGAGCATCAGCCACGTGCGCCGCGCATAGACGGCCTGCGTCCCGGCGCAGACGACCTGATCCCTCGTCTCGTCCACCTTCTGCTCCGGGCGGGAGACGGTCTGTCCGTTCACCAGCACCTTTCCTTTTTTCAAAAGCTCCTTCACCTGACTTCTGGTGCCGAAGCCGGTCTCGCACAGAAACCGGTCCAGACGCATCATGCGTTCATCCTCCATCCGGAAAAATATTTATTGCGCAGCGTTCCGCCCACGAGCTTTCCCCAGCCCAGCGGATAGCCGTCCACGCAGACGAGCTGCCAGCCTTTATCTCTCGCGCTCTCGCTGTCCCCGATCTCCACGGTCTCTCCCCTGAGATACCGGATCACCCGCGGATCCGATGCCGGAAGGTCGATCGTCGAAGCATACTCGTGCTTCTTAAGCGTCATGGCAAATGCCTGGCTGGGTTCAAAACGCTTTTTCAGAACCTCTCCCATGTAAAGTCCCGACCGGAGAAAACGTAGCCTTCCGAAGCGCTCCACGCCGTCCGGCATCAGAAACGCCTTCGTGTCACGGATCTGGATCCTCGTCCGGTCCATAGGCATGTCCACATCCTGCAGAAATCGCTCCAGCTCCTCCGGGAGCTTCTCCGCCCGTCCTTTTGGCGCAGCCATATTGGGCGTGCGAACGCCGTCCCGCTCCAGAAGGGCGAGGAAATGTCCCTCCCCGTCGATGCAGTGGGGAAACAGGCGGACGCATTTTTCCAGCGGGAATCCGCTTCCCACAAGGGCGGGCTGCCCCGGACGGAAGCCCTCGTACTGCGGGATGTCCTTCAGATGAAAATCCGGATGCTCCTTTAAAAACGTATCGATGCTCCCCTCATTTTCCAGCTGGGAAAACGTGCACGTGGAATAGAGCATGACTCCGCCCGGCTTCAGGAGCGCGGCCGCCTGCGAAAGGATCGTCCGCTGCATTTTGGCGAACACCTCCGGCCCCTGCTTCTCCCACGCCGGGATCATGTGGGGCTGCTTTCTGAACATCCCTTCCCCGGAGCACGGGGCGTCGATCAGGATCTTGTCGAAAAACTCGTGGAAATACAGATCCAGCCGGTCTCCCATCTCGCTGGTGACCAGAAGATTGGGAAGCCCGAATACCTCGAGATTTTTTAAGAGCGCCTTGGTCCGGGACGCGCTGGCGTCGTTGGCCACCAGAAGTCCCGTGCGCCGGAGCTTCGCTCCCATCTCCGTGGCTTTTCCGCCGGGAGCCGCGCACAGATCCAGTACCCGGTCGCCCTCCTCCACCGGCAGCACGCAGGCGGGCGTCATGGCGCTGGGCTCCTGAATGTAATAGAGGCCCGCGTAGTAGTAGGGGTGTCTGGTGGGCGCGTCCTCCTCCGTGTAATAATAGCCGTTCGGGATCCACGGAACCTTCCGAAGACTCCGGAAGGGATGAATCCGTTCAAATTCCTCCACGGAGATTTTCGAGGTATTGACGCGCAGTCCCATAAACCTTGGCTTGTCGTAGCTTTTCAGGTAATCGTCAAGCTCCTGGCCCAGGATCGTTTTCATATTGTCCACAAATGATGAGGGAAGATTCATATCCATCTCCTTCCGGATCGCAGCTAATGGCAAAAATCAGCAACAGTTCAGTCGGGAACGGCTGGCTGAACTGTTGGGGAAATTATAACACATATTTCTCTAGTACGAATAGATTAATTTTTTATTTTCCAGATACCGGAGCATCCAGTAGGGATTGACCGCCGTCTCCTGATCGGATTCCAGCGGCACATAGACGCCTACGTGAAGGTGCACGGGAAACTGGCCGGTCGTGCCCTCGGGCCCGTATCCGGAATCGCCCATGTATCCCAACAGATCGCCGGCCCTGACGGCGTCGCCGGCTTTCCAATCTTTGGCATAGGAGTCCAGATGGGCGTAGTAATAATAGTTTCCGCCTTCCGAGCGCACGCCGACGCGCCATCCGCCCTTCTCCAGCCAGCCGACCTGCTCCACCTGACCGTCCGTCATGCTGACGACCGGGTAATAACCGCTCTCGTCCACGGAGGCCATCAGATCCGTTCCCTCGTGGCTTCGCTTCCCGCCGTAGGTACGCTCGGCCATCCACGTATTTTCAAAGGAAATCTCCGCCCCTGCGAGAGAGGAATCCGGGACCGGAAAGTAGACAAGCTCCTGCCAGACGCTCTCCACCGTCTGCGCATAGAGGGAAAACGCCTCCCGGTCCGCCGTCTCCTCCGGCATCCGGCTCTGCAGAAGCTGTTCCAGAAGAAGCTGCTCTCCCTGGATCACGCAGTTTAACAGGATCACCGCCGTCAAAAGACACGCCGTCTGTCGGATCAAATTCATATTTTCACGTCCGTCCCATACAATGTAGAGAATTATTTCATTATATGGGGCGCTTTTGAAAAAGATACTTTTCGTGTGGGCCGCGCTGGCCCTGCTGATCCTTCTGTTTTCCCATCCTGCGCTAACGGCCGCCGGGTGTTCCCTCGGCCTGACGCTCTGGTATACGGCGGTCCTCCCGTCTCTGCTGCCGTTTCTGATCGTGTCGGGACTGTTGATCCGCACCGGGCTGTTCCGGTATCTGAACCGGATCTACGCGCCTGTCCTCTCCCGTCTGTTTGGCATCTCGCCGGACGGCTGCTATGCGGTGATCGCAGGGTTCCTCTGCGGTTTTCCCATGGGCGCGAAGACGACGGCGGATCTGGTGCGGGAGGGCTGTATCTCTCCGGAGGAGGGAACCTATCTTCTTGGCTTCTGCAACAATGTGAGCCCCGCTTTTTTCCTGAACTACATCTGCCTGCTGAAGCTTGGCTATGAACGGCCCCCGTGGGCGCTGACGGCCTTGTTTTTTGCGGTTCCGCTGGCATATGGCGTTCTTTCACGGCCGTTTTTTCATTTTCGGCCCGTTTCTGACAAACAAAAACACAAACCCCTTTGCCGGATCAAAATTAAGACTCTGGATGCCTGCCTAATGGACAGCTTTGCCACCGTCACCAGGCTGGGCGGCTACATCGTTCTGTTTACCATTCTGATCCAGCTGCTCACGCTGACCGGTCTGCCCGCCTTCTCTCAGGCGCTGTCCGGGGCCTTTCTGGAGGTAAGCTCCGGAGTCCACGCCCTCAGCGCGCTGGACGGGATCCCCGACCGGATTTGCACTGCTCTGTGCTGCTCCTGCGCGGCCTTCGGAGGCCTCTGTATCTGCGCGCAGACGTCCAGCGTCCTCGCCGGTACGCCGCTTCGCATCCGTACATGGATCGCCGGACGTCTGGTCGTTACGCTTCTGACGTTTCTTCTGGTTCTTCTTCTGCCGTCTGCGGCGCCAGCTCTGCGCGGTTGCTGGTGATCGTATCATAGAAGCCCTGGAAATTCTCCATCATGGCCGAGTAGCGGCTGTTGGAGGTCTCCACCACGTTCCGGACCATATCCTGCAGGTTTGCCAGCATGTCGTCCGTGTACTGGATCGCTCCCATGCGGATCTCGTTGGCGTCCCGGGTGGCGTTGTCCAGGATCTCCTGCGCCTGTCCTGTGGCCATCTCGATCACCTGATTCGCCTGCTCGTACGCCTTCTGCATGATCTCGTGCTCGTTGACCAGCTCCTGATTCTGGATGTTGGCCTGCGCGATGATAGCCTCCGCTTTCTGCTGGGCGTCCGCCAGGATCGCGTCCTTATTTGCCAGCACCTTCTGATACCGCTTGATCTCCTCCGGCGTCTTCATGCGAAGCTCCCGCAGAAGCTCCTCCATCCGCTCCCGGTTCACGACGATCTTGTCCCCCGACCCGAGAAACGGCCCTTTACAGGTGTCGATATAATCCTCAATCTCTTCAATGATCTGCTCAATGCGGCTGTTACCCATCTCTCCCATTCTCCTTTGGCTGATAAATTTCTATCCTGAAAACGTCTTCTGTGCTTTGACGATCTTTTATCCATATCGGGAATATTATACCTAAACGGGAGCGTTTGCGCAAGGTGTCCGCTCTGCTTTTTCATAAAAAGAGCGACTATTCAGCTGTCGGTAAATATGGGGAAGCGCTGCTGCGAAGCAGCGGGCTTTCGGGATGCATGGATGAATTGTTGCCGGAACGCCTTTCTGTTGAAATCTCAGCGGTGATTTTCGGAAAGGCGCCTATGACAGTCCTGCTTTCCTCTCAAAATCCTCCACAGAAACCGCACCGGCCGCCAGTTTATTCCACTCTTTGAGCCGGGCCGGGGTCTTCTCAGAAGCGATCTTCTCCCGCAGTTCCTCCGATGTGGGACCGAGCTCCGACAGGAAATCCAGAAGCAGTTCGGACAGTCCTTCTTCTTTGCCCTCTACTTTGCCTTCTTTTCTTCCTTCTTCCTTCCCTTCTTTCCTCCCCTCCAACCGCTCATACATCTTCTCTTCCCACGCCTGCATA
>JAUNHB010000038.1 GCA_030524125.1 Eubacteriales bacterium | reverse complement strand
TGTAGTCGGCCACGGCGGCCGCCTTGACGATGGCGTCCTGCCGCGGGGCGAGGGAGGCGACGGCGTCGAACATCTCCTGCGCGGAGACGACCGGCACGACGCGGACGAAGGGCGGCGGCGCGAGGTTCACCGGGCCGGATACGAGAGTCACGTCCGCTCCCCGCAGCATGGCTGTCTCCGCCAGCGCGTAGCCCATTTTCCCGGTGGAGTGGTTGGTGAGGAAGCGGACCGGATCGATGGCCTCCTGTGTGGGCCCGGCGGTGACCAGCACCTTTTTCCCCCGAAGATCCTTCTCGCAGGCCAGCTCCCGCGTGATATAGCCAAGGAGCGTTTCCGGCTCCGGCATTTTCCCGGCGCCGGTGTCGCCGCAGGCAAGGTGTCCGCTGTCCGGCTCGATGATCTGCCAGCCGTATCCTTTGAGCGCGGTGAGATTGTCCTGTACGATGGGATTTTCGTACATGGCCGTGTTCATGGCCGGGGAGAGGAGTTTCGGACACTGGCAGGCCAGCAGCGTGGTGGTCAGCATGTCGTCCGCGATGCCGTGGGCCAGCTTGCCGATCACGTTGGCGGAGGCGGGAGCCACGAGGACCAGATCGGCCCTTTTGGCCGCGGAAATGTGCTCCACCTCGAAGGTGAAGTTCCGGTCGAAGGTGTCCACGAGACACTTGCGCCCGGTCAGCGTCTCGAAGGTGACCGGAGTGATGAACTGCGCGGCGTTTCGGGTCATGATGACCTGCACGTCGCAGCGGAGCCTGACGAGAGCGCTGGCCAGCGACGCGGCCTTGTAGGCCGCGATGCTGCCGGTCACGCCCAGAATGACACATTTATCTTTTAACATAACAACCTCCTGAAATGTATGGCGGAATCGTCGCGTTCTTTCCTATGTTCATATCATAAAGAAGTGGAAAAGTAAAGGGAAAGATGGTAGAGTATAGCTACGGGCGTTACGGTTCACAGCCAATATGTATCTGCGGACAGACTCGTCATGCTCGCATGTAAGAGACTGGCGGCAGATACATATTGAGCCTGCGAAGCAGGAACCCCACCCATATAAGCAGTCTTAGCTCCGTAAGGAGCGGGACTGGAGCCGCAAAGCGGCGACGAGTGCGCATGGGGGTGGGGCTGTGAACAGTGACATACGAACAGCAGCGAGAGGAGTAACCCAATGATTTTAGCGGTGGATATTGGAAATACAAATATTGTGGTGGGATGTATCGACGGCGACGACATTTGCTTTGTGGAACGGCTGTCCACGGTCTCTACGAGGACGGAGCTGGAATATGCCATCAGTTTTAAAAACGTGCTGGAGATGTACGGTATCTCTATCGGAGATCTGGACGGGGGGATCATCTCGTCGGTGGTGCCTCCGGTGACCAGCATTGTGAAGCGCTCGATGGAGAAGATTCTGGACCGGGAGGTCATGCTGATCGGGCCGGGGCTGAAGACGGGGCTCAACATCCTCATGGACGATCCGAGGCAGGTGGGAAGCGACCGGATCGTCAACGCGGTGGCGGTGGTGAAGGAGTATCCGGTGCCCGCGGCCATCATCGACATGGGAACGGCCACGACGATCTGCGTGGTGGACGGGAAGAAAAATTATATCGGCGGGGCGATCATCCCGGGTATGAGGATCGCGGCGGACACGCTGACTGCAAGGACCGCGCAGCTCCCGAAGATCAGCCTTGAGCCGCCCGAGAAGCTCATCGGAAAGAACACGGTGGACTGCATGAAGAGCGGTGTCTTTTTCGGAAACGTGGCGCTGCTGGACGGGATGCTGGACCGGATCGAGGAGGAGCTCGGCGCGGATCAGAAACTGACGATCGTCGCCACGGGCGGACTGGCCAGATCCCTGATCCCTTACTGCAGGCACGACATCATTCTGGACGACGCGCTGCTCCTGAAAGGACTCAAGATCATTTATGAAAAAAATGTCACAGTTCAGTCCGCGCCGGCTGCAAAGCCGCGCTGAAGCGCTCCCGGCTGACTGAACTTTGACAGAAAAATATGTGACTGGTAACAAAAACGGCCTCCGGTTTTTGTGAGAGAGAGGCTTGCCCCGCCCGAGGGATTCCGGTAGAGTAGACTCAGGAAAAAAGTATACAGGGGGTAAGCCATGCAGGTAGTAACAGATTTGATCAGACACATTCCCGTTCCGAAGATGGTGAAGGTGCGCCAGAAATATGACCGGACCAGTATCCCGGCGTCTAAGATCCCGGAAAGGATCCGGCGGGAGCTGGACCGGGAGGACATCCTTGGAAAGATAAAGCCGGGTATGAGCGTGGCGCTCACCTGCGGAAGCCGGGGGATCCGGCATTATTCCCTGATGACGCGCACGATCGTGGAGCTGATCAGGGAGAAAGGAGCCGAGCCTTTCATCGTGGCGGCCATGGGAAGTCACGGCGGTGCGTCGGAGGAGGGCCAGAGACAGATTCTGGCGGATTACGGCATCACCGAGGAGACCATGGGCTGCCCGGTGAAGTGTGAGATGGAGACGGTGCCCGTCGGCGTATGCGAAGAGTTCGGCACGGAGGTGCGCATCGACAAAAACGCGGCGCAGGCCGACGCGATCCTGCTTTTCAACCGGATCAAGATCCACACGTCCTTTCACGGCCCTTATGAGAGCGGCCTGATGAAAATGATGGGAATCGGGCTTGGCAAGCAGCCGGGGGCGGAGATCGTCCACGGCGTGGATCCGGCGCTGATGCACCGGGTGGTGGAGGAGCACGGCAAGGTGGTGCTCCGGTGCGCGCCGGTGATCGGCGGTCTGGCCGTGGTGGAAAACGCGTTCGACGATACATGGAAGTTGGCGGGACTGAGTCCGGAGCAGATCGTGGAGGAGGAGCCGAAGCTTCTGCTGGAGGCGAAGGAGCAGTTCGCGACGCTGCTCTTTGACCGGTGCGACGTGCTGATCGTGGACCGGATCGGGAAAAACATCAGCGGGGACGGCATGGATCCCAATGTGACCGGACGGTTCGCCACAGGGATCCGCGGAGGGATCAAAGCCGGAAATATCGTGGTGCTGGACCTGACCGACGAGACCCACGGGAATGCGCAGGGCATCGGGAACGCGGACGTGACGACGCTCCGGCTGGACCGGAAGATGAGCCGGGAGATGACCTACCCCACGGCGGTGACCAACAAGTTTCTCTGCCTCGATAAGCTGCCTATGGTGATGGACAACGACCGGGAGGCGATCCAGCTGGCCATGTGCGCCTGCTATGAGCCGGATCCGCAGAAGCTTCAGATCATCCGTATCCGGGACACGGCCCATCTGGAGGAGATCGAGGTGTCCGAGTCCCTTCTGGAGCAGGTGGAGGCCGACCCGCGTCTGGAGAAATGCTCCGAGCCGTACTTCTGGAGCTTCAATGAGGAAGGGAATCTCTGGTAGGAGAGGGAGAGCGTCTCCGCGCCGCCCGTTTCAAATCGCCGTTGACGGATGTACGGCGGCTGTGCTATACTTACAAAAGCTATGGAAGCCAACAACTCAGGAGGAGGAGAGACGGATGAAGCATATCAAGACTTTGAATACGCAGACCTTACAGAACACCATGAAGAAGGGCGGATGCGGCGAGTGCCAGACTTCCTGCCAGTCTGCATGTAAGACTTCCTGCACCGTAGGAAATCAGAGCTGCGAGAGCAACCGCTAGGCAGCCTTTTACAGCGTATGAGCAAGCCCCGTCACGAAGTGGCGGGGTTTTCGTGGTTTGCCGTCCGGGCTTCCGCCCGTGCAGGCAGCCGTTATCAGATTTAGAAAAAGAGGAACACATATGGTTCACCAGTATAAGAACAACGGTTACAACATTTTGCTGGACGTAAACAGCGGATCGGTCCACGTGGTGGACGATCTGATCTATGATATGGTCCCTTTCTATAAGGAAAAGGGGCTGGAGGAGACGGTCGGGCTTCTGTCGGACCGGTATCCCGAGAGCGAGATCCGGGAAGCGGCGGAGGATCTGGACGAGCTGATCCGGGCCGGAAAGCTGTACACCGAGGATATTTATGAAAATTACATACAGGAGATCGTAGAGGCCAAAAAGCCGGTGGTGAAGGCGCTCTGCCTGCACATTGCCCACGACTGCAACCTTGCCTGTCGCTATTGCTTCGCGGAGGAGGGCGAGTACCACGGACGCCGCGCGCTCATGAGCTACGAGGTGGGAAAGAAGGCGCTGGATTTTCTGATCGCCAATTCCGGGAGCAGGCGGAATCTGGAGGTGGATTTCTTCGGCGGCGAGCCGCTCATGAACTGGCAGGTGGTGAAGGATCTGGTGGCGTACGGACGTCAGCAGGAGAAGATCCACAACAAAAACTTCCGTTTTACGCTGACCACCAACGGCGTTCTTCTGAACGACGAGGTGCAGGAGTTCGTCAACCGGGAGATGAGCAACGTGGTGCTCAGCATCGACGGGCGCAAAGAGGTCCACGACCACATGCGCCCCTTCCGGAACGGAAGAGGGAGCTACGATCTGGTCCTGCCCAAGTTTGAGAAGCTGGCCGAGAGCCGCCGTCAGGAAAAATATTATGTCCGGGGCACTTTCACGAGAAACAACAAGGATTTCTCAAAGGACGTGCTCCATCTGGCGGATCTGGGCTTTAAGCAGATCTCGGTGGAGCCGGTCGTGGGGACCGAGGAGGAGGACTATGCGCTTCGGGAGGAAGACCTTCCGGAGATTTTTGAAGAGTACGACCGTCTGGCGAAGGAGATGGTGGACCGGTACGGTACGGACCGGGATTTCAACTTCTTCCATTTTATGCTGGATCTGACTGGAGGCCCCTGCGTGGCCAAGCGGTTGTCGGGCTGCGGTTCGGGCACCGAGTATCTGGCGGTGACGCCGTGGGGCGACCTGTACCCGTGCCACCAGTTTGTGGGCGAGGAGCGCTACCTCATGGGAAATGTGGACGAGGGGCTGAAGCGGCCGGACATCCGGGAGGAATTCAAGGGCTGCAACGTCTACTCCAAGGAGAAATGCCGGAGCTGCTTTGCAAAATTTTACTGCAGCGGCGGCTGCGCGGCCAATTCGTATAAGTTCCACGGCTCCATCAACGACGCTTACGACGTGAGCTGCGAGCTGGAGCGCAAGAGAGTGGAGTGCGCGATCATGATCAAGGCCGCACAGGCCGAAAAGGACGAGGTGAAGGGAAATGAAGAAAACTAGAGCGGTGATCACACTGGCGCTGACCGTCGTGATCACAGGACTTCTGCTGTATACGTCGGCGGCCGGATGGGGCGCGGGAAAGGCGGGTTCCGCGGAGCAGATCCGTCTGGGCCTCGATCTGGCGGGAGGCGTGAGCATCACCTATCAGGCGGTAGGAGAGGAAGATCCTTCGGCGGAGGATATGGCCGACACGATCTATAAGCTCCAGAAGCGCGTGGAGGCGTACAGCACCGAGGCCGAGGTCTATCAGGAGGGCTCGGACCGGATCAACATCGAGATCCCGGGCGTGACGGACGCCAACGAGATCCTGTCGGAGCTTGGAAAGCCCGGCTCCCTGTACTTCCAGACGATGGACGGGGAGACGGTGCTGGAGGGCACGGACGTGGCGGACGCGCAGGCGGGCTCCGTCACGGACGAGTATGAGAATCATCAGTATGTGGTGGAACTGACGCTGACTGACGAGGGAACCGAGAAATTTGCGGAGGCGACGTCGGCCAACGTGGGAAGCCAGATCGCCATCGTCTACGACGGAGAGACGATCAGCGCCCCGACGGTGCAGACGGCCATCACGGACGGAAGATGCCAGATCTCTGGAGATTTCACCTATGAGGAGGCGGATCAGCTGGCCTCCACCATCCGTATCGGTTCACTGTCGCTGGAGCTTCAGGAGCTGCGCTCCAACGTGGTGGGAGCCAAGCTGGGAAGCGAGGCCATCGAGACGAGCCTTCTGGCCGGCGTCATCGGCTTTGCCGTCGTGGTGATCCTGATGCTCGCGGTCTACCGGGTCATGGGACTGGCGTCCGGCATCGCGCTGACCACCTATGTAGGTCTGGTGCTGGTGCTTCTCAACGGCTTTGAGATGACGCTGACGCTGCCGGGCATCGCGGGAATCATCCTGTCCATCGGTATGGCGGTGGACGCCAACGTGATCATCTTCGCCCGCATCCGGGAGGAGATCGCCACGGGCAAGACCGTGAAATCCGCGGTCAAGGTAGGCTTCCAGAAGGCGCTCTCGGCCATCGTGGACGGAAACGTGACGACGCTGATCGCGGCTTTTGTCCTGGCGGTGAAGGGCTCCGGAAGCGTCAAGGGCTTTGCGCAGACGCTGGCTCTTGGTATCGTCGTGTCCATGTTTACGGCGCTGGTGGTGACAAAGCAGGTGCTGAACGCGCTCTACGCGCTGGGAATCCAGGATGTGAAGTGGTACGGCACGTTCAGGGAGCGTAAGCCCATCGATTTTGTGGGCAGACGGAGGATTTGCTTCGCCCTGTCGCTGGCGGTGATCGTGGCGGGCTTTGTATATATGGGCGTCCGCGCGGGCTCCGGGGACGGCGCGCTTGCCTACAGCCTGGAATTTCAGGGGGGCACGTCCACGACCGTGGAGTTCAACGAGGACCTGTCCATCCAGGAGATCGACGAGCAGGTCGTGCCTATCGTGGCGGAGATCGTCGGGGACAACGACATCCAGACCCAGAAGGTGACCGGGACCAATCAGGTCATCATCAAGACGAAGGAGCTGGATCTGGAGAAGCGGCAGGAACTGGATGAACGGCTGGAGAGCGAATTTGGCCTTGAGGACACCGCCATCACGGCGGAGAGCATCAGCGGCGCGGTGAGCCGGGAGGTGAGAAACGACGCGGTCGTCTCGGTGATCATCGCCACGATCTGCATGCTCGTCTACATCTGGATCCGCTTTAAGGACCTGCGGTTCGCCACGAGCGCGGTGCTGGCTCTGGTCCACGACGTCCTGGTGGTACTGGTGTTCTACGGCGCGGCCAGGATCTCGGTGGGAAATACGTTTATCGCGTGTATGCTGACCATCGTCGGCTATTCCATCAACGCGACCATCGTCATCTTCGACCGGGTCCGCGAGAATATGGCGGAGATGAAGAAGAAGGATACGCTGGAGGAGGTCGTCAACGCCAGCATCACCCAGACGCTCAGCCGGAGCATTTACACGTCTCTGACCACGTTCGTCATGGTGGCCGTGCTGTATGCGCTGGGAGTGGCGTCAATCAAAGAGTTTGCGCTGCCGCTGATGGTGGGAATCGCCTGCGGAGCCTACTCCTCCGTCTGCGTGACGGGGCCGCTCTGGTATGTGATGAAGACGCGGTTGGGAGCAAAGGAGACGAAATAGCTTATGGCAAAATGGGTGGAGATCAGAAAGGGCGCGGATTTTGAGGCGATCGGAAAAGCGTTCGGCGTCAGCCCCATGACCGCGCGGCTGCTCCGTAACAAAAACCTGACGGAGCCGGAGGCGATCCGGGAATATCTGTACGGCGGTCTTGCGGATCTCCATCCGGCGGAGCGGATGAAGGGAGTTCCCGAGGCGGCGGCTCTCCTCTCCCGGAGGATCGCGGAAGGGGCGAGGGTGCGGATCATCGGGGACTACGATATCGACGGTGTCTGCTCCACCTATATTCTGCTTAGGGGCCTCCGGGCCGCCGGGGCGGACGTCGATACGGATATCCCGGATCGGAAGAAGGACGGCTACGGACTCAATGAGGAGCTGGTGAGAAGGGCGAAGGACGCGGGCGTGGACACGATCGTGACCTGCGACAACGGTATCGCGGCCGTCCGGGAGATCGGGTATGCGAAAGAGCTTGGCATGACCGTCATTGTGACGGATCACCATGCGCTGCAGGAGGAGCTGCCGCCCGCGGACGTGGTCGTCAATCCGCATCAGCCGGACTGCCCGTATCCGTACAAGGAGCTGTGCGGGGCGGCGGTGGCGTGGAAGCTGGTGAGCGCCCTGTGGGATCATACGGGCGTTCCGAAGGCGGAGCTGTATGGGGATCTTCTGATGTTCGCAGGCTTCGCCACGGTGGGGGATGTGATGAACCTGACCGGCGAAAACCGGATCCTGGTGAAGGAGGCTCTGAAGCTTCTGCGCACGACCGGGCATCCGGGCATGTCCGCGCTCATCGAGGCGACGGAGCTTCCCAAGGAGCATCTGTCGGCCTTCCACATCGGCTTTGTGCTGGGGCCCTGCATCAACGCCAGCGGACGTCTGGACACGGCGAAGCGGGCGCTTGAGCTTCTGGATACGTCGGACCGGTCGGAGGCGCTCGTCCTTGCGGAGGAGCTGAAGGCGCTCAACGACGAGAGAAAGGCGCTGACGGAGGAGAGCGTGGAGCGGGCGCTTACGCTGATCGGAAGCAGCGATCTGAAGGACGACCGGGTGCTGGCGGTCTATCTGCCGGACTGCCACGAGAGTCTGGCGGGCATCGTCGCCGGGCGCATCCGGGAGCGGTATTACCGGCCGGTGTTCGTGCTGACCCGGGCGCAGGACGGCGTGAAGGGCTCGGGCCGCTCCATCGAGACGTACTCCATGTTCGAGGAGATGAGCCGCTGCAGGGAGCTTTATACAAAGTACGGCGGCCATCCCATGGCGGCGGGCGTGTCCATGCCAGAGGAAAACGTGGAGCTGTTCAGGAGACGACTGAACGAGCTCTGTACGCTGACCGACGACGATCTGACCGAGGTGGTGCACATCGACATGGCGCTTCCGTTCGCCTATGTGTCGGAGCGGCTGGCGGAGGAGCTTTCTCTTCTGGAGCCCTTCGGAAAGGGCAACGAAAAGCCGGTGTTCGCCGCCAGAGACGTGCGGATCATAGAAGCGCGGGTGCTTGGAAAAAACCGGAACGTGCTGCGGCTGAAGCTTCAGGACGGAAGCGGGACCGCCCTCGAGGCCGTCTATTTTCACGACGGCATGGACGGGGAACTGGAACGTCTCCGTCAGAAAACGCGGATGTGCATCTTGTATTACCCGGAGATCAACGAGTTCCGGGGCGTGAAAAAGCTCCAGATCCGGATGACGGGCTGGAGCTGAGGAAAATCATATAAGGCAAGTTCTGATGAACAGGCTTTTTTCAGGAATCCCGGATGAGTCCGGGATTTTTTCAGCGCCCCGCGCCGGGACGCCTGCGCGCCTGCTTTCCCGATTGCGGCCGGAATATTGCCACAGCAGAAAATTTATGCTATATTAACAGTACCGTGGGCAAAATATGTCCAGACTGACAGTCAAAGGAGAGATACGGATGAAAAAATTGGAAGAGTATGTGACGAGCATTCCGGATTATCCGGAGCCGGGGATCATTTTCCGGGACGTGACGAGCATCCTTCAGGACGCGGACGGTCTGCAGCTCGCCATCGACGGCCTTCAGGATAAGCTTAAGGGAGTGGAGTTCGACGTGATCGCGGGGACGGAATCGAGAGGCTTTATTTTCGGAATGCCGGTGGCCTACAACCTGCACAAGCCCTTTGTCCTTGTGAGAAAGAAGGGCAAGCTTCCGAGGGAGACGGTGTCCATGAAGTACGATCTGGAGTACGGAAGCGCCGAGATCGAGATGCATAAGGATTCCGTCCGGCCGGGGCAGAGGGTAGTCCTGATCGACGACCTGATCGCCACGGGAGGCACCATCGAGGCGGCGGCCAAAATGGTGGAATCGCTGGGAGGAGAGGTCGTAAAGATCGTATTCCTCATGGAGCTGGCGGGGCTCAAGGGCAGAGAGCGGCTGAAGCAGTATGATGTGGAGAGCCTGATCCGGTACGAGGGGAACTGACGCGTCCGGGAAGGCGTACTGCGAACAGAGATTTTTGATAAAGAAACGGTGATCGATATGACGGAAGAACAGGCAAGGGAAGTAAAGGACGACGACAGAAGCGTAAAGGCCATGGAGGATTTTACCAGTCCGGACGAGCTGTACCAGGAGCTGGTCAAAAGCGTGACCAGATACCATCCGTCCGCAGACCTTTCCATGATCGAAAAGGCATATCAGGTGGCGAAGAAGGCCCACGAGGGGCAGGCGCGCAAGTCGGGTGAACCTTATATCATTCACCCTCTTTGTGTTGCCATCATACTGGCGGATCTGGAGCTTGACAAGGAGAGCATCGCCGCGGGGCTTCTCCACGACGTGGTGGAGGACACTCCCATGACCAGCGAGGAGCTGGCCCGGGAGTTCGGGGACGAGGTGGCTCTTCTGGTGGACGGCGTCACCAAGTTAGGACAGCTCAACTACTCCGCCGACAAGGTGGATGAGCAGGCGGAGAACCTCCGGAAAATGTTTCTGGCCATGGCCAAGGACATCCGCGTCATCCTGATCAAGCTGGCGGACCGTCTGCACAACATGCGGACGCTCAAATATATGAAGCCTGAGAAGCAACGGGAAAAGGCGCGCGAGACGATGGACATCTACGCGCCCATCGCCCAGAGGCTCGGTATCTCCAAGGTGAAGATCGAGCTGGACGATCTGGCGCTCAAATATCTGGAGCCGGAGGTCTATTACGATCTGGTGTCCCAGATCTCCGACAAGAAAAGCGTGCGGGAGAAGTATGTCCAGTCCATCGTGGCGGAGGTCAAGCAGCACATGGACAACGCCAGCATCGAGGCGGACGTGCAGGGCCGGGTCAAGCATTTTTTCAGCATCTATAAGAAGATGGTCAATCAGGACAAGACGCTGGATCAGATCTACGACCTTTTTGCGGTGCGGATCCTGGTGGAGTCGGTCAAGGACTGCTACGCCGCGCTGGGCGTGATCCACGAGATGTACAAGCCGATCCCCGGCCGCTTCAAGGACTATATCGCCATGCCGAAGGCCAACATGTACCAGTCGCTGCACACGACGCTGATCGGACCGAAGGGACAGCCCTTCGAGATCCAGATCCGGACCTATGAGATGCACCGGACGGCGGAGTACGGCATCGCGGCCCACTGGAAATACAAGGAGAGCGGCGGCAGCAACGAACAGAACGTGGAGGGAAAGAACAGCGCGGAGGCCAAGCTGACGTGGCTGCGCCAGATCCTCGAGTGGCAGAGGGACATGTCCGACAACCGGGAGTTTATGAGCCTCTTAAAGAGCGATCTGGATCTGTTCTCCGAGAGCGTCTACTGCTTCACGCCGGGAGGAGACGTCAAGACGCTTCCCAACGGCTCCAACACCATCGACTTCGCTTACAGCATCCACAGCGCCGTGGGAAACAAGATGATCGGAGCCAGAGTCAACGGCAAGCTGGTGCCCATCGACTATGTGATCAAAAACGGCGACCGGGTCGAGGTCATCACGTCCCAGAACTCCAAGGGGCCCAGCCGGGACTGGCTCAACATCGTCAAGAGCACGCAGGCGAAAAACAAGATCAACCAGTGGTTCAAGACGGAGTTCAAAGAGGAAAACATCGTCAAGGGCAAGGAGCTGATCGCCCAGTACTGCAAGATGAAGGGCATCCCCCAGCAGCAGGTGGTGCGGCCGGAATATCAGGAGAGCGTGCTGCGCAAGTACGGCTTCCGCGACTGGGAGTCGGTGCTGGCGGCGGTGGGCCACGGAGGTCTGAAGGAGGGCCAGGTGGTCAACAAGATGGTGGAGGAGTACGAGAAGGCCAGAAAGAAGGCCGTCACGGACGCCAAAATCATGGAGAGCGTGGGAGAGTCCAAAGAGCAGAAGATCCGGATCACCAAGTCGAAGAGCGGCATCGTAGTCAAGGGCATCGACGACGTGGCCGTGCGCTTTTCCAAGTGCTGCAACCCGGTGCCGGGCGACGAGATCGTGGGCTTCGTGACCAGGGGAAGGGGCGTGACGATCCACCGGACCGACTGCGTGAACATGCTGCATCTGGCGGAGTCCGAGCGGGAGCGGCTGATCGACGCCGAATGGCAGAGCGGCGCGCAGATCCCGGCCGGGGAGAAATACACCACCGAGATCAAGATCTACGGCAACAACCGGACCGGGCTTCTGGTGGATATTTCCAGAACGCTCACCGAGAGAAACATCGACGTCACGTCCATGAATGTGCGCACGAGCAAGCAGGGGACGGCGACGATCACCATCAGCTTCGACATCCACAGCGTGGAGGAGCTCAACAAGATCATCGAGAAGCTCCGTCAGGTGGAGAGCGTGCTGGATATCGAGCGGTCGGCGAGCTGACCGTCCGGGAGGAGGCGCCGTCCGGGAGCGGACGCGCGCGGAAGGAGAGAGACTATGGCTGAGTTAAAGACGGCAAAGATCACCGTGGGAGATCTGGGGGAAAACTGCTGGTTTCTCGTCAGAGAGGACACAAAGGAGGCGCTGGTCTTCGATCCCGGAGACCAGGCGGAGGACATCCTGGCTTACGCCGAAAAAAACGGCTGGAAGATCAGAGCGATCCTTCTGACTCACGGGCATGTGGATCATATCGGAGCCGTGGAGGCGGTAAAAGCGGCCTCGGGCGCGCCGGTCTATGCCCTCCGGGAGGAGGCGGAGCTTCTGGCGGACACGAAGAAAAATCTGTCCGCGTTTCTGTTCGGGCCCCGGATCTCGCTCACAGCCGACGAGCTGCTCCGGGACGGGCAGAAGATCGCCCCGGCGGGTATCGGGCTTGTGGTGTACCACACGCCGGGGCACACGCCGGGCGGAGCGTGCTACTATTGTCCGCAGATCGGATGTCTCTTCTCCGGAGACACGCTCTTTCAGGGCTCCGTGGGACGCAGCGATTTTCCGGGAGGAAGCGCGTCCGCGCTGGTGCGGGCGGTGAAGGAGAAGCTGTTCCTCCTGCCGGACGACACGAGAGTGTGTCCGGGACACGGAGGAGATACGACCATCGGCGAAGAAAAGCAGTATAATCCGTTTGTTGTGTAGGAAAGCGATGACCTGCCCCTGCCGGAAGGCGTGATCCGCCGCCTGGCAGGGGCAGACGTTTGCTTTGCGAGCCATAAAGGAGAAAGAGGATTTCTATGATAGAAGTAATTGTGAACAGGCCCAGCTTTGAGTACGACATCCATTCGCTCGTGAAGGCGTTTTTTCCGAAGGAGGACGTGCAGGTGCGGGTGCAGGAGACATTTTCGGAGGAGACGTCCCTCCGGATGTCCGTGGCCTTTACGGACCGGACGGTGACCTTTCACCTTACGGAAAACGGGGAGCCGAAGGGAGAGGGGGCGTCGGATATCGACTACGCCGACCGGAAAGAGACGAAGAACCGGCTGAAGCGGCTGATCTACGGGACGCTGTCAGAGTACACGGGGCAGACGCTCCCGTGGGGGACGCTGACGGGCATCCGCCCCACGAAGATCGCCATGGGGCTTCTGGAGCAGGGAAAGAAAAACGTGGAGATCGCGGATTATATGCGGCGCACCTACCTGACCAGTAATGAGAAGACAGCCCTCAGCGTCATGATCGCGAACCGGGAGCAGTACATCCTGAGAAATATCGATTACCAGGACGGATACAGTCTCTACGTGGGGATCCCGTTCTGCCCGAGCATCTGTCTGTACTGCTCGTTTTCCTCCTATCCGCTGAGCCGCTGGAGAAAGCGGGTGGACGAATATCTGGACGCTCTGTGCAGGGAGCTTGATTACCTGTCGGAGAGGTTCCGTCAAAGGAAGCTCAACACGGTGTATGTGGGAGGCGGCACGCCCACGACGCTGGAGCCGCGCCAGCTGGACCGGCTGCTGACGAAGCTTCAGACCTGCTTTGACCTGACGCATCTTCAGGAATTTACGGTGGAGGCGGGACGGCCCGACAGCATCACGAGGGCGAAGCTTCAGGTGCTTCTGGACCACGGGATCGACCGGATCTCCATCAATCCGCAAACTATGAACCAGCAGACGCTGGACGTGATCGGGCGCAGGCACACGGTGGCGCAGGTGGAGGAGGCGTACCGTCTCGCCAGAGAGATGGGCTTTTCCCACATCAACATGGATCTGATCGTGGGACTGCCGGGGGAAGGCTACGAGGATGTGGAGCGCACGATGCAGAGGATCACGGAGCTGGCGCCGGACAGCGTCACGGTCCATTCGCTGGCCATCAAGCGGGCGGCCCGGCTGAATCTCTTCAAGGAGCAGTATGAGGAGATGGGCCTTGAGAACAATATGCAGATCATGGATATGACGGCGCGGCACTGCGCGGAAATGGGACTGTCGCCCTATTATCTGTACCGTCAGAAGAACATGGCCGGGAATTTTGAAAATGTGGGCTATGCAAAGGTTGACAAAGCCGGGATTTACAATATACTTATTATGGAAGAAAAACAGACGATTCTTGCAGCCGGAGCCGGAGCGATCTCCAAGCTGGTCCTGCCCCCGTCGGAGCGGTATCCCGACGAAAACCGGATCGAGCGGGTGGAAAACGTCAAGGACGTGGGTCAGTATATCGACCGCATCGACGAGATGATCGAGAGGAAGGAACGCTTTTTCGCGGAGCATCTGCGGTGAAGGAGCCGGACAGACAAGAACAGAGAGGAAGATAGTATGCCATTGAAGAAGAAACCGGTGACCGGCATGAAGGATATCCTGCCCGGCGAGATGCAGGTGCGGGATTACGTGACCGGGCTGATCAAAGAGACTTATAAAAGCTTCGGCTTCTCCCCCATCGAGACTCCGTGCGTGGAGCACATCGAGAACCTGTGCAGCAAGCAGGGCGGGGACAATGAGAAGCTGATCTTCAAGATCATGAAGCGCGGGGAGAAGCTGAATCTGGAGACTGCCCAGAGCGAGGCGGATCTGACCGACAGCGGCCTTCGCTATGACCTGACGCTGCCCCTTTCTCGGTTTTACGCCAACAATGCGGCGAACCTGCCGTCGCCCTTCAAGGCGCTGCAGATCGGCAGCGTGTGGCGGGCGGACAGACCTCAGAGAGGACGCTTCCGCCAGTTCGTCCAGTGCGACATCGACATTTTGGGAGAGCCGGGCTGTCTGGCAGAGATCGAGCTGATCCTGGCCACCACGACCCTTCTCGGAAAGCTGGGCTTCGGCGGGTTCAAGGTGCGCGTCAACGAGCGCCGCATCCTGAAGGCCATGGCCGCCGTCTGCGGTTTCCCCGAGGAGCAGTATGATCTGGTGTTCATCATCCTCGACAAGATGGACAAGATCGGCTGGGACGGCGTGAAAACGGAGCTTCTGGAGGCGGGCTTCCCCTCCGACAGCGTGGAAAAATACGTGGGCATGTTCACCGGCATGGAGTCTGCGGACGATCCGCTGGCCTATCTGGAGGAGACGCTGTCCGGCGCGCTGGAGGACGGCGTCATGGAAAATCTCCGCACGATCCAGAGGAGCGTGGAGTCCGCGAAGGCGGCCGATTTTGCGCTGGTCTTCGACCCGACGCTGGTGCGCGGCATGTCCTACTACACGGGGACGATCTTTGAGATCGAGATGCCGGAGTTCGGCAGCTCCGTGGCGGGCGGCGGCCGGTACGACAGGATGATCGGCAAATTCACCGGAAACGACACCCCGGCCTGCGGATTTTCCATCGGCTTCGAGCGGATCATCACGATCCTTCTGGAGCAGGGCTTCCAGGTTCCCGGCGCGTCCGGCAAAAAGGCGTTTCTGATCGAGAAAAACATGCCGGCGGACAAGATGTGCGAGGTGCTGGCGGAGGCCGCCAGAGAGCGGGAGACGGGCGCGCAGGTGCTCGTGGCCATGATGAACAAAAATAAAAAGTTCCAGAAGGAGCAGCTTTCCAGGGAAGGCTACACGGAGTTTAAAGAATTTTTTCGATAGATAAGAGAGGTAGACAAGCTATGCAGGGAAGAACCCACAACTGCGGGGAGCTCAGACTCACGGACGCGGGCAGCAGAGTCCGTCTGGTGGGATGGTATGAGAACATCCGCAAAGTCAGCAAAAATTTAGGATTTCTGATCCTCCGGGATTTTTATGGCACGACGCAGATCGTCGTGGAGACGGAGGAGATCATGGAGCAGCTCTCCGAGCTGAACTATGAATCCACCATCGCCGTGGAGGGGACCGTCAGAGAGCGCAGCAGCAAAAACGACAGGCTGCCCACCGGTGAGATCGAGGTGGTGCCGGAGTCGGTGGAGCTTTTGGGAAGGTGCCGCTACAACGAGCTGCCGTTCCAGATCAACCACTCCAAGGAGGCGGACGAGAATCTTCGCCTGAAATACCGCTATCTGGATCTGCGCAATCCGGCCGTGAAGGACCGGATCGTCATGAGGAGCCGGATCGTGGCGGATCTGCGCCAGAGCATGACCGCGCACGATTTTCTGGAGATCACGACGCCGATCCTGACCTGCTCCTCGCCGGAGGGCGCGAGAGACTATCTCGTCCCGTCCAGAAACCATCCGGGGAAATTTTACGCGCTGCCGCAGGCGCCGCAGCAGTTCAAGCAGCTTCTGATGGCGTCGGGCTTCGACCGGTATTTCCAGATCGCTCCCTGCTTCCGGGACGAGGACGCCAGAGCGGACCGTTCGCCGGGAGAGTTCTATCAGCTGGATATGGAGATGGCCTTCGCCAGCCAGGACGACGTGTTCGCCGTGCTGGAGGACGTGCTTCCGCCCATCTTCTCCAAATACGGCATTTACAAAGAGGCTTCCAAGCCTCCGTTCAAGCGGATCGCCTATCTGGACGCCATGGAGCAGTACGGCTCCGACAAGCCGGATCTGCGGATCAAACTTCTGGTCACCGACGCCACGGAGGCGCTGGCGGACTGCGGCTTCCCGGCCTTTGAGGGAAAGAGAGTGAAGGCGGTCAAGGCTCCGGCCTTTACCGGCACGAGAAAGGTCATCGACAAGCTGTGCGCCGACGTGGAGGTACAGAGCGGACAGAAGGCGTACTGGTTCCGGCTGGACGAGAAGGGCGAGCTGGTGGGCGGCATCTCCAAATTCCTTCAGGACAAAAAAGAGGCGGTGATCGAGGCTCTGGGCCTGACCGCCGGAGATTTTGTCGGCCTGACCGCAGGGGATTTAAAGACCGCGCAGAAGACCGCGGGCGTCCTTAGGAAGATGCTGGGCGGCCTGTCCGACGCTTATATGGACAAAAACTGCTATGAGTTCTGCTGGATCGTGGACTTCCCCATGTACGAGATCGGGGAGGAGTCCGGGGAGCTGGAGTTCTGCCACAACCCGTTCTCCATGCCGCAGGGAGGCATGGACGCGCTGGAGAAGCAGGATCCGCTGAAGATCCTCGCCTACCAGTACGATCTGGTCTGCAACGGCGTGGAGCTGTCGTCTGGAGCCGTCCGGAACCATGACCCGGAGATCATGGTCAAGGCGTTCAATATCGTGGGACTGGGCGAGGAGGACGTCAAGGCCAAGTTCCCGGCCATGTACAACGCGTTCTGCTACGGAGCGCCGCCCCACGCGGGCATCGCGCCGGGCGTGGACCGCATGGTCATGCTGATCGCGGGGGAGGAGAGTATCCGGGAGATCATTCCGTTCCCCATGAACAAGAACGCGCAGGACGTCATGATGGGCGCGCCCGCCGAAGTGGAGGAAAAGCAGCTCCGGGACGTGCATATTCAGATCGTGAAAGAGGAGAAGCAGGCGTAACCGTTCAGCCGGCCGGAAGCGCGGCTTTGCGGATGGCGCGGGCTGAACGGTTATTGACGAAAGTTCACTTCGGCTCTTGACAGCCCGGACACTTTTTGCTAAGATATAGAAAATCAATTGAATCCGATAACACTTTAAACCGATGAAGCGGAGATAACGGCAGTGATGGACGCACAGAGAGCCCGGGGAGCTGAGAGCCGGACCGAACCCAGATTGTCAAATGGACCGCCGAGGGCGCAGTCAAAGGACTGTCCTTGAGAGAGGACGCCGAGTATTCTGCGACGTGGAGGCATACGTCAGTTGCCGGGAATATGTCAGTATTCCGTGAGGGTGCGGGACCGCCGGTTCCGCAAAGCAAGGTGGCACCGCGGGCAGAAAAGATCGCTCGTCCTTGGCAAACGAAAGTTTGTCAAGGACGTTTTTTGTGCAATAGAAAATTCTCCCGAATTTCCTGTTGCACAAAAACGCTCCGCGGCTTTGCGAATGGCGCGGGCTGAACGTCCCATGCTGAACGTCCCACGCTTGCATCACTACAGAGAGGAAGGATCGGAACATGAACGTAAAACCGGAGATCGAGGAAGCGAGAAAACTTGCCGGGGAGGGCGCGTACCAATGTATCCCCGTCAGCGCGGAGCTGTACGCGGACGAATACACGCCCATCGGCGTGCTGAAAAAGCTGATGCGGGTCAGCCGACACTGCTATCTGCTGGAGTCGGCGGAGGACAACCAGAAATGGGGGCGCTATACCTTCCTCGGATATGACCCGAAGCTGGAGCTGACCTGTACCGACGGGAAGCTGATCATCAAAAACGGCACGTCCGTCACGGTGGAGACGAGACATCCAGGCGAGTACATCCGTCAGGTGCTGCGGGAGAATAAAAGCCCGAAACTGCCCGGACTTCCCACGTTCACGGGCGGTCTTGTGGGATATTTCTCCTACGATTATATGAAATATGCGGAACCGTCGCTGGAGCTGGACGCCGAGGACACGGAGGGCTTCAAGGACGTGGATCTGATGCTCTTTGACAAGGTCGTCGCCTTCGACCATTTTCGCCAGAAGATCATCCTGATCGTGAACATCCGCTGCGGGGAGCTGGAGACGGAGTACCACCGGGCAAAGGTGGAGCTGGAAACCATGAGGAGGCTGATCCGGGACGGGGAAGCGGCAGAGCCGAAGCCGGGCCGGTGCGTCTCCGGGTTCCGGGCGCTGTTCGGCGAGGAGGAGTTCTGCGGCATGGTGGAGCGGGCGAAGGCGTATATCCGGGAGGGAGACATCTTTCAGGCGGTGCTGTCCAACCGGATGGAGGCGGACTACGAGGGAAGCCTGCTGGACGCCTACCGGGTGCTCCGGACCGTCAATCCATCCCCGTACATGTTCTACTTTTCCAGCGACGACATGGAGATCGCAGGGGCGTCGCCGGAGACGCTGGTGAAGCTTGAGGACGGGACGCTCCACACCTTTCCGCTGGCCGGGACGAGGCCGAGAGGGAGGACGGAGGAGGAGGACGAGCGGCTTCAGGAGGAGTTGCTGGCCGACGAGAAGGAGCGCTCCGAGCACAACATGCTGGTGGATCTCGGACGAAACGACATCGGCAAGATCAGCGAGTTCTGGTCGGTGCAGGTGGAGCGGTATATGAGCATTGAAAAATTTTCCCATGTCATGCATATCGGCTCCACGGTGCGGGGAACGATCCGGGAAGGGCGGGACGCTCTGGACGCGGTGGACGCCGTACTCCCGGCCGGGACGCTGTCGGGAGCCCCGAAGCTGCGGGCCTGCCAGATCATCAACGAGCTTGAGAACAACAAGCGCGGGATCTACGGCGGGGCAGTCGGCTATCTGGATCTGACCGGCAATCTGGACACCTGCATCGCGATCCGGATCGCCTACAGGAAAAACGGCAAGGTGTTCGTCCGCAGCGGAGCGGGCATCGTGGCGGACAGTGTGCCAAAGACAGAATATCAGGAGTGCATCAACAAGGCGAAGGCCGTGATGAGCGCGCTTGAGACGGCGCAGGGAGGGCTGGAAGGATGATTCTGCTGATTGATAATTACGACAGTTTTTCTTATAATCTGTATCAGCTGGTGGGCTCCATCGACCCGGACATCCGGGTGATCCGAAACGACGAGATGACGGTGGAGGAGATTCGGGCGCTCCGCCCGGACCGGCTGATCCTCTCGCCGGGACCGGGAGCCCCGAAGGACGCGGGCGTGTGCGTGGAGGCGGCGGGGACGCTGGGAAGAGAGATTCCCATCCTCGGCGTGTGCCTCGGCCATCAGGCGATCTGCCAGGCGTTCGGGGCGACGGTCTCCTATGCAAAGGAGCTGATGCACGGCAAGCAGTCGCAGGTGGAGCTGGATACGGACTGCCCGATCTTCCGGGGGATGGAGCCGGTGATCCCGGCGGCCCGGTACCATTCGCTGGCGGCGGTCCCGGAGACGATCCCGCGGGAACTGCTGGTTACGGCGAGGACGGCGGATGGGGAGATCATGGGCGTCATGCACCGGGAGTTCCCAATCTACGGAGTACAGTTCCATCCGGAGTCCATCCTGACGCCGGACGGGATCAGGATACTGAGAAATTTTCTGGGGCGTTCCGACGGGGGCGCAGGACCATATAACATTTGACAGGAGGAGACAGATATGATTAGAGAAGCGACGGCATCGTTGATCGACGGAAGGGATCTGACCTACGGACAGGCGAACGAGGTGATGAACGAGATCATGAGCGGCGGGACGTCCCAGGTACAGACGGCGGCGTTTCTGGCGGCGCTGTCCGCCAAAGGAGAGACCATCGAAGAGATCACGGCCTGCGCGTCGGCCATGCGGTCCCATGCTCTGCCCGTGGAGTACGACGGCGACCTGCTGGAGATCGTGGGGACCGGAGGGGACGGAGCGGGCTCTTTCAACATTTCCACCACCGCCTCCGTGGTCATCGCGTCGGGCGGGATCCCGGTGGCAAAGCACGGCAACCGGGCGGCGTCCTCCAGAAGCGGCGCGGCGGACTGCCTGGAGGCGCTGGGCGTGAACATCGACCTGACGCCGGAAAAATGCAGGGAGCTCTTGCAGAAAATCGGCATCTGCTTTTTCTTCGCCCAGAAATATCACACCTCGATGAAATATGTGGGGCCGGTGCGGAAGGAGCTGGGCGTGCGGACCGTGTTCAATATCCTCGGGCCGCTGACCAATCCGGGGCACGCCAACATGCAGGTGCTGGGCGTATACGCGGAAAATATGGCGGAGCCCATGGCGAGAGTGCTTTCCCGGCTGGGAGTGAAGCGGGGCATGGCGGTCTACGGACAGGATCGCCTGGACGAGATCTCCGTCAGCGCGCCCACTACGATCTGCGAGTTTGAGGGCGACCGGTTCCGGACATACGAGATCCGGCCGGAGGATTTTGGCCTTGCGACGGCCCCGAAGGATGCGCTGAAGGGCGGGACGCCGCAGGAGAACGCGCAGATCACCCGGAGCATTCTGGCCGGAGAGCGGGGAGCCAAACGGGACGCAGTCCTTCTGAACGCCGGGGCAGGGCTTTACATCGGCGGAAAAGCGGACAGTCTCGCGGGCGGAGTGAGCCTTGCGGCAAGACTCATCGACAGCGGCGCGGCCATGCGGGAGCTGGAAGCCTTCATAAGAGAATCCAACGCATAAGGAGCGAACAAGCGATATGATTTTAGACGAACTGGCGGAGTACGCGGCCTTTCGGGTCGCGGAGGCAAAGAAGAAAATACCGTTGGAAGAGATGAGACGAACGGCGGAGGCGCTGCCGAAGGGAGATCTCAGATTTGCGGAGGCGGTGGGAAGGGAAGGGCTTTCCTTGATCTGCGAGGTGAAGAAGGCGTCACCCTCGAAAGGCGTGATCGATCTCCGCTTCCCATACATGGACATCGCCGCGGAATACGAGCGGGCGGGAGCCGACTGCATCTCGGTGCTCACGGAGCCGAAATGGTTTCTGGGTTCCGACGATATTTTCCGGGAGATCCGGGGAAGCGTGGGCCTGCCCATGATCCGGAAGGATTTTACGGTGGACGCCTACCAGATCTACGAGGCGAAGGCCATGGGAGCGGACGCGGTGCTTCTGATCTGCGCTCTGCTGGAGACGGAGAGGCTTCGGGAATATCTGGAGATCTGCGGGGCACTTGGACTGACCGCGCTGACGGAGACGCACGACGAGGCGGAGATCGAGTCCGCCCTCATGGCCGGGGCCGGAGTGATCGGCGTCAACAACCGGAATCTGAAAAATTTCACCGTGGATCTCTCCAACGCGGAGAGGCTCAGGGAGCGGATCCCGGCGGACGTCCTCTTTGTGGCGGAGTCGGGCGTCCGGGGACCGGAGGACGTCCGGGCGCTGGCGGCGTCCGGAGCGGACGCGGTGCTGGTGGGCGAGGCGCTCATGCGGTCGCCCTGTAAGGAGGAGGCGCTTGCGCGCTTCCGGGAGGCGGCCCATGCATAAGACAAAGATCAAAATATGCGGATTGTACCGGGAATGCGACGTGGACTGCGTCAACCGGGTCCGGCCGGATTTCGCGGGCTTTGTGTTCTATCCGCCCAGCCACCGGCATGTGGAGCGGGAGCAGATGGAGCGCTTCCGGGAACGGCTGGATCCGGGGATCCCGGCGGTGGGGGTGTTCGTGGACGCCCCGGCGGAGCAGATCGTCTCTTATCTGAGAGACGGGCTGATCCAGATCGCCCAGCTCCACGGGAACGAAACTGAGGCGTATATGAGGACGCTCCGGGAGGAGGCGCCCGGCTGCGAGATCTGGAAGGCGTACCGGATCGCGGAGGCGAAGGATCTGCGGGAAGCCAGAAAGAGCGGGGCGGACCGGATCCTTTTGGACAACGGCTTCGGCACGGGACGGTGCTTCGACTGGAGGCTGATGGAGGACGACGCGCCGGACCGGCCGTTCATCCTGGCCGGCGGCCTGCGGCTCGAAAATGTGGAGGAGGCCATGGAGCGGTTCCGCCCATGGTGCGTGGACGTAAGCTCCGGCGTGGAGACCGGCCGAAGGAAGGATCCGGATAAAATACGAGAAATGACAGAGACAGTGAGGAGCTGGTGAGAGGATGGAAGAGAGAAACGAAAGATCAAGAGGGCGCTTCGGCGTCCACGGCGGACAGTATATCCCGGAGACGCTGATGAACGCGGTCATCGAGCTGGAGGAAGCCTACAATTTTTATAAAAACGACGGGCAGTTCAACCGGGAGCTTACGGAGCTGTTCAACAACTATGCGGGACGTCCGTCGCGGCTTTATTTCGCAAAGAAAATGACGGAGGAGCTGGGCGGAGCGAAGGTCTATCTCAAGAGAGAGGATCTGAACCATACAGGGGCCCACAAGATCAACAATGTGCTGGGGCAGGTGCTGCTGGCGAAGAAAATGGGAAAGACCCGCGTCATCGCCGAGACGGGCGCGGGTCAGCACGGCGTGGCCACGGCCACCGCGGCGGCCCTCATGGGGATGGAGTGCGAGGTCTTCATGGGGAAGGAGGACACGGAGCGTCAGGCGCTGAACGTGTACAAAATGCGGCTTCTGGGGGCGCAGGTGCACCCGGTGTCGTCGGGGACCGGCACGCTGAAGGACGCCGTGTCCGAGACGATGCGGGAGTGGACCAACCGGATCGCGGACACCCACTATGTGCTCGGCTCGGTCATGGGACCGCACCCGTTCCCGACCATCGTGCGGGATTTTCAGGCGGTGATCTCTAAAGAGATCAAGGAGCAGTGCATGGAGGCGGAGGGACGGCTTCCGGACGCGGTGCTGGCCTGCGTGGGCGGAGGCTCCAACGCCATCGGCGCGTTTTATCATTTCATCGGGGATCAGTCGGTGCGCCTGATCGGCTGCGAGGCCGCGGGACGGGGAGCGGACACCTTTGAGACCGCGGCCACGATCACGACCGGGCGGCTCGGCATCTTCCACGGCATGAAATCTTATTTCTGCCAGGACGAGTACGGACAGATCGCGCCGGTCTATTCCATCTCGGCGGGACTGGATTATCCGGGCGTGGGACCGGAGCACGCATGGCTCCACGACACGGGCCGGGCGGAATATGTGGCGGTCACCGACGACGAGGCGGTGGACGCGTTTGAATACCTGAGCCGGGCGGAGGGCATCATCCCGGCCATCGAGAGCGCCCATGCGGTGGCCTATGCGAAGAAGCTGGCCCCCGCGATGGACAAAGACCAGATCCTGGTCGTCAATCTCTCCGGGCGGGGAGACAAGGATTGTGCGGCGATCGCGCGGTACAGAGGGGAGGATATCCATGAGTAGAATCAAAGAGGCGTTTCAGAACGGAAAGGCGTTCATTCCTTTTATTACCTGCGGCGACCCGGATCTGGAGACGACGAAGGCGGTCGTGAAGGCCATGGCCGAGGCCGGGGCGGATCTCATCGAGCTGGGGATCCCGTTTTCCGATCCCACGGCCGAGGGCCCGGTCATCCAGGCCGCCAGCCTGCGGGCGCTGTCGGGCGGCGTGACGACGGACCGGATCCTCGACATGGCGGCGGAGCTTCGCCGGGAGGTGACGGTCCCTATGGTGTTCATGACCTACGCCAACGTGGTCTATTCTTACGGAGCGGAGCGCTTTGCAAAGCGGGCGGCAGAGGCCGGCATGGACGGACTGATCCTGCCGGACGTGCCCTTTGAGGAGAAGGAGGAGTTCGCGTCGGTGTGCCGGGCTCACGGTCTGGAGCTCATTTCCCTGATCGCGCCCACCTCCGAGGGACGGATCGCCATGATCGCCAGAGAGGCGGAAGGCTTCGTCTACTGCGTGTCCTCCCTTGGCGTCACGGGCATGAGAAGCGAGATCGCGGCGGACGTAAAGACGATGGTGGAGCAGGTGAAGCAGGCGGCCGACATTCCGGCGGCCATCGGCTTTGGCATCTCCGGACCGGAGCAGGCCGCCCGCATGGCCGCCGTCTCCGACGGCGTCATCGTCGGCTCGGCCATCGTGAAGCTGATCGAGCAGTACGGCAGGGACGCCGCGCCCCATGTGGCGGCTTTCGTGCGGGAGATGAAGGCGGCCGTGGGAGGAGTATAAGGACAGAGAGAAGAGAAAAGAGGCGCAGCCGGGGATGGCTGCGCCTTTTTTCTATCGTGCGCCTGGCGGCGCACGTTTCTAACGGGTGCAAGTCCTGAATCCGCCCGGTAG